>CAZKXR010000001.1:0-38828 GCA_964556935.1 uncultured Nitrososphaera sp.
TCAACATCGAGACAGACGTTCTCAGCAAGTATGTGGCTAAATCTCTACCAAAATAATTGTAACAACTATATTTTTAGTAATGTTTTAATAACTTGGACTTTGAGAGTCTCTTGTTGTCACTGTCTTATGCAATATCCGCCCTGAAGGCCGGCAGGTTTGTGCTGGTCCACGACGACAAGGGGCGCGAAAACGAAATAGACATGGTGGTGGCCGCAGAACACGTCAAGCCGCATCACATCGCCGCCATGAGGGAGGATGCCGGCGGCCTTCTCTGCCTGGCCGTTGCGCACGAAATAACCACCAAGCTGGGATTGCTGTACATGCATGACATTATAGCCGGCGTGGGCAACGTCAACCCCGTGTTTGCCAAGCTGGTTCAGGGCAGATCCGCGTACGGCGACAAGCCGTCGTTTTCTGTTTCTGTAAACCACCGGTCTACTTTTACCGGCATCACCGACTTGGACCGGGCGCTGACCATCTCGGAGATGGCCAAGGTCTGCAAGAATATCGATAACGGCGGCGTTGCCGAGTTCGCCAATAATTTCCGCGCGCCAGGCCATGTGCCGATACTGATAGCATCCAAAAGACTGCTGGAAGAGCGGATGGGCCATACGGAGCTTTGCATCTATTTGATGAAGCTTGCAGGAATGACGCCGGCAGTCGCCATATGCGAGATGATGGACTCGACGACACACCGCGCGCTTTCCATCGACAGGGCTCAAGAATACGCAAAAAGATCCGGCATCCAGCTTGTAGAGGCAAGCGAACTTAAGGAAGCTCACCAGAAAGCCAAGGTGGCATAAAAACAATTGATAGAGCTGGCAATAGTGGTATCAGAGTTTAACAGAGAAATTACCTTCCGCATGCTGGAAAAAGCCAAGGAGCAGGCGGCAAAGCTGGGTGCAAAACTAAGCTACGTCTTTTACGTGCCCGGCTCGTTTGACATGTCTCTTGCCGTCGAGGGCCTGCTGAAGAAGAGAAACGTCGACGCCGTCGTCACCCTTGGCGCAGTGATAAAGGGTGATACACGCCACGATGACATCGTCGCTGAAAATGCCGCGCGTCTGATGGCAGACCTGTCGTTAAAGTACGGCAAGCCGGTCACCTTGGGGGTTACCGGGCCGGGCATGACAACAGAGCAGGCCAAGGACCGCGCAGAGATCGTGCCCATCCGCGCAGTCAACGCTGCTTTTAACATGGCTTTGCGGATAAGAAAGCTAGAAAAATCCGTGGCAAAGGGAACAGTGATAATCAATGATTCAGCTGACAATAATCCGAATTGAGGGGTACGGCCCCTGGACGCTGACGCTTGGAAGCGACCGGGAAGGCCAGCTCCAGATGCTGCAGGCGCGGATATACCACGACGTGCAGCGCCTGTTTACTGAAAGAAACAGCCTGGTCTATTTCAACCGCTTTGACGAGTACTTTGCAGTAACCAACGGCCTCTCCGCAGCGTCCCACGCCGAGATACAGCACGAGCTTGCAGCACTGTACAAGGACCTGAAGATGTCCATGGCCATAGGCATGGGCAGGACCGCGTTTGAGGCCAGCATGAACGCGTACAGGGCCAGACAAGAAGGCAGGTTTATCGACGAGCAGGCAAGGATCTTTGGTTCAGGCGATCACGCAGAAGATCTCTTGGCGCAGATAATGCACATCGATGTTGACAGCTCGACCAAGCTCAGTACGCGGCTGTCGCCGTATGAAGTGACGGTGCTGGTCATGAAGATCTACAGCTATCTGACAGAGGAGTTCCTGAAGCATGATGCAATATCCTTCTTTCTGGGCGGCGACAACTTTATGGTGATTTCAAACGGCGTGACAAAGGAGCAGGCCGATGAAGTCATCAAGAAGGTCACGTCGGCCACCGGCATCAAGCTGAACTGCGGCATTGGTATTGGCAGGACCGGCAGAAAGGCTGCCGAAGCCGCCACCAAGGCGCTTGACACCATTAGGGACCTGCGCGATGAGGGCAAGATCCAGACCATATACGAAATACGATGTCCATAGTCATCGAAAACGCCGACATCCTTCTGGGGACTGATCTGGAATACATTCACGGGTATCTGGAGATAAGCGACGGCACCATAAAGGATGTCGGCACGGGCAGTTCTGGCAAGCGGGCCAGCAAAAAGCTGGACGGAAGCGGGTTTTTGGTTCTGCCGGCCTTTATCAACGCCCATACACACATTGCTGATTCTATTGGAAAGGACATCGCGGCTGGCAGGAAACTTGACGCGCAGGTCCATCCGGTTTTAGGAGCAAAGAAAAAGATCCTGGAAAAAAGCAGGCCGGAGCATCTCAAGGCGTTCATACGGAATTCAGCCATATCCATGATGCAAAAGGGTATAGCAGCCTTTGCAGATTTCCGGGAGGGCGGGCCAGCTGGCATCAGCCTGCTCAAAGAATCGATCGCCGGGCTTCCAATCAAATGCATAGCCCTTGGCAGGGCCGAGCATTACAGCGAGCCAGACAAAAATGATGGACTGCCGCATGAAACGCAGGAAAAGGCAAAGCAAGTCCTGAATCTAGCGGACGGCTTTGGGATCAGCGGCGCCAATGAAAACACGGATGCGGCGCTCGTCCAGTACAGGCAATTGGCTGGCAGCAAGCTTGTGGCTGTGCACGCCGCCGAATCAAGGGATACGGTGGAGTTCTCAAAGTCTCGCACAGGCAGAAGCGAAGTTGAAAGGGTAATGCAGCATCTAAAGCCGGACATCGTTGTTCACATGACCAACGCAACGGACGAGGAGATCGCCCTTGTGGCGGAAAAAGCCGGCGTCGTAGTCTGCCCGCGGGCAAACGGCGTTCTTGGCGCCGGCGTGCCAAGAGTCGCCACCATGCTGAACTTGGGCTGCACGGTGGCCATAGGTACTGACAATGTCATGCTCAATTCCCCGGATATCTTTCGAGAGATGGACTACATCTGGAAGGTAACCCATGCTACCGGGCAGTTCATAGATCCGCGGGATATCATAAAGATGGCAACGGTTAATGCCGCAAAAATGCTCCGGCTGAACAGCGGCTGCATACAGGCAGGCCGTGCAGCGGATCTGATTTTCATCGACAAAGGGCACATCGATCTCTTTCCAGTTCATGACCTTTACGCAGCTTTGGTGCACAGGGCAAGTCAGGATTCCATCGCAGCCGTGATGATAGACGGCAGGTTTGTCAAGGCAGGCAGGAGGCTGGCCAGATTTTGAAAGTGATCATCAACGCCGCGATGACAGTTGACGGCAAGATTGCAACTGTCGCCGGCGACTCTGGCATATCTTCAAGGGAAGATCTAAAACGAGTCCACAAGCTCCGGTCGGATTCGGATGCAGTTGTTGTTGGCATAACCACGGTTCTAGCCGACGATCCGCTTCTGACTGTCAGACTGGTGAAGGGCAAGAATCCTGCAAGGGTGGTCATAGACAGCAGCGGCAGGATACCAAGCGAATCGCAGATTCTTCGTACTGCCGACAGGATAAGAACCATCGTGGCGGTGGCAAAAAAGGCATCCGAAGAAAACATACGCAGAGTAAGGGAGGCCGGAGCACAGGTTCTTGTCGCCGGCAAAGACACCGTTGATCTTGAGGCTATCTTTGACAGTCTCCGCAAGATGGGGTTCAAGAAGGTGCTTGTGGAAGGGGGAGGCGAACTGAACTGGTCCGTGCTGAATCTAGGGCTTGCAGATGAGCTGATAGTCACCATCGCGCCAAAGATCGTTGGCGGCCGGCTTGCCCCCACGGTGGTGGAAGGCTTTGGCTTTGACAGGATCTCAAAGGGCATCAAACTGAAACTTTTGCGCGTGCAGCGGAAAAAGACTGGCGAAGTGATACTGTTTTTCAAAACTTAATCCACAGCACTTTTAACATGTTTCTGCGGGAAGAATCCGGATGCCCAAGTTTCACGTAGGTCAGACCGGCCGGACAAGGTTCGAGATCGACAGCCAGCTGCTCACCAAGCATGCCATAATAATCGGCGCAACGGGGTCTGGCAAGACAGTGCTCTCAAAGGTCATTGTGGAAGAGGCAGCACTACAGGGCATCCCAACGTTTGCCATCGACCCGAAGGGGGACATCGGCAATCTGGCCTTCAAGTCTGCCAACTTTGATTTCTCCAGATGGTCAGCAAGGGAAGCCGATGCATTGAAGGTTGACAGAAACGAGTATGCAAAAAATCTGCAAAAGACATACGCCGACAAGATGGGAGAGTTTTCTGTAGACCCCAAGTCCGCCCACGACTTTGCCAATGTCACAGTCAGGATATTTACTCCCAAGTCGTCTGCAGGCCTTTCCATCGGAATTTCGCCGGACCTTTCTGCTCCAAAGGATTTTGCAAGTCTTCTGGAAAGCGACCCTTCGTCTGCGGCTGACCTGCTGGATCTGGTGTCGTACAACCTGCTCCGCCTGGCCGGTTACGGGGAAAGTGAGAGAAAAGAGATCACTTTCGTATCGGCGCTTTTGGAAGATGCGTGGAAAAACGGACAGAGCCTGACGGTGGAGGATCTTATCCGGCGAATAGAAAATCCGCCAATAGATCTGGTTGGCTCGCTTCCGGTTTCCCGTGTAGTAGGAGACAGGGAAAGGAGGAACCTGACAACAAGGATAAATCTGCTTTTGTCAGACCCGAAGCTGAGGGCGTGGTCCTCGGCAGAACCTTTCAACTTTTCAGAACTGATGCAGGGGTCCGCAGTCAACGTGCTGGACCTGCGCAACATCCAGTCCGAGCAGGAAAAGCACCTTTTTGTAGAGCTGGTGCTGCAGCAGCTGTTCCAGTGGCTCATAAAGCAGGGGAGCGCGCAAACCCTGCGATACCTGCTTTACTTTGATGAGATAGCCGGCTACTGCCCGCCGGTCCGCGAACCGCGGTCAAAGAAGCTGCTGCTCTTGCTGATAAAGCAGGCCCGGGCTTTTGGGCTGGGGCTTGTCCTGGCAAGCCAGAACGCCATCGACCTGGATTACAAGGTGATATCCAACGCCAATGTGCGTTTTATAGGCAGGCTTGGAGCCCAGCGTGATATACAGCGGGTGAGCGTCGGACTGGAACTCGACTCCTTTGCTGAAAGGGAGATCCCCCTGCTCAAGGCCGGAGAGTTTTTCTGCAATATTTTTGACCCCAAGTTTAGAGGGGTCATAAAGTCAAGGTGGCCGCTAACTTATCACCGCGGCCCCCTTGAGAACAGCGAGATATCGGAGCTGATGGCGGAATTCAAAAACAAACTAGCAATCGAAAGCGGCAAAAGACAAGAGCAACAGGAAACAAGGCATTCTTTGCCCAAATCAAAGCCACCAATGATTGCCGAGGAGCCTGCTCTGCCAGCAGAAAAGCATGAATCGTTTATCCTGCTTGAGAAGCGATTTGAGCCAAACAATCTTGCAAGCTTTATCCGGCTTGGGAACAATCTGAAATCGCTAAAAGTACTATCGGTCGAGCAGGAAGAAAGGTTCCATCCCGTTTTTGAGCTAAAAATGTCTGTCTCTGAGAAGACTTTTGCAAAACAGACGCTTGAAAAGATGGAAGAACTTGCCGCCCTTGACGGCCAGCTTGTCAAACTGCCAGAGCATACGCTGACTTCGCGGCGCAGCGTCCCGGCACAGGCGCGAAAAGACGCCGAGCTGTGGAAGGGCGAGATCGAGAAAAAGGCAAGCGAAATGAAAAGCGACCTGCAGAGCAAATTCGACATAATAATGGAAGAAGCAAGGAACGAAAGGATCGCTGCCGGCCAGCAAAAGCCGAAAGCAAAAATCGCAGACATCGATGCGGCCGTCGCCAAGCTGCAGGCAGCGTTGAACGCGGATGCCGACTCTGTAAAAGAGTACGAAAAACTCTACAAGGAGCTAAAGAAAGAAAAAAAGTCCAAGTCACGCCTGATTTCCACACAGAACAAGATAGAGACGACAAAGCAAAAGATCCTTTCAACTAGGCGCAAGATAGAGCAGCTGCGCACAGACAGAAAGGTATTCGAAGAAAAAATACGGCAGGTAGAGCAGGATGAAAAGGAAAGGTTCCATCAGGCCCTGGCAAACGTCAGCAGCAAGTCAAGCTTTGGTGTCACAGGATGGATCGTGGAAACCATGTATCGCGCAAAGATACTGGTAAACGATACAAGGGAGCATTACGGCGACGTGAAATGGAGCGCATACATCGGCGCTGGCACCTGGGGCCGGTGTTCGTCCTGCTCTATCGCCCTGGAGGAAGGCTCTGTCTGCAGCTGTGGCAACCTGCTTTGCAACAGCCACCTTGCCTATTGCAAGACCTGCCTTGAGCCAGCCTGCAGGGAACATCGCGCGCTCTGCAGCATATGCAATTCCAGCTTTTGCGTAGAACACAGCATGAAATGCGAGATTTGTGGCCTGCCTGCATGCCGGGGCCATAGCGGCGTATGCAGCGTGTGCAACCGCAAAGTTTGCAACAACTGCTCTCAGAAGAAGGGCCTTATCAAGCGAGAAGTTATCTGCCGCGCCTGCTCAGGGTAAGCATTCGGCAAACATTCTTTCTGCCGTGCGCACAACGATGCAGTCCGCCAAGGAGCCCTCTCCCGTAACGTCGCCTGCGGGGCTTGTTCTATTATTGAATGCTGCAGCCATAAAGCTAGCGATAAAGAATACCAGCGAGATGGCAATCATGATAAATATCAATATCCTTGACTTGTTGCTGGTAGCGCTCATACAGAGTAGATTGGTCGCAAGCAATTAGTATTCTTTTCTGTTGCAGCTTTCTGCATATTTCCGCTCATCAATACAAGTCTGTGAAGACTAACCATCAAACTTCCTCTGCTGTACCAGGATGAAAACGATGGCGGACATAGGGTCACTGAATAAAGAAAATTCTACAGCAGTTATTCTGAATGAGGGACGAAGACTACGCGAAACATGTACCCACAAACTGCGCCCACAGTTTCTAAATTGGTAACAATGATCTACTCGGCGGCGCGTATTCAATTTTTCACTATATGATCAACATCGGCAATATCTAAATTCAAAACAAAGAACGCAAGGTTCGAAATATCACATGTCCGGAGAGAGAATCAAGACTCTAGGTTTGGTAGCCTTGCTCTCGCTAAGCATTATTAGTTTTGCAGCCATGGATGGAAATTTCGGGCTGCAAAAGGCTGAAGCAGTAGGGGAGACCATTACACCATCAAAGACAACTTTCTTTGGCGCCAACGTGGTTGAAATCACAATCACGGATGATACGCTGGAGGACAACAACGACCCAGGAGAAGAAGATGAAATCACAGTAACGTTTGATGTAAGCAGCGGCGGCACCCGCGTGGTCGAGGATGTAACCGTTGGGGACGATGCTGCTGACATTTCAGCCGAGATAGGAGATTCAGGTAAATTCGTGTTTTACATTACAGCCGACGATGACGTTACAGTGGGCCAGCTGGATGACCCTGAATTTGGTTCTGACTCCCAGCTGATCTTTATTGGAGAAGACGGAGATGTTGACATCGGCACCGATACGGAGAACGATGCTTTTGACGGCGCAGATGACGGCATTTCGCTTAACGAGGGAGCCACAATTCAGATAACATACGAAGACACCTCCATGATCTTGACGTACCAGAACCAAAAGGCAGCACTCTCGCTGGACAGGACTGCTGTGGGCTCTGATGGCTTTATCTATCTGACCATCGAAGATCAGGATTCGAACAATGATCCGACAGGAAGAGATGAACTAAACTTTGACGGGACAACAGACGCGCTGACAATGACCTTTGCTGGTGTTCCAGACGATAACCTCGGTCAAATCATATTCGATGCCGGGATAGACTTTAGCGAAACAACCGACAATTCAAGCAGGTATGAAGTAAAGCTGTCCGTGGAGGACGTGCTTGGAATCGATGCCGCCGATACCCCGAAATCAGTGGTAATCAGACTTCAGGACTTTGACGCGTATCCAAACGATCCGTTTTATGGTACGGCAGCTGGATTTGAAGGAACAGACGACGTGTCCAGATCCGTCCTTGTCGACAATGGCGACGGCATACTGCAGGAAGTAACAAACCCTGCTTCTCCAAGAAGCGAGCTGACGGTCAAGGTCAATGACCCCGACAGGAACCTGGATTCCAAGGTAAAAGACAGAATAATTGATGCACTGGTTGCAGATCTGTCAAGCGGCAGTACAGACGATTCAGATTCCCTTGCCCGCACTCCTGCAAACGATAACACAATTGACCTTATAGAAACCGGTACCAACACTGGATTATTTGTTCCGGATACCCCTGACAACTTAATTGAAGTTACAATAGATACCGCCGTGACCAACGACGGTATAGTCCAGATTGATTCTGCTGCAAGCGCGAAATCTGACATCTTGGTAAAATATGCAGACCTTTCACCGGACGACGCGGCTGACCTTAATGTAAACATGGACGGCGTTGCCGGCAACGAAGCCAAGGAAATTCAGTTCAAGGGAAAGACTGCTGCAAACACTCTACCAGTACTTTCACTGGGGCAGACTAGAATAGGGGCCCAGGACAAGGTCTACTTGGTTCTGGCAGACCAAGACCTGAATGACGATGCTGAATCCGTTGATACGTTCGAATTGATCATTCCGGCGGGCTCTTTTGACGATGGCATGCTGACAGTCGAAGACGTGGAATTCAACGGCGTCATAATCGGAGATCTTGAGCTGGATTCTATAGTCAATGGAGACGACGCAACCAACACCAACCCGGTGGCAGACATCATTCTATCATTCCAGGAGACAGGAGACAACACCGGAATATTTGCAGCGGAATTTGAATATGAACTGCTGGCTTCGACTGAAACCACGGATGACGGAGACAATACAGAATTTACCTGGTTTGACAATCTGCTGGAATCACCACTTGAATCATCTGCAAGATTGACCATAGGTGAGCCTGACAGGGACGTGGCATGGCAGATAAACGAATTCGGCCTTCCTTTCACATTTGACCCAGAAACAAACGCAGACATCGTGGCCAAGAGGACAAAAGTCAAATTACTCATCACAGATCCAAGCCTGAATCAAGACTCTTCGACAGTTGAAACAAAGACGCTTACTCCGGTGGCTGATGCTGACGCACTAACCATCCATATCGAGGGTGCGGACGGCAGCGTACTTGTTTCAGGTGACGACATAGCCGCCGAATGCACCGGATTCGGATCAACGACATTTACAGAAACAGGTGCAAACACAGGAATATTCGACAAGACCCTTGATGTTGCCGGCAATGCATGTGGGCTGGACCCGGAGGACCTAGCAAACGCCAAGCTTATTGCAGAATACAGCGTAGGCGGTGACAACGAGGAAGCTTCCACGGTATTCAAGGGTTACGCCGGCAAGATAACGAGCGACTCAAGGACAATAGTTACTGGACAAGAGATAATCATCACAGTAAACGATCCTGACCAGAACAAGGACAGGGACGTCGTAGAACAGGTCAAGATAGAGATCGAGCCAGACGGACTGGCCTCGACATTCGAGACGCTGGATGAAACCGGCACAAACACAGGTGTATTCCAAAAGAAATTGAAGGTCGGCGAAGACTTTGACATTCTGGACGACGAGGAAGTGGTTGACGAAGTAATTATGACCTACATCGACGCTGTTTCATCAGGTGGCGGAGAGTTAGAAGAACGCGAGCTGACGCTACTGCCGCCTTCAAGTACTGCAACACTCATAGTCAATCCAGAAAGAATCGTAGGCCCACAGACAGAAATCACAATCCAAGTGGTTGATGTCGACTTGAACGACGATCCAAACATGGAGGATACGATTGACTTTGATGTGCTGGAGATAAGCACCGACAACGATGAAGTGGGAGACAGCAGGCTTGAACTTGGCGAGGGCGGTTTTGAGATGGATGAAACAGGAATCAATACTGGTGTATTTGAAGTTACACTGACCTTGGTCCCAATAACCCCTGAACAGAAAGACGCGAATGCGAATTTTGAGTTCACAATTAATGGCGACGAGGTTGACCTTCCGGCAGAACCAGGAGACAAGATCGCCATTACGTACCAGGATGAAAACCACGGTTCGGACGGCAAAGATGTCATAAGCATAATAATCAACGTCGTTTCCGTCGATCCAGTCATAACCACAGACAAAGAATCCTATCTTCCAAACGACATCATGGTTGTTACAATCGAAGACCTGGACGCGGACACGGACCCGGACATTTTTGATACAATCGAGGACATCGAAGTATTCTCTGACAGAGACCCTGTCGGAGAGAGGTTCGACGCCACCGAAACCGGCACAAACACCGGCATATTCCGGTTCGAAGTGCCGCTGGTAGAAGACTTCCAGAACGATGCGCTGAACGTCAGAATCGGTGATGTTATTACTATACGATACAACGACCAATTCCCGGCCGACTATGCAGAAAGAATTGAGGACATCGACGATCCAGATAGGGACTTTGAAATCCAGGTACCGGTTGGCAGGCAGATGTCAAGCACCGAAACAACAACACCTACATCGCCGGAGCTAAAGGACATCCGTGGTACTAGCATAACTGAAGTCACTGCCGGCACGCAGGTAATCATATCCACGACAGTTACCAACAACAACGATGAACCACAACCGGCGGTAGTACTGGTAGAGGTCAGAAATGCTGATGGAATTACTGTATACCTGCAGTGGCAGACAGGCACCATCAACGCAGATGATGAAATGAACATAGGGCTATCATGGACGCCAGATGCCGCAGGAACCTACCAGCTTAGAACATTCGTGCTCGGCAACCTGCTCAACCCATCGACACTGTCACCGGTAGTAACATCAACTGTAACTGTGAGTTAAATGGGTGAATAGCCCACTAACTTTTTTTACCTTTTCGCAGTTTGAATTTCTAGATATCCGTTTAATCTAATGACTTTTTGTTAATGATCACGGCGCAGACGTTTCTGATCACATTAAGACGCTTGTTATATGGAGAGTCAGCCAGCTGGACACTACAACAATCTCATTGATTCAAAGATAAATGAAATGGTGAAATCCATTATGATCTAAATGAACAGGCTTTATTAACTTCAGGTAAAGCTACCGCTCTGCTGATGGCAAAAAAGCTCCGCATATTGCTAGTTCTAGCCATTCCCCTATTCATTCTCCTCTTCCACTATGCTGGAGCGTATGGTCTACTAAATCCGGCATGTAATGATGACCGGATTATAAAAAGCAAAAATGTTTTAGATGCTCTGGGAATAGAGCATAAAGGCATTGCACCGCAATATCGTGTAGCACTCTATGAAAGAATCATAAGCGAAATTACCACCAGTAATATGAGCAATGCCGTTCTGATTGCCCTGCAGGACCTGCCTCTGGAAGACGAAGCCAACAATCTGAACCAAGAGCTTGAAATTAATTCCTCCGAACCGGATCCGATAGGAGCACCGGAACACATCCTTTATCATTTTACACATGAAAAATCCAGATCAGGCATCACCTCTGATCCAAGACTCTGGAAGGAATACTGGTTGAAAACAACCGAAGATAAAGAAGGAATAGCGTACATCGAAAGATTATCCAATTTGGGTATAAAAATGATCGAATCCAAAATCACCTTTGAGTACGAAGCCAACGGATGCCGGTTCCTATCTATGCCTGCTTGGATGAACAGCAGCTTTACGGAATTTGTAGAAAAGGTACTGATAACCATCATAGTATCTGCACTGGCTTACTTTTTCAAAGAGATCTTTTTTGCTAAGCCAAATGACTAGGGGGATAGCAATTGCATACTTGTATTGTAGGACTATATAGAAACCATGATTACCATATATCCGCAAAGTCCTATTGCGTGCTCTATAAAATACATCGGCTAATCTTTAATCCGCATGAACTTTTGTTGAACTTGTGTCTCTCAAGAATTCCCTTCAAACACTGCTTATTGCAGGCATAATACTGGCATCAATTGTTCCAGTGATCATGTCTGCAAAGGCATTCGCACAAACCAATATCACCATCAACGGAGCGGGTGCAACCTTTCCCTTTCCGCTGATCGATACATGGCGCGTTGAATATCAAAAAGTAAACCCTAACGTCAACCTGAACTACCAATCGATTGGCAGCGGCGGTGGCATTAGGCAATTCACTGAAAAGACCGTCGACTTTGGAGCTACGGATGCCCCACTGACTTCTTCGCAGAGAAGCGCCCTGCCGGGCCCTGCAGTCCACATCCCCGAGACAATAGGGTCCGTAGTTGCAGCTTACAACGTTATCGGCGTCCCTGATAAGGGTCTAAAACTGACAGGCCCGATTCTTGCTGATATCTTTTTGGGTAAAATCACGAAATGGGACGACCCGCAAATCAAGGAACTCAATCCAAGTCTTCCGCTGCCGTCAAAGGACATCGTTGTCGTCCACAGGTCGGATGGCTCTGGAACAACCTTTGTCTGGACCGACTACCTGTCAAAGGTAAGCCCTGAATGGGATGAAAAGGTTGGCAAGGGCACAGCAGTTGCCTGGCCGACAGGCATCGCCGGACCGGGCAATGAAGGTGTCGCCAACGCAATCAGAGGAACAGCGTATACAATTGGATACGTCGAGCTTGCTTACGCCCTGACAACAAACATGCAGTATGCATACATCCAGAACCAGGCTGGCAACTTTATTGAACCATCGCTGGAATCAACCCAGGCCGCCGTTTCTGCTTCAGCAGCAACACTGCCAAGGGGCGAAGAATCCTGGGAAACAGTATCAATGACCAACGCGCCGGGGGCTGACTCGTACCCGATAGCCAGCTTCTCATACCTGCTGCTCTACAACGAACTCTCAACAAGCCCGCAGATCTCGTCCATGGAAAAGGCCAGGGAAGTTGTAAACTTTGTCAAGTGGGCCGTTACTGATGGCCAAGAGTTTGCAGACGACCTCCACTACGTCCCGTTGCCAGACGAGGTAAGACAGCTCAACTTGGACACCCTTTCAATACTTACCTATCAGGGTGAAAAAGTCCTTGCAGAACCAACAAGGAAACCGTTCTCGGCATCGTACACCCTGGACGATGTATCATACAGCATTAGTGGCGAATCAACCAGCGTAACGGCAACATCCTTCAAGATCAATCCAAAGGAGTCGGTACAAGTTGAACTTGACGGAGCCGGCGAGGTATGGCTAACGCTTCCAAAGACAATGATCGATGGAATCCACACTGTAAGGGCAGGTTCCCAGACTATATCCTTCAGTCCAGTGGAATCAACGTCCACTTCGACTACCATCCGGTTCATCGTTCCGCAGGGTGTTAGCAGCGTAGAAATAATGGGAGCAACGGTGGTGCCTGAATTCGGAGTTATTGCCGCACTGATACTGGCAGCTTCGCTTGTAGCCGTGATCGGCTTTGCAAGGTTCAGGGGCTTATTGCCCGGCTTTGGAAGGCTCTAAGCCTCCCTTTTTTCCTCTTTTTCTGGTCGTTTGCAATGATGGCTTTTTAAGCTTCCTGAACATATTTTCTTGCGGATGTTTGAAAACGAACACACGCTCCGGCGCTTTATGACCGAGAAGGCGGAAGGCGAATTCCATACCAGGTACGAGCAGGCCCTTGAGCAGGTAAGGTCAGAGTTTGGCAAAAAGTATCCAATGCTAATAGGCGGCAAGCAGGTCAAGACAGCCAAGACCACGGTTCACAGCTCGCCTATCGACATCCGAATAGTGCTTGGGTACATGCCGGCGGGCACTGGCAGGCATGCAAAGCAGGCCATCGAGGCGGCCAAGAAGGCATTTGAAAAGTGGGGCAAGACCGACTACCGCGAGCGCGTGCGAATTTGCCGGGCTGCAGCAGAGATGATGAGCCAGCGCAAGTTCGAGCTGGCAGCATGGGTGTCGTACGAGAATGGCAAGAACAGGTACGAAGCCATAGGAGACGTCGACGAAGCCATAGACTTTGTCAGGTATTACTCTGAGGAGATGGAACGCAATAACGGCTTTGAGACGGCTACCAAAAGCGCCCAGCCCAATGAAAAAAGCAAGAGCGTCATGAAGCCGTACGGCGTGTGGGGCATAATCGCGCCCTTCAATTTCCCTGCTGCCATACTGACTGGCATGACCGTCGGGGCGGTCATAACAGGCAACACGGCAGTTGTCAAGCCGTCAAGCGACACGCCGATCACAGCCTTCAAGATTGCCGAGATGTTCAAAGAAGCGGGATTGCCCGACGGCGTCATTAACATGGTCTTCGGGTCGGGCAGCAAGGTTGGAAGCGAGCTAGTCAAAAGCAAGGAAGTTTCGGGCATTGCATTCACCGGCTCCCGCGAGGTTGGATACGGGATGGACAAGGAATTCCGCAAGCTCAGGCCGCGGCCATTGATTGTAGAACTGGGTGGCAAGAACCCGGCAGTAGTAACCGAAACTGCCGACCTTGGCAACGCAGCGGACGGCGTCATCAAAGCCGCATTTGGTTATTCGGGGCAAAAGTGCAGCGCATGCTCCCGTGTAATTGTCCACAAAAAAGTAAAGGACGAATTCCTCCGCAGACTGGCAGACAAGGCCAAGAACCTGCCGGTGGGGAATCCGCTTAACCCAGACACATTCATGGGCCCTGTAGTAAACGAAAACGCCTACAAAAAGTACAGGAAATATGCCAGAATTGCCGCCAAGAGCGGCAAGGTCGTTGTAGGCGGGTCGATTAGAAAGGAAGGGGATCTAAAGCATGGTTACTATGTCGAGCCCACCATCGTATCAGGCCTGCCCAAAGACCACAGGCTGCTCAAAGAAGAGCTGTTTGTCCCAATTTTATGCGTCGCCGATTACGAAAAATTTGACGATGCAATCAAGATCTGCAACGAAGTGGACTACGGGCTGACTGCCGGAATTTTCAGCGGCAAGCAGGAAGAGATCAAAAAATTCCTTGACAGCATCGAAGCCGGCGTCGTGTATGTCAACAGGCAGGCAAGCGCCACGACCGGCGCGATGGTTGGATGTCAGCCGTTTGGTGGGTGGAAGGATTCAGGCAACACAGGCCGGGGAACCGGTGGACCGCATTATCTGACACAGTTCATGAGGGAGCAGAGCCAGACAATAGCAGACTAGCCTACTAGCGACCTTGCCAGCAAAAGCAGGTTGCGCTTTCGTTCCCTGATGCGGCGAACGGAGTACGGGAGCCACTGGCTTCCATACGGGATGTATTCTGATACCGGGAAATTGCTGGCAACCAGCTGATTCTTCAGTTCATCGCGGATTCCCATAAGCATCTGGAATTCAAACTTGCCGTTCTTCATTCTGATAGCTTCGTCTATGAGGCTGGAATCATGGGTAGCAACTGCGAAAGAGTTGCCGCTCTCAAAGGCCATTTTCATAAGGTGTAGGTAATTTTGGTCCACCTCCTCTTTTGAGGCAAAGGCATGTTCCTCCAGCTCATGGTATGCACCCTTGACCAGCCGAACCTTGCCGCCGTGCTCAAGAATGTGCAGCAAGTCGCCGCCGCTGCGTCGCAGGTACGCCTGTATGGCGACACCTGTCACCCCGTACTCCTTGAGCAATTCAAGGTAAATCGTGATGGTGTCCTCGGTGAACTGTACGGATTCCATGTCAATCCACAGAAATTGTTTCAAGGTCCTGGCCTTGTCAACCAGTCTCCTAAAGTTTTGAAGGCAGAGATCATAATCAAGCGCAAGCCCAAGCTGCGTAGGCTTGACAGACACGCATCCTCTGACCCCTTTCTTGTGAATCTGGTCCATCAGCAAGAGATATTCGTTGACAGCAAGGTCGACCTGTTTTGCATCCGTTGTATCCTCTCCAAGAAAGTTGATGATGGCAGACATGCCCCTCCTGTTGGATTCCAGCGCTGCTGAAACGGCGTCATCGGCACTGTAGCCGGCTACCCATTTTTTTGCAACCCTGAAAAGCAGCCTTTCCATCAGGCCGGAATCGTAATTCTGCGAATGGATTGTCTGGGCCTTCAACAGTATATTTTGGCATTTCATCGATATAATTTTTTAATAGAATCAACGGAAGGTGCCACAATGATAAAAGCGCTCAAAGAGGCCTGCCGGCAGGTCCATGCCCGGACTAAGGGCGTTGCCGGGACTGCGCGGGGCAGAAGGCAGATGGGCAAGGGGGCAAGCGGCGACGTTTCAAGACAGGTGGACTTGATTGCAGAAAAGACTGTCATGGGTGTTCTGCAAAAGCATGGCGTAGGCGCCACGATAATCGGTGAGGAATGCGGCAGGATCGAGGGAAAGGAAGGATTTGTGATAATGGATGCTGTCGACGGCACCACAAACGCAACACTCCAAATCCCGTTTTACTGCTGCTCGCTGGCGTACGCCACTGATTTCAGGCTGAGCGCGGTGACAGACGCGTCGATCATTGACCTGAATACCGGCGATCTTTATTACGCTTCAAAAGGCAAAGGTGCGTTTCTAAATGGCAAGCGGATTAAAACAAGGAAAAAAAGCGACGACCTTGTAGTGGGCATGAACATCTCGGCCGTCAAACCAGAAATCACAGGTCTACTTTCGCCAGTTATTTCAAAAGCAAGCCACGTCCGTCAGTTTGGCTCGGTGGCTTTAGAAATGTGTTACCTTGCACGCGGTTCGATGGATGCGTTTGTTGATTTTCGCGGCAAGGTCAGACCAACGGATATCGCCGGCGCGTACTTGATAGTCAAGGAAGCCGGCGGCACCCTGCATTCAGACAAGGGTCTAGAGCTGGACTCGGATCTTGATGTCAGGACAAGGATCTCGTTTCTTGCCACTGCAAACAACAATGTATTTGACGACCTGGCTACAGAACTATTCAGAACATGAAGCTTTGCAAGGTACCGTAGGCAGAACTTCCGTTTTCATTTTCTCAAGCGTAAATCTTGCTCGAGTCCGTCATGTAATATCATATCCAAGCGTGTTATTTGTATTTGAATAAAAACGGCTTATTACAGCAAAGGAATAATGATTATTGATCAAATACGCTTTTTTATCTGGACTGATTTTAAAATGACGCAAAAGCAACGGCGTTGTAAGATTGCCGGCGCCAATTCAGCTACTGGGTGCCTGCAACGATTCTTCTAAGCCACTCAACATAGTAATCAAAGGTTGGCTCTTTATTTAGCTGGCCTTGACGCATTTTGAAGATTCCAAAGTAGGCCTCCTGCCTTGGGTTGGCAGGCAGTTCTGGATGTGTTATTAAAACCCAGGGAAAAGTGCCTATTGACTGTGATTGCTCAATGGAAGACAAAGTATTCTTGAAGAACTGCAGTTGCATTTGACTTGCAGGGGGTCTTCCAAGCAGGGGAAAAAAGATACTTTCTACAAATGTCCTGTACGTGGTATACCCAAATTCTGCGTTGAGTACTGGCCTGCCGGTTATTTCTGCTGCTTCCTTGACTTTACTCCCTGTTTCCTGTCCATACACCGGGTACTTGAGAACCCAGTTAGCGTATGTATCAATACCCACATAATCGATTTTGAGATTATCCTTAAGGTGTCTGAGCTCCACCTTCCAATCAAGAGCTTCATCAGGAATGTCTTTTACCCGGATAGATTGTTTCTCAAGAACACTGGAATAGCGCTCAATCTCTTCTCTAAAACTGCTGAAAAAGACTCTGAGGTCTTCAGCTACAACGTTTGTCATTGTTTTTGCATCTGGATCCGCGTCTTTTGTTCCCTGAAGAATATTGTTTAATCTTTTATATTTTAAATCAAAATCTAAGGCTTGCTTGGCCCAGGTATCAAATGGTGCTCTCCATCCAATTCCTGGAAGGGCCTGCAAAATCCACGATTTAATATCGATCTCGTTTTCGATACAGAAAATTATCTGCCTATCATACTTCTGAGCTACTTGGGATATTTTCTTAGAGGCTTTGAATGACTCTTGGTAAGAATCTTCGACAAACTTTTCCAGATCCTGGCTGGCTATAGAGCCAACATTCACAGAGTAGCCCACTTCTATGGGTGCCATAATGTTATACCCATTTTTGCAAAGATACTCGATACCCTCAAGATAAGTGTGGCCTGCCGGTCCCTCTTCTTCGAGCGCTCTATTTGGCAGCGTGTGAATGCGCAGCCACCTTATTGGTGTTGGATTGAGTAATTCAACAACTTGTTCCGGCGATCTCCTTACATCATCTCCGGTTACGTTCATGCCAGCCAGAAAATTTCGAGAATCCAACATATAGAAATGGTTGACAATAGTTATTAATTTTTAGAATTGTAATAGCCGTCTAGGAGCTACATGCACAAACTGTAGCATTATCCCGGTTTATGCTGGAAATTCCTATGTTACATGATCGAATATTGGAGAAAAGTATTTCCGATTCTTACACATGTTGAATTCCTAGATGGGCGACTTCCCAGATAACCCTGGGCCGTTGCCGGCCAGCAAGCTATGCAACGCCCCAGGCGCCGGAAAGCCAAACCCGATTCATGGAGATGGACCCCTTGCTGCTGGAGACCCTAGAAAAGAGCTCGTCAAACATCTTCAGACGATGCTCCGAGATCTGAATTTTCCCTTGGGTGACACAGGGGAGAACCATGACGGAGTGGATGGTAACTTTGGCACGCTTACAGGCAACGCCGTGATAAAATTTCAGGAGGATCACAAAGACTGGGAAGGAAACCCGCTTGCTGTCGACAGACTCGTTGGACCTGAAACTTCTGACGCCCTGAACAGGGAAATGGTTGGAAAATGGTATGACCTTTACCAGACTCCAAAGGAGCTGACGATAGACCACGTTCTCATTACCGCGACAGCAGATGCAATGAAAAACAAGATCCCGGTAGATCCTGCAGATGTAAAGGAAGCAAAAATTGTACTGGTGGAGCCACTTGCAGCTCCAAGTAGCGGCCTTGTCAACGAAGTCAAGAAGGTGTGCGATCGCCTTGCGTCAAAACCCGGCTGGAGAGAGCTGCTCTTAGAATTTGGATTGGATATCTCCGCCAAAGATCTCAAGGCAGAGCTGGAGAAAGAACTCGATCCTGCCAAGGTAAAGGAGGGCAGGAAAATTCCGGGATTTGAAGATTTTTCACCGGACGGCAAGAGGGGAATAGAGCATTGCAACCCGGCCGCAAGCCTGCTCTTCCACGCGCTGGCATCGCCAAATGTTACAAAGGACCATAAATCAAATGATCTGCCGATCTTTCCTACCCTTGCTGATATCGAAATAGTGGAAAATTACGTCTATGGATCAAAGCCCCTTACACTGGATGAGATCAAGGAAAAATTCAAGGTAGGATCATCCGAGGTGGCGGTGGCAGTTTTCGCCTCGGAGTACAGGCCAGCTAGGGAGACGGTGCACAGAAAGCACGCCGACGTCTGCTTCTCTCGCACTGGCCTTATGAGGGTAGGAACATCTGACGCCCTTTACAGCGATAAAGACCGTGGATTCCTTCCATTTAACGACGGAGACGCGCACGCGTTCCGGGTTCTGCCAGCAAGGTATTCTGCGTACGTTGCGGTCAAGAGAAAAGGAGACAAAAAGACATTTGGCCCGCAGCGATTCAGGGATAAAGATCCCAAAGACAAAGACCTTGATTTCTGGGTTCCGCTCTACAAGATTTTCAGCGGCAAGGAGTGCATCAAAGGGCTCGACCTGCATGTTACCCTGAAGGCCCTGCATGTCAATGAAAAGTTCAAAAAGATTTTCGAGATGCTCAACAGCGAGGTTGGCAAACCTGACAGCGAAGTTGATCCGGCCAAGTATCCCGTCTTTGCGGGAAAGCTGAATGATCCGCCGTTCAGGTTCACCGATGGCATAGCCGACTGGTCTTCGAACAAGGATTTTGGAACAGGGCTAATGGTGCCGGTAGTTCACGGGTCGTTGGTAGAAAAAGCCCAAGTAGACGGAAAACCTCTCACTTTTTCTGTTCCGTCGACGCGAGGCCATGCAAGAACCAAGCCCGGGCCGGGCGGAAAGGATATTCCAAAGAACAGGATCAACCTTTTCTCATCCTCCCTTGAATTTACAGCCCACGAGGAGTTTCGCAGCTTTCCAGAGTACGCATACATACGCGACAAGGTTCCGCCAACTGTCCCCGGACCCAACGAGGTTGAAAATGCCATCGGCGCCGTCATTGATGGAGGATTTGATACTCAGATGTACAAGGATTTTGCAGGCGACGGCATAATAGAGGTGGAGTGCCCCGAGCTAGATGGCACAAAAAAGGTCGCCGCCTATTCAATAGTTACGGCGCTTGACTTTTTCCCGATGTGCGACCAGATAGAGATAATGGAATTCTGGGAAAAGTTGCGAGGGGAACTGAGCAACTCAATGTGGTCGACGGGCACCCCGGATCCCTTGTCCGACGAGCGGACAGCACCAAACTTGCGGATAATTCCAGGCAAATTCGACAGCAAAGACGTTACCGTGACAGCCATAGTTTCGCTTCCTTTTGATAGGCCATTTCCAGAGATCAGCCTAAGGCTTCCGCCCACCAACCGCCATGCACATCTGCCAGATGCAGCATCGGGCATACATGCTCCCGGCTGGGACGTTACCGTAGACAAGGACCCGGCAACCTCTGTCAAACATTTGGCCGCCTACGGGCTTGGCAGCCCCTTCCCTGAAGACGCCAAGCTATGTGCATTTCTGTCCACCTTCTGGCCTGCCGTTTCTCCAGATGCTACCAGGGAATTCGAGCCCAGGAAGCCTGAACTGAAAAACTTTACCGTGTCTCCGCTCACTGACGAAGAGATAGGAAACAAGCCGGGGAGTAAGAACAACCTATCGTGGGATGGAGTAGAAGGCCCCAAGGTGAAGACTATAAGCGGCAAGAAGGTGGTAGAATACACGAGCCTTGCACACACCGATTACGTCCAAAATACGGTAAAGAAAAAGTTCTCTCTGGCGCTGACAGGCAAGATCGACACGGAGGAGTACATAAGAAGACTCATAGCAATGGCCAAAGTCTATCAGGCCCTTGGAGTCAAGGGCGAAAAGGATCCGAAAAAAGAGGATAAAATAGACGAGGACAGAGAAAAGAAAGCCAGCTTTGCAGTTATTTCATTTATCAAAATCGATGATCCTTCTGATCCAGAGCTATCTTCTGCCATGAGGGAAAGCGGCGTAAGCAGCATCGACGGCGCAATTTACAGGTTTGGAATTATAAAGATAGGGGATGTCAAGCGCGCAAAGGATGACGCAGGCAGCCCGATCATAGGCAAGTTCCACGCCGACATATCGGAAGAGAAGATCCTGTTCATAGGCGTCAAGTCGACGGACCCTGCGTTCTACGACAACGACAGCAACAAGACCACCATACTAAAGAAAGAGGGGGCAAGTTTCTGGAAAGATGCCTCGCTCTAGACCAAATGTCGTGATCGTAGGCGGCGGGCCCGCTGGATCAGCCGCCGCTATAAAATGTGTCAAGGCCGGGCTGACCGTCACGCTTGTAGAAAAGGAGCAACAGCCCTTCTCGCAGATACGACCCGGCGAAACCCTTCACCCCGGTGTGCAACCGATTCTTGGGGAACTGGACGTTGAACAGGACGTCCTGTCTGCTGGTTTTCTGAGGCACAAAGGAAACTGGGTCGAATGGAACCATGACCGCAGGTTCTCAAAATTTGGAGAGGATGCAGACGGGCCTTGGCTGGGATTTCAGGCGTGGAGAAAGGATTTCGACGAGATCCTTTTGAACAAGGCAAGGGAAAAAGGCGTCCAAGTTATCAGGCCCTGCAGGGCGATAAGGCCACTGGTCGCCGGAGGCAGGATTATTGGAATCGAAACATCCAAAAGTTCTCTATACTCCTCATTTTTGATAGACGCCGCAGGCAGCGAGCACTGGCTTGCAAGAAAGGCAAACTTGAAGATTGAAAAGCACTCTCCTCCACTTATCGCCTGGCATGGGTATGCCGGCGGGTCCTGTCCCATCAGGGACAGCGCGCCTGCCATAGTTGCTGACAAGGACGGTTGGACCTGGACTGCAAGAGTCCTGCCCCAAATTTACCAGTGGACAAGGCTCTTTTTTGAAAAGAGGCATCTAGAGCAAGGTTACTTGCCGACCGAGTTTCACGGTCTTGCTCCCATCTCAAGGACAAGAGGGGTGGACGTGACATGGAGGATAGTGCCCCTGTCTGCCGGGAAAGGGTACTTTATCGCCGGCGACGCATCCTTTGTCTTGGATCCTGCCTCGTCGCATGGTGTGCTTAAGGGCCTGATGTCCGGAATAATGGTTGGACACCTAGTTGATCAGATCGTCCGGCATGGAAAGGACGAGAATTATGCAGCAAATGCGTACTGCCGGTGGATGTATGATTGGTTCAGGCACGACATGTCAAAGCTGAAGGATTTTTACATGCGTCATCCTTGGCCTCCAAAGTGGATAGCCCGCACCTCAATTTCTCCAGCAACTTAATGATGGAATAATGCATTATTTGCTTTCTGGGCGATCACTCCATCCGGTAGCGGTAGAATTTTTCATCCTTGTTTTCTTCGCTGCCCCCGCCGTCAGTCTCAGAGGTCAAAGAAAACTCGGCACCAGGCTTGACCATCTTGATCATTCCATCATTATCTGTATCAAAGTTTTTCTGGTTTCCATTCTGAAAGACAACGGTAAAAGTCCTATTTGCCACAGGCTTGTCGTCATCTCCGATTATCTCTACTGTAAAGTTTGCCGGTTGCAGAACGTCTGGAACGTTCTCAAAAGCAGCCCTCCCATCGGTCCTTTTCTTCCTAGTTGCCCCTGTCGTTTTGCCAGCCAGACCTCATCTATATGACCTCAATCTTGCTTAAGGTCTTTGTGATGCAGCAGTGTTTGGCAAAAGTACCCTTTCTGTCTTGGGTATAGTTTGTAAGCGCCCGGGCCGGGATTCGAACCCGGGTCGGAGGAGTGACAGTCCCCCATACTGGACCGGACTGTACGATTCTGGTTTCATAAGCAACCAGGTATCTCTATACTACCCGGGCGCACGTAAGGCAACTCTTGAAAGAAGCAATTAAAATGTTTTGGTCTTAGAAAATGGGCCGGTACACTAAACCATCCGGTTTATTCAGATTCAAGCTTCAGCCCGAGTAACCCTTTTTTCAATTTCAGTTTGCCGCGCTCAAAACCGTTCTGAATCTCCGGGAAAAGCGCTTTCTCTACCCAGACCGGCAATCCGTCGACGCTACCCATGATTGCAAACATGGTGTCCGGTTCTTTGCGAGAAACCTTTACCTTTGATACGAACTTGAATCCTGTCCCGGCACATTTACAGGTTCCCAGATCCAGATCCCTGTATATTATGATGTTAAGCGGATCTCTTGCCGCTTTCTGGTCAAGGTATTTCTTGGCATCGGCGGTGATCGCTAATTCGACCACAAAGTAATACCGTGCCAGTAGCCTAAAGCCTTTCTTGTCGTCAGCTAAATGTTTGACAGCCTGTTTACGTGATAGGCGGAACCAGCTGCTCCGATACGTTGTATTGCTGCTCGTAGGCATGAGCTATCTCCATAATCCGTCCCTCGTCAAATGGCCTGCCAACCAGCTGAACTCCAACAGGCAGCGATCCGACAAACCCTGAAGGAACGTTGAGAGCCGGCAGACCGGTAACATCAAAGACGGTTGTCAGTCTGCTCAGGGTTGGGTAAACCTCAAAGGTCTTTCCGTTGATATTAACTTCCTTCTGGTCTAATAGCGGCGCGGGGATTATGGTGGTAGGAACCAGCAGCGCGTCAAAGCCTGACATTGCCTTCAGCAATGCATCCTTGATCTGCTGCCTCCACTTGTGGGCATTGATGTAATGCACTGCTGTAATCTCCGATCCTTTGTCAAGCATGCTTATCACGTCTTGCCCATATTCCTGACGCCTTGTTGCCATCCATTGGCTGTGCGTCGCGGCAGATTCTCCTAGGCGTATTGCCCTCCACGTCTCGTATATCTTGTCGGTCCCGTCTAAATCCACGTAAGATGTGGATATGCCGCAACCGCGGAGTTTGTCGGCAAAATTTCTGAACACATCCATGACTTTTTGATCTATAACATCAAAGAAGAATTGCTTTGGTATACCAAGTTTGAACTTTTTATTGTGTTCTTGCTGGGAAATCTGCTTCAGGTAATCTGGAACCGGGACATCCGCGGTGGACGGATCCAATTCATCGCGGCCGGCAATTACCTGCATGACTGCTGCAATGTCCCACACACTTCTTGCCAGCGGACCTATGTGGTCGATAGACGGTGCCAGTGGCATGACGCCGTATTTGCTGACCCTTCCATAGGTTGGCTTGAGCCCAAAAATTCCGCAAAGCGATGAGGGGACGCGTATCGATCCGCTCGTGTCAGTCCCTATAGTTGCAGGAGACATTCCGGTGCTGACGGCGACTGCCGAGCCGCCACTTGAACCGCCAGATATCCGTGAAGGATCCCACGGGTTTTTTGACGAGCCAAAATGCGGATTGATGTTGGTTATTCCACATGCAAACTCGTGCGTATTGTTGGTGCCAATGATGACGGCGCCGGCGTTTCTTAGTTTCTTTACCACCGTCGAATCGTAATCCGGAACAAAATCTGCCAGTATTTTTGATCCACTCGTACTTCTGACTCCTTTGATATAGATGAGATCTTTGAAGCTCACCGGGATGCCATGCAGAGGACCAAGGTACTTGTCCTGCTTGATGAGCTCGTCGGCAAGCCTCGCCTCATTCCTTGCTGACTCTTCTACGACAGTTATGAAGGCATTGAGCTTTGGATTTAATTTCCTGATCCTTTCAATTGTCAACTCGACAAGTTCTGCACAAGAGATCTCACGGGACTGTATCAGCTTAGAAAGGTCCCTGATTGTCCGCCTCCCCAAATCTAGCTGCGATGACCGCTTCATCGCAATGCTTCACCCCGGCCAACAAACAACTTGCGTTGGAATATGCTGTTGTAGATACAGCAGTTTTTGTAAATAATTACAAGGCTATTCTCAATGCTGTGTGAATTACGCATAGAATCGTCAAGGTGATATGAATTTATAAGTTCGTATCATGTTTTTTTTAAATTTCAGTATATATCAAAAATTTGCCCAAACAGCCAATTATGCTCCCTTTTCGCAGGAGAATCAAATAAAATTATTAGCTTAGGCAAGAACCAAACAGCCAGGCTCATGCAACATAAAATGCAAAAGATGCGTGGTCCGCCGTGACCGGCAATAACACCGAGGATTCGAAGCGTCCCCTTGTTTCTGTGGCTGCTCCTTCACTAAAGTTGCTTGACAAGATGGCCGGGACAATGGCTGCCCTTGATCAGCTTGGAGTTCCTTATACGGTTTCCATAGTTGCAGCCCACAGGGCGCCTAGCAAAACGCTCCGGTACATAACAGACCTAGATTCGCAGCACATCGAGGTGGTCATAGCATGCGGAGCCGGATCGGCGCATCTTCCTGGCATGATAGCCTCACTTACAACTATACCTGTCATTGGAGTTCCGCTGCGTGGAGAATCGCTTGACGGGATGGATTCGCTTCTTTCCATGGTTCAAATGCCGCCGGGCGTCCCGGTCGGGACGGTTGGGATCGAGTCGGCCTACAACGCCGGCATTCTTGCATGCCGGATACTGAGTGTAAAATATCCACACCTCAAGGAAAGGCTGTGCGAACACAAAAAGAACCTTGAAGAGCAGGTTGAGAAAGAAGATAAGCAGCGGACCAAAAGTAAACTTGATGCTTATGGTCGTTGAGCCACAGAGGCATGCCAAACAACCGGATACTCGTAATAGCCGATGATTCAAAGACGGTGTATATTACAAGCATGATTCTGAAGCTGAATGATTACGATGTGTCGCCATACACATTTTCCGATTCCACAAGACTGCTAGCCAATTTTCGTAAAGACGCGTACAACCTGGTTCTGATATCGTCAAGCAACGGTGATGCTGTTAATGCCGGAGTCGAGATATGCAAAAAAATCAGGCAGACCGACAACAGCGTTAGAATTTGCTTCATGATGAACTCGCAGTGCAAAGGACAGACTCTTTTCTCAGAACACCTGCAACTTGATTTGGTAGAGCAACCGGTGACAGCAGATGAGATGCTGGCCCTGGTCACAGCGCAACTAAAGAATCGCTAGCATATCTGTGACGATTTTGAATTTCATGATATATGCAATTTTTGCTGTCTTTCCATACTGTATGCTTAAAGATTTGATTGATGAAATTTTCTAACGTAGCATGATCCCGGCAAGAGGCAAGCCGATACTGTGGGAGGAACTCAGCTGGAGGGACGTAGAAAAACTGACCAAGACTATGAAGATGGCCATCATTCCCACTGCGGCCTGCGAGCAGCACGGCCCGCATCTTCCGCTGGCAGTAGATACCATAGACTGCTATGAAGTTGCGAAGAGGGTTTCGGCCCGTACTGGAGTACCTGTGGTGCCGCCACTGACTTATGGATGCTCGCAGAGCCACGGCGATTTTCCGGGGACCCTGTCCATAAGGCCAGAAACCATGATGAGAATGATATGCGAAATAAGCGAATGGCTCTACAGAAGTGGAATCAGAAAGATCCTGATACTAAACGGCCACATGTGGAACTGGGGCCCGATATATTCAGCAAGGGAGAACCTGCGGTACGATTTTCCGGAGCTTCAGGTAAGGATATTGAATTGGTGGGAGACGACTCCGCAGACGATGTCAAAGCTGGTAGAGGACTGCCCGGTCTTTCCATCCTACATACACGCAAACATAGCAGAGACATCCTGCGTCCTGGCAGCAAGGCCTGATCTGGTAAATATGGATGAAGCAGTTGACGAAGATGATTACGAGACGTTCTTTGAATACCGGATGGATCACTATTCAAAGTCAGGAGTCGTCGGACGGGGGGCAACAAAGTCTTCTGCCGAGCTTGGAGAAAAGCTCTTTGCAATGGTGGTAGACGAGCTTGTCCCGATGGTAGAGAAGGCACTGACAGAAGGAAACCCGAGGGCATCGAAAACCCGGGGAGATTCCGGCGGCAGAGTCCGGCAGGGGTCCAAAAGCAGCAAAAAATCCAGCGTTTCTGGAAGGACCTCGTGAGCATCAACGATGGCAAGTTCTCGTTCTATCATGATAGCCAACATCGGGTCGCTCATAGCAGTATCTGTCGGTGTTTTCAATCTGGTTACGTTCCGGGAGATCTGGATACTTGCAGCATCCATGGGCGTGCTTGTCGGCCTTTCAATCTACGCTGTTATGGAAAAGAGGAAGCTCCAGAAAAAGCAGAAGGAGCGGCAGCCGTAGGCACTACCACAAAATCAACCATTTTAGCTTGTGGAGACAGTCAATGTATCACAAAATGTAAAAATTTACATAAATGTCGGGTTTTAAATTTTTTTATTTATATTGACAAAATAAAATTAGAAGAAACATGCTTATAAGTTTCTTACGATTCAAATTTTAACATGACGGAAAAGGAAGAGTATGCCGAAAGGCCTGTTCCCGAGCATGCAAGGTTAGGATTTGTAAAGCCAGCGTTGGTCTGGGCAGGCTTCACCTACGCATACATCTGCATATTCATCGGAAGCCAGATCATGGGCGGGCTTGGAGCCCCGCTGGGCTATGCCGCAATTGTAGCCGGGCAGATATTCCTATTCGGATATTCTGGCCTTATTGCCCACAAGTCATCGATATTCGGCTTAAACTTTCCGATGATGTGTAAAGTCGCGTTTGGAAGATACGGGTATGCTATTCCTGTCATACTTATCGCAGGTCTGGTTACAGGCTGGTTTGCATTCCAGGCATGGCTGGCAGCAGACCTGCAGGTGGGGCTTTACGGCGGAAAATCCTTCAATGCCGGTGAAGGAAGCGGCATACTGCCAGGAATTTTGGGAACAACCGGGTTCTGGGCCGGTGTATGGGCCGTCACCTTTGGGATCTTTGCAGTGTACGGAATTCGTGCCATGGCCTGGATGGGCAGATTTGCCGTGGCCTCCGTAACAATCCTGGCAGGCTGGATGGTATACTCGATTCTAAACGTAGTGGCATCAGAAACAGGCGGCAATCCGTTAAGCTCTGCTGTAGTCGGCGAGCCATGGACCTTTGCCCTTGGATTTACCGCGTCGGTGGGAACATTCGTCGTAAGCGCAACTATGACTGGCGACTTTTGCCGATGGACAAAAAGCACCAGGCAGGCATGGGCGGTCACCGCGGTGGCATTCCCGATATGCAACCTGCTGATGCTCATGGTCGGAGGAATCTTTACTGCAGTCGCTGGCAAGCTGGACTTTTTCTTCGGGTTGAGCACGCTGGCTTTGGGTGTACCAATCATGATAATTCAATGGGCAAGCAACGGTTCTACCTGCGATGGCTGTCTTTACAACGCAACGCAGGGGTTCAAAAATATAACCTATCATCTGTCTAGGGCGCGGCTTAACTTTTCGTGGAAGAAAATGGCCCTGATAGTGATGATTGCAGGCGCGGCTGTGGCTGCTTCCAACATTCTTACCAGCATCGTTCCCTGGCTTCTTTTGCTGGGAACCGTGGTTCCTCTGGTTGGCGGCATCATGATTGGGCATTTCTGGATCGTGGCACGCAAAAACAACATAGATGAACATCTGGCATCTGCAGAGAAAAAAATCAACGGCCCGGCAGTCGCCGGCTTCCTGGTGGGGCTTGCCATAGCCATAGTGATACAGATTACGGTGCCTGACCTGCCGGCAGTCGTCGGTGGGCTCATCGGCGGTGTAGGAGTGTATCCACTGGTTGCAAAGGTCACAGGCTACTGCAAGAATGGCAAACTCACACCAAAGGGGCTGGGCATAAGTACCGGTTACGGTACAGCCGGCGCAGTAGGACAGCCAAACACTCCAACTCCTCCAGGCGGCTCATCCTCCACCACTAATGCAAAGAAGCTGTCCGATGAATACAAGGACGCAAAGATACAGTCCACAATAGACAAGATCATAGATTTCATCGCCCCGTATTGGTCGAATTCATCAACCAATAGACTTGGCAAATAGGAGAGAAAAACAATGTCACCAAAAAAGACCGACAACACCAAACCATCACAATCCGCTGAAACAACCCCAAGCAAGGATTTTACTTCTGCAGCTAGAGACGAAATACTAAAGCGCGTAGAAGAGGACTACGAAGAATTCAAAAAAACGCGGACATTCAAGTTTCCTACTTGGCTTTACGGCCCCATCAAGGGCAAGTCATTCAAAGTCGAAGTCGAGGACTGTCCAAGGTTTGGTGACAGGGCCTACGTCGAATTTGATTCGGCAAGAACCGCGTTTTTAAGCATCGACATGCAGATTGATTTCTGCGGCCCAAAGGGCTACGTAGATGTGATGGGGTACGACCTTGGGCTGACATCGGCTCCCATCAAGCCGATCCATTATGTGTTGCACAATATACGGCACAAGACAGACATCAAGGTGATCCATACCAGAGAAGGACATCTCCCAGACCTCTCGGACGCTCCTTACAACAAGGTGCTGCGAAGCAAGATAATCGGAAACGGTGTCGGGATAGGCGATACCCCGAAGGGAGGGCTGGGCAGATTGCTGGTGCGAGGTGAAAAAAACTGGGACATAATAGACGACCTTTATCCAATACCCGGCGAGTACGTCGTGGACAAGGCCGGCAAGGGGGCCTTTGGCCAGAGCAACATGTCGCTTCTTCTGAAGAACCTTGGCATAACACACATCGTCATTACGGGCATCACGACCGACGTGTGCGTCCACACGATCATGAGGGAAGCAAACGACCATGGCTACTGGTGCCTGCTGCTAAAGGACGGAACGGGCGCCACCGATTATGGCAACTATCAAGCGGCAATAAAGCAGATCAAGATGCAGGGTGGCGTCTTTGGCTGGGTTTCAGACTCAAAGAAATTCATCGAAGCGGTAAAAGCGACTTTTCCGGACGGCAGCTAGCTGTGCTGCTTTTCTGCAATTATCGCTACGGCAGGTGTTACCCTGCCCAAACGGTGTTTCAATGGCCGGTGGCCCAGAGAACGCCAGCAGGCAGCCACTTGGATTGCCGCACCGGCCCAATTGTAAGGATGATGAAGCTTGGCAGCTGAGACAGCCGCCACATCACCGGTCCTGCATGTGCTGATATCCCTAGCAGTTCTTCTTTTTGCCGCCAAACTGCTGGCTGGAGCGCTTCACAGATTAAAGCAGGCACCTGTTCTGGGGGAAATAATCGCTGGCATCATCATCGGGCCTTTCGCCCTCGGCGGGTTGCCCATCGTAAACGGCCAGCCGCTCGTTGTAATCGACGAAACAGTGCTGGTCATCGGAGAGATCTCGGCCATTGTCATCCTTTTTGTGGCTGGAATGCAGACCACGCCGAGGGAATTCCTGAAGCTGGGCGCGCCGTCATTTACTGTTGGTTCGCTTGGCGTGATCACGCCGTTCTTTGTAGGATTTTTTGTGTTCACTGCCATGGGGGTTGAGGCTCTGCCGGCAATCCTTGTCGCAACTGCCCTGACTGCAACCAGTATAGCCATCACGGTTCAAGTGCTTGCCCAGCTGGGAAGGCTGCAGTCAAAAGAAGGCCGGGTAATGCTAGGTGCAGCCGTTGCAGACGACGTCCTTGCAATCGCTGTTCTGTCGGTTGTCTTGACGATGGTTCAAACGGGAAACATTTCTTTTGAAGCGACATCCGTTGTTTTCCTGCTTCTTCAGATCCTGGGGATATACGCTGCCCTGCTGCTAGCCTCAGCCTTTGCTATTCCTAGGCTATTGAATCTTCAGAGGCTGTGGATGCCAAATGGCAGCATGGAAGTGGCCGCCACCGCTACTTGCTTTGCGGTATCCGGTGCAGCCGCATTTGCAGGCCTGTCTCCGGTGGTTGGAGCCTTTGCTGCAGGCATGGCCGTGACTGCCACCAAGGCTTTTAATAAGATAAGGGAATACGAGAAAAACTTGACACGATATTTGCGCCGTTGTTCTTTGTAATCATTGGTGCAAGGGTAGACCTGAGAGGATTCAACTTTGACGTTTTCCTTCTGTCGCTGGTCATAATTGCAGTTGCAGTGGTAACAAAGTTGGTCGGCTGCGGGCTGCCTGCCATGATCTTTCTGAAGGACAAAAGAAAGGCAACGAAGGTTGGCATAGGCATGATTTCAAGGGGGGAAGTCGGCCTGATCGTCGCGGCTGCGGGAGCCTCTGCAGGAATACTGTCTGGAACCCTTTACACCACGGTCGTAATCATGGTTGCAGTCAGCACAATAATCACACCTGTTTGGCTCAAGGTGGCTTACAGAAGGGAACCGCCAGAAGTGGTAAAAGAGAAAGAGGAACCCCAGCTCAAGTGAGCGCTGCAACACAAAAAGTACTCCTTATTACAAAGTATCTATCCTATTATGATCTGTCTCAAGAACGATCATGAATGAAGATTGCGAGAATACAGGCTGGCAATAGGGAGACATTCGGGATAGTGAGCCCTGACGGCAAGGCTGTCGCTACCCGGAAAGAGATCAAAAGGCAGCTGGGGATACCCCTGCCTACAAGCGTTGAAGACTTTATGTTTGAAGGCCATATTGAAAAGGTACAGGCCCAGCAAGCCAAGCTGTCATACAATAACGAAATCGAGAAACTCCGTCTGCTTTATCCGATATCAAGAACCTTCAAGATCATCTGCTTGGCGTTCAATTACATCGATCAGGCAAGCTGGATTCGGTTTGGAAGGACCCCGCCGAAAGAACCCGTGATATACATGAAGGCCAGAACAAGCCTTAACGGACCTTACGATGACATAATCTGCCCGAAACTGGTTACACAACTGGACTATGAAGGCGAGCTGGCGTATGTAATAAACAAGAAATGCAGAAAGGTCGCAGAGGATGATGCATCCAATTACGTGGGTGGATATTTCGTAGTAAACGATGTTTCAGCACGAGACATACAGTTTATTGATAAACAGTATTCCCGGGCAAAGAGCTTTGATACGTTCTGTCCCTGCGGCCCCTGGATAACTACTCCAGACGAAATTCCTGATCCATGCGACCTGCATCTTACAACCAAGGTGAACGGTCAGATCCGCCAAGATTCATCCACAAAGAACCTGGTGCTGAAAGTAAACCGAATAATACACAGCCTGAGCAACGTTATGACCCTTGAGCCAGGCGATATTATATCAACTGGAACGCCCAGCGGGACAGCGCTTTCCCTTTCTGCCCACCAAAAGTACCTGCAGCACGGCGATATAGTCGAAGTTGAGATAGAAAGATTGGGAAGGATAAGGAACCGCGTGGTTTTTGTCGATTAAGACACGTCGCAGGCTGCCTGCTATCCTATTAATATGATTAAAACTAATACCAATTGTGACAAGATTTGCAATATCCAAAAAGGCTGTTGATTATATTTCACACACAAAAGGTCTGGAAACGCCCAACATCATAATTTACAGGGGTGTATCGGTTGCCACATTTTCAGCTCCCGGGGCATTCTTGTTTGAACCGAAAATCAAGGTGCTTGGAAAAGAGCCCAACGAGCTGTTTGCGGTTATCGGCAGTGTTTCTGGCATACCTGTCTGGATTGAAAAGGGGCTCCTGATAAGCATTGGAAAGCAAGACAAATCCATAGCTATTACGCTTGGCAGAGGGCTAAGAACGCGGCTGAAGCTGAACGTTACCAAATCAAGACTGATGGAAGAACAGCAAGAGCCTTTCCTGATAATTGGTGATAACGATGGAATGGATATCGTCAATGATTGATGTCATTGACAGATTCGCTCTATCTCACGACCATCACGGTGCAGGGAGCGTACGTCATAACACCTGAAGCCACACTACCCAGTAGCGCCTTTTTGAGCTTGGTCCTTCCCCTTGTTCCCATCACAATGAGGTCGACCTTTTCTTTTTCAGCATATTTGACGATGGCAGAGACAGGCGAGCCCGTGCTTTCTAACACCTTGGTCTTGACCGAGATTCCGTTGCCTTCAGCCTCACTTTTGATATTCCCGAACCATCTTTCGGCCTCGTTCTTACCCTTCTCTATGATATCGTTGAAAAGACTTGGAGTGTAATGACCTACAACGGGCAGCTGCAACACATTGAGAACCATGAGCTCAGCTTTGTCGCGCTTTGCCAGCTGGATTGCCTTGTCGGCCGCCGCCATGCTCTGGTTGGAGCCGTCTACGGCCACGAGTATCCTTGAAAACAGGCCATTCTTTACCAAATGTTTAATGAACGTAAACCCAAATTATAAGCCTGTTTAGTTTTTCTCCTGAAAAATCGCGTATATCATAAAAAAGGAGAATTCCGTCTTCTGACTCAGCAATTAGCAAAAGCCATCTTCGTCTGCAAGCCATACTATCGACCCCATAATCTTATTAGTAAGTAATAATTTACTACTAGGTATGGATGACATACCTAAAGAAGAGGATCCTGGTAAGGCCGCATCGTGCCCTGTCATAGACATCTGGGAGATTCTGGGCAGGAGATGGTCGCTTTTGATACTCAAAAACCTGAGCACCAAAGAAACAATACGCTTCAACGAGCTTAAACGCGCGCTTGCCGGGATTAGTAGCACGGTCCTTTCAGAAAGGCTTCTTGAGCTTGAACGCGAGGGCCTGGTCTCAAAAAAGATCTATCCAGAAGTGCCGCTCAGAGTAGAATACAGCCTCACCCCGCAGGCCAAGGAGCTTGAAACCATTGTAAAAGAGCTTGGAAGGTGGGTCAACAGGTGGAAGCGGCCTGAAAGCGTCAGGGCGTCTGCACCGTACAAAAAAACTGAGGGCTAGTTCAGTTTCCCGAACTGCCGGTCCTTTGATTTGACCACTCCTACCTCTACCACCGGACTCTCGCCCAATGCTTTTTCGATGGCCTTGTTGGCAAGCTGCACGGCCTGATCCACCGTCATGTCTGCGCTGTACTGCTGCTGTATCACGCCCAGCGCTGCGTCTGCCGACTGACCTATGGCAAAGCCGGATCCGCGAAAGTAAGTACCGCTTGGGTCTACCTGGTACATGTGCAGTCCTGTCTGGTCGGCGCCGGCGATTATCACCGAGGCTGCCTGCGGCCTGACCGCGTAGATGGTGTAGTTGTGCAGGTAGCTGCCAAGATGCTTTGCCAGCGATCCAACGTCGATCGGGCTTTCAAAGCTGAGCCGGTGCTTTTGTGCTTCAAGCCGTAGTTCGTCTATCAGCTGCAATATGTCGCCGATGTAGCCCGATCCAGTGGCGCCCACATGACCGTCGATGGCAAATATCTTTTCTGATGGCTCCACCAGCGCCCTGATGGGCTTGATGTGGCTTGCCAGCAATGCGAAATCGGGTGTCTTGATGCCTATGGTCGTTGAGCCCCTGCTTACTGCCTCAAGCGCGCTGTCAACCAGCACCAGCCTGCCTTCCGGGCCGTAAAAGTAGGGGTACCTGTTGCCAAATCCAGATCCTGCTTCTGCCATCTAGGCTACCTCCCTTTGAACTACAAGATTTGGGATCACGACCACGTCGATACCGTTACCTGATCCCGGATCTCGCTCCATTGCTGCGGCGACTGCCTTTGCTGCAACCTCTTTTGCCTCCTGGTTTGTAAGGTCCTTGCGGTACACGCTTTCAAGCACGCCATAAGCGATGGGCGAGCCGGAACCTGACGATGCAAAGTCCTCACCTGTGATCGCGCCTGACATGTCAGCAGCATAGATGTGGCCGCCCTCTTCATCGACTCCGGCCACCAAGAGCTCTACAAAATACGGCTGGTAGTTCTTTAATCCGGAATACGCCAGGTTGGCAATCAGTCTTGCAGATTCCCTGACCGTCAGCGGGAAACCCCTGCGTAGCTCGATGAGCTTTCGCTCAGCCTTGGCCACCTTGATCAGGTATTCCGCGTCGGACAGCTGCCCCGCTATTGCTATGGCCAGCGTGTCGTCTATCTTGGCAATCTTTTGCGTTATCTTTGATCCAATGAAGAAGCCCTTGCTTGCCCGCTTGTCTGAGCCCAGCACGACTCCCTCTCTGGTCTTGATTCCAACTATCGTTGTCATTATGTCTATAGTGGAAGCTGGCCGATAAATCGACCGGTAATGTCAAAAGCTGGTCACAGCTAGTTGTTGACGGCCTGTGGACGTATGATAAAGGGGTTGCCGGGTACAAGCCTGTCCTGCAACACTCTTGTTATCTGCTCGTATATCGCGTACGATCCGATCATGGCCTGCAGCTTTTCCTGTTCCGATGACGCATTGGTTTCAATGACCACGTAGTCTGAGATCATCCGGAGGTTGATCTGAAACGAGTTGTCGTCGTTTGACCATTGCAGGGTAAATCCTGTGCCGCTCTCGATGAGGCCAATCCAGCGCAGGTTCCTAAACCACTTGCCCACAAGCACGCGCACTATCTCTGCCGGCCTGATGTGCACCGGGACATAAGTCTGAAGCAACTGTATGTACTCCCTGCCCTTGAATGGCAGCGGATTTCGTGCAGCCATCGCATGCCCTGTCTTGCTCAGATGGTATCCAACGCCTGACTTCTCGACAAGCCCCATCTCTTCAAGCCTGTGCAGCGCCCTTGACAGGCTCTGCTGGTGAATGTTGAGCCTGCGCATGATGCCCTTGAAGGAAAAGTTAGAGCCGGCTTCATTCAGCAACGCAAGTATCCTGCTGTCATTACCATGCAGGTCTTCTGCGGACAATGCTTCGTCGACTACAAGGACCTGTGACTGCTTGCCGCTAGATACAACCTCTTTCTTGGGCCCGTCCTGCTTGTCTGCATGAACCGAGTTGACTTGCTTTTCCACTTGCCTTTATCTAACACAGCTGGGCGATATAAACAGTAAAGTTGCCTTCAGCCTAGTAAGTAAGCGGTTTACTACCGTCACATTACCTCTATGGACTCGCCGGAAAAACCCATCGACACAAGCAGGCTCTTTACTGCCTCCCTGTGGTCTCCCTGCAGTATTATCTGGCCATCCTTGAAGGTGCCGCCGGTGCCGATCTTTGTCTTCAGCTGCCTTGTTATCTCTTTTGCATCCTTTCGGTCGTGCAGTCCGGATATTACGGTGGTTGGCTTGTTGTATTTGCGGATGTCCTTTGAAATGATGATCCGCGCCCGCTCCTTGTCAAGCTCCCTTACAAGCTCGTCCATAGAAAAGTCGTCAGACACTGGTATTCTATGCGTGCTCTTTGCTCAAAAGCCTTTTCATCAAATCAGGGGCGCTGGTCTACCTGGACGGATATTTGGAACTGGCGCCCGTAACGGTTGACGGCCACGGTCAGCTTTTCATTTATCTGCCTGCTTTTGACGTACGACGCAACCTGTGTTGGGTCCTCGATTTTGTTTCCATCTATTGCCTCGATGATATCGCCCTGCCTCAACCCTGCATCGTCGGCCGGGCTGTACGGCTCGATTCCCGCCACCAATGCTCCTTCTACCCTTGGCGGCAGCCCGTAGTACCTTGCCAGCTGCGGCGTCATCTTGATGGATGTTATGCCAATCCACGGCCTGGCTACCCTGCCGTTCTCGACCAGCTCTTTTAGGACGGCCTTTGCGGTGTTTATGGGCACTGCAAAGCCGATTCCCTGCGCATACGGCATCTTGGCGGTGTTGATGGCCACGACTTCGCCGCCGGTGTTGATCAGCGGACCGCCAGAATTGCCAGGATTGATGGCAGCATCCGTCTGTACCAGGTCAAGTACTCCATCTCCTGTCTGTATGCTTCTGTCAAGGGAGCTTACTATGCCAGCGGTGACCGTGGGCCCGCCGGTAAGGCCAAAGGGGTTGCCTATGGCCAAGACTATCTGGCCAGCCTTAAGGGTAGAAGAATCGCCAAGCTTTGCTGCAGACAGCGGCTGGCTAGACTGGACCTTGATCACTGCCAGATCGGTGGTATCGTCACTTCCCATCACTCTGCCTTTCAGCACGCTTCCATCAGGCAGCGTCACCCTCAACCTTTCGGCGTCATCGATGACGTGGTTGTTGGTCAGGATGTAGCCTTTCTCGTCGATAACCACGCCGGAGCCTATACCTTCGACGGGAAATGCCCTGAACAACTGGTCGTGCAACACGCGTACGCTGGCAATATTCACAACGCTTTTGCTTACCTTCTCGACTGCATTTACAAGGATATTCTCGTCAACAGGGATCAGTTTTAGATCGCCTCTTTCATGCTCATTATTGCACAGAAGAGGCTAAATCGACCGGCTGCCGGAAAACCCGGTCACAGCTACCGGTAGTGAGATGCAAAGGTCTCCGATTCCATCCCGCCCAGGTCGGACAGGAACTGCCCCCTGATCAGCTTGCCGTAAACAACCAGATCGCGGGCCATCATTTTCAGCCTATACTCGATTCTTGCATTGACCAGCTTGCCGTTGGCGAAGTCCTGCTCGCCGCTTATCGAAACGCCGTAGGGCAGGCTCCAGCCGTAGCACTGGCGGACCGCGGTGCGCATCTGGTCCATGACCGTCAGCCCCTTTTCATGAGATGCAACGACGTAGCCAAAGACCTTGCCGGCGAATTCCTCATAAAAATGGTCCAGAAAGTTCTTGAGAGCGCCGGACATAGAGCCGTGGTAATCCGGGGACGCAAGAACGAACGAATCGGCCCAGCCGACTGCCTCTGCCACTTCTTCTACGCCTGAATTGCCAGACAAGTACATGGGCAGGTTGGCCTTGCCCAGCTCCAGCAGGTGCACCTGCGCGCCATACCTTTGCGCGTTTTCCAGCGCTATCCTGAGCGCCTGGGTGCTGTATGAGCCCTGACGGAGGCTGCCGGCTACTCCAAGTACCTTGAATTCAGCTGTTGACATCGTACTTCACCGGCAGGTCTATAAGTAAAAGCTCTGTGGGGTTCTCTGCCTCTATCGATAGCTGGTCTTCGTTTTCGATCTTGGCAGAATCCCTTGACTGCATCTGGTTGTTACCAAGCCTTACTCTTCCGTCTATGATAAAAAGATAGGCCATGCGGCCCGATTCCAATCTATGTTCGATAGTTTTTCCGGCATCAAGAGATGAAACAAAGATGGTGGCGTCCTGATGTATGTGCAATGCCTTGCCGTTGCTGGTGTTTTCTGGGACCACCACCGGCAGTAGTCTGTCGGTCCTCTCCTTCTTGTCGAATCGCTGCTGCTCCCAGAACGGGTTGAGGCCGCGTCTATTGGCAAATATCCACATCTGCAGCAGGCGCAGCGGTTTTTCCTTTGAATGGTTGTATTCAGAATGCGTAATGCCAGTGCCAGCGGTCATTCTCTGAACCTCGCCGGCACGGATTATGCCATGGTTGCCCCGGTCGTCGCGGTGCTCCAGTTCACCATCGATGACATAGGTTATGATCTCCATGTCGCGGTGCGGATGGAAACCAAAGCCGGTGCCCGGTTTTATGATGTCGTCGTTGAACACCCGCAGCGGCCCAAAGTTCGTCTTCTGCGGATCACGGTAATAGTCGAATGAAAAGTGCCAAAAAGTAGACAGCCAGTCCTCCTCGTGATGGAAATGTTCGTCCGATCTGATGATTTTGATCACGCTCAATCAATGGACTGCATCATATTTAAAACTGGTAGCAATTTGAGACTTAGTGAGTTTGCAGAACCTTGCTTGGTCAGCCACGGCTGACTGCCTTAATCATCACGCACTTCGGCATTTTGAAGGGGGATCTGTATCTTGTTTTCCGGCGCAGCAGCCGGATTCTGGTCTTTTGTTCCGACTGCCATCGTGATCTGCTTGCTTCTTACCAGAAAGTCTTTGAGGATCTTGCTTCGCACGTCGGCCATCTCGCTGGTCTTGACCTCAAAGACACCGTGGATGACCAGCTTGTCTTCCTTTTGATACAGGCCTACCTCAATCAAACCATGCCCGTTGTTGATGATGGCGTCCCTCATACTGTCTATCAGCAGCTGTGAATCAGGAAACGGCCGCGGTATGTACGAGATAACTTCGTCGATTATGGTATCCCCGTATATCATGACCGGGTTGTTTATCAGCATGTAGTTTGGTACCTTGATCAGCCTTCCAGTTCTCACGGACGGCAGCCTCTCGCCGTCTCCAACTTCCATCACCGTAGTTCTCAGGAGACCTACTTCCATGATGTCGCCCTTTATTATGATTCCTGCAGCAATTATCTTGATCCTAT
>CAZKXR010000001.1:38838-159678 GCA_964556935.1 uncultured Nitrososphaera sp.
TGATGTCACCCTTGGTTGTGCCGGAGCCTCCGGTTATCTTGATCCTGTTGCCCGCCTTGATGTCCTTGGTCTTTTTTATCACGATGGTTGCTATCACGTCCGCGATGTAGTCCTTGAAGACAAAGGACATCCCCATAGAGCTGAAGATGATACTCATCAGTGGAATATACGTCATCATCTCTGCGGACATCTGGATGCTGCTACCGGCAAAATCAGGTTAAGCCGGTGACTTGAAAACTTCTAACAACGTATGAAAAACTGTTAAACTAAATCGTGATCTGCTTGGAGCAGGACAGGCATTCCACGGTCACACGCATGGCGCTGTCGTCCCTGTGGATTATCCTGAACTTTTTTGAGCCACAGTTAGGACAGATGGGGCAAGCCCTCAACCCTCTCATGCTTACCATTCCTGCGGTCTACTGTCGGACTTTGACAGCACTCTTATCCGCTCAACGCCTCCTACTTGCTCTATGATCTTGGCCACCGATGGCGTGACCAGCGATTTCCAGGGCTTGCCAGCAGCTATCCGCCGGCGGATGTTGGTGCCATTGTAATCAGACTTGCTGGCAAATCTCGGGCACTTGATAGTAAGCGAAGCGTCCTGAGAAGATGCCAGGTGATCGACAAACTCGTTGCCGGAATACAGCACGTCAAAGGGTGGCACCATCGAGCGGAGGTTTGCAAGCCACCTGGCATTGTTTTCGTCGTTAGGCACTGGGATGATGTAGCATTTGCCAAGGTCGATGCCGGCTTCCTTGAGGGCTTCATGGATCATCAGTATCCTCTCGCCTGCTGTGAAGGGATCTTTGTCAATGAAGTTGAACTGGGCGCTACCAATGACTATGATCAGCTCATCACATTCTTCAAGGGCCTGCCTTGCCAGCGCGACATGTCCGTTGTGAAATGGCTGAAACCGGCCCATCATCAGTCCGCGCCTGTACTTCATTTCATGGCACCCAGCTTTGCCTTCTGCTCCTCTATCTCCTTTGGTTCGATACGCCGGAAAATGGGCTCGATCTTGTTCAGCGTGTGGCCTGCGTTGATTGCCAGCCTTGAAGCGGTATCCCAGTTCTGCTGGTGCACACTACCATTCAGGGCAAGCTGCGCCCATATCTTTTCAGATGAGAACGGCACGAACGGTTCCAGCATGATGGCCAGGGACCGGACGGCGTTTACCGAGATGTAAAGGGTGGTGCCGGAAGTCTCGCTGTTACTCCATGGCTGCTTCTTCTGGAAGTACTGATTGAAGTAGGAGCTGAACTTTAGGATACGTTTCAATGCCTTGTCGATCTCGTTTTCTGCCAAAAGCTGGCCGGCCTCCTGCGTGGCAGCGGCAATCTCGTTCACAGCAGCCTTGTCGTCTTCGTCATACTGCTTTGGAGCCGGAACCTTGCTTGCAAAAGTTTTCTGCGTAAACGACAATGCTCTGTTGACAAAGTTACCTATGTTGGCGATAAGCTCGTTGTTTATCTTTTCGGCAAAGGCATCAAAGTCAAAGTTGAGATCTGTCTGTGAATAAGACGTTATCGACGAAATATAGAACCGGAGGTAGTCAGGATTGAAAGTCGAGGTGAACTGCCGCAGTCCGATGTACCAGTTCCTGCTCTTTGATATTTTCTGGTTCTGCAACATGAGGTGTCCACGGGTCGGGATATAATCCGGCAGCTTGTACTCCTCGCCGATTCCCATGCGCATGGCCGGCAAAAACAGGTAGTGATGATACACGATGTCCTTGCCGATAAAGTGAAAGATAGTCGAGTCGTTCCAAAATGCCTTGCCGTCAGCTCCTGGCTTTCTGTCCTCAACGAGCTTGACTGCCGACGAGATGTAGCACAGGTGGTTGTCAAACCATCCGTAAAATACCTTGCCTGAAGCCTCTGGAAGCGGGATCGACACTCCCCATGAGAGGTCGCGAGTGATGTCCCAGTCCTGCAGGCCTTCATCTATCCAGTTTATTACATAATTCTTGACGTCTGTCTGCAGCTTGGTGTTGGACAAAAGCCATGATTTGAGCCTGTCTGAAAAGTTTGAGAGCTTGAAAAAGTAATGCCTGCTTGCCTTTTTGACTGGAGGCCGTCCACAAATGGCGCACTTGGGCTCCAGTATCTGGTCTGGGACCCGACCACACTTCTCGCACAGGTCTGAATACTGGTTTTCAGCTCCGCAGTACGGGCATTTGCCCACCACGTAGCGGTCGGGCAGGAATTTGTCATCGTAGGTGCAATAGAACTGGACAACATCCTGTTCGTAGATATGGCCGTTCTCCCTCAATTTCATAAAGACGTATTGAACGAACCTGACGTTCTCCGGCGAGCTGGTCTTGTAGAAAAGGTCAAACGATATCCCGAGTGAGCTGAAATCCTCAACATCTCGTTTGTTCCAGTACTGCACATACTCGGCCGGCGTTTTGCCCTCCTTCTCTGCCTTTATCAGTATTGGGGTGCCAAAGTCGTCCGTAGCGCATACATGGTAAACTTCATGTCCGTTCAAACGCAAAAACCTGGTGAATATGTCTGCCGGCAGGTAAGTCGAGGCTATATGGCCAAGATGTATCTCGCCATTGGCGTACGGCAGAGCGCTTGTTATTACTGTGCTTTTGTTTTCCGGCATCACGGTTCCCACCCATCTACTAGATTTTAATTTATCACTGCGACTGCTGGTACACCTTCTGTTCTTCAGTCAGCCGGTCGATCTTGATGCTCATCTGTTCAAGGGCATAGCGCGCGACAGCCGTGTCGATGATCTCCGGCACACTGTGCACTTTGATTTCCATCTTTTCATGGTTCTTTGCAAGGTGCAGCATTGAAAGAAGCTGGTTGGCAAATGAAAGGGCCATCACCTCTGGCGGATTGCCCTCGGCGGTGACAAGGTTTACCACCCTCCCCCTTGACAGCAGGTATATCTTTTTTCCGGCGATTTCAAAACGCTCTACGTTTGGTCTTACTTCCACGTGCCTGTTCAAATAAAGATGGGAAACGTCAATCTCGACATCAAAATGCCCGGCGTTTGCCAGGATTGCACCGTCCTTCATCCTGACAATGTGCTCCTTTCTTACCACGCCGACCTGGCCTGTGCAGGTGATGAAAAGGTCACCCAAAGAAGCAGCTTCTGACAACCTCATCACCTCAAAGCCGTCCATTTTTGCCTCCAACGCCCGCACGGGGTCGACTTCAGTCACAATCACTATTGCACCCATGCCGCGGGCTCTGGCCGCGACTCCCTTCCCAACCCAGCCATAGCCGGACACAACCACCTTTGTTCCGGGCATAAAGATTCCGGTTGCACGCATGATGCCGTCCATGGTGCTCTGGCCAGTGCCGTGGCGATTGTCGAAAAGGTACTTGCTTTTGGCGTTGTTAACGGCTATCACGGGATACGCCAGCCGGCCAGCCTTTTCCAAAGCCAGCAGCCTCTTTACGCCAGAGGTGGTCTCCTCGGTGCCGCCTGCTATGCCTTTTGTTTTTGTCTTGTGGGCCATGCTGTGAAGGTCGCCTCCATCATCGACTACAAACGAAGGGCTGGAGGCAAGCACGTCTCTGATGCAGCTCTGGTATTCTTGGATTGTTTCACCGCGCCACGCGTAAACATCAATGCCTTCATTGTACAGAAATGCAGCAATGTCGTCCTGCGCCGACAGCGGGTTGGCAGAACACATGGCTATCCTGGCTCCAAGTTTTTTTGCAGCCACGACCAGAACAGACGTCTCCTTTGTCACATGCAGGCATATTCCAAGTCTGATACCTTCAAGGGGCCGCCGCCTCTTGTTGGCTTTCAGTATCTTTTCAATTATGGTCATGCGGCCTGAAGCCCATTCATAGGAGATCTTGCCCCTGCTTGCAAGGCCAGTGTCTGCTACTTTTCCGGTCATACAGCTTGCTGAGTGAACCTGCACAGATAAGAATTACTGGCTCTCGTATTCTTCCTTGAATCTTGACCGGCCCTTCCTCATGATGGCAAACATGGCCAGTATGACGGCTATCCACACCGCACTCATGGCTATGTTTGTGGTGCTCACATACACGTACGGAAGGGCTTCCATGATGTTTTCTTGGATGGTCTTTAGCGACAGACGGATGTCGTTCATACCCGTGTTGTACGCGCTGCTGTGGACCTCAAGAGAGGAGATTGAATTGGCCCTTGACTGTATGTTGCCCAGCTCTGCCTGAATCAGACCAAAGTCCGTTCTGTGGGTGGGAAAAGACCAGACAGGGTTGCCGCTCTTTGGCAGATCTTTTTTTGCCTCTGCTACATAGTCATAAAGCTCTTCTGGAATCTGCGATGACTGGGCCCTTGCAATGTTGCCCAGAGCCCTGTCGATGGGATAGATAGAGGTCTGGTAACCGTAGGAGGCCATTCCCATACCAAAGACAAGAAAAGCCAGTACCCCGATCACAACTAACTTGTAAGACGCCATGAACCTGCTGAACATTAGATGCGCAGGGCTGTATTTAGATGTGGCGATATAGCATCCGATGACATTTTATAACCAAAAATGACATAAAAAATGACTGAATTGACACTAGTCAAAGTGGCCCAGCAAGGCGAGATCAAAGATAAAGGCGGCAAGGAAGTCAACGTAAACGGAACCAGGATCGCGCTGTTTTACGCAAACGGCCGATACTATGCAATTGAAGCTTTGTGCCGCCATCAGGACGGATCGCTTGCCCCGGGCAAAATAGATGGCGAAGTAGTCGAATGCCCCTTACATTCATGGCATTACAACATCCGGACCGGTGAACTTTTGGACTTTCTTGAAGGAGTCAAGCTGGACACATACAAAGTGGACGTCAAGGGCAACGATATCTACATAGACGTTTAAAGGCAGGAAAACCGGTAAAAGGGCGAAAGCCGTGAAGCTCTACAACACGCTTAGCCGGAATCTAGAAGAACTATCGCCGCAGGACAACACGGTCAGGATGTACGTCTGCGGCGTTACAGTCTACGATTCATCCCACATAGGCCACGCCCGTACTGTGATAGTGTTTGACGTGCTCCGTAGATACCTTTTATCAAAGGGGTACAGGGTTGTCTTTGTTCAGAACTTTACCGACGTGGACGACAAGATCATCAACAGGGCAAAGCAGGAGGGCAAGCGGGCCGATGAAATATCTGCAAAATACATAGATTCCTACTTTCAGGATTTTGGCAACCTTAACGTGATGAGGGCGGATCACCACCCCAAGGCCACCGAGCATATCAAGGAGATGATCAACCTGATAAGCGAGCTTGTGGCCAGCGGTCACGCCTACCTTTCCCTCAACGGCGTTTACTTTCGCGTCAAGTCTTTTCCAGGTTACGGCAAGCTTTCAAAAAAACCAGTAGAGGAGCTGGAGGCCGGCGCAAGGATTGAAGTGGACCAGACAAAGGAAGACCCAATGGACTTTGCGCTTTGGAAGTTTTCTTCCGAGCCCCCGGTCTGGGACAGCCCCTGGGGAAAGGGAAGGCCCGGCTGGCACATAGAATGCTCGGCCATGGCCATCAAGTACCTGGGCAACACTCTGGAAATACACGGCGGTGGTCACGACCTGGTATTTCCACACCATGAAAATGAAATAGCTCAGTCCGAATCTTTCACCGGCCAGCAGTTTGCAAAGATCTGGATGCACTCAGGCATGGTCACCATCAATTCAGAAAAGATGTCCAAGTCGCTTGGAAACATTGTGACCATAGAACAGGCGTTGAAGCTATGGGGGATGAACACCCTCCGGCTGTACTGCATGTCTGTGCACTATGCAAAGCCGCTGGACTACACCGAGGATCTTTTGAAGGAGTCGGCGCAGAGGTGGCGACAGATTGAAAACTGTATCTACGAGCTCCGCAACGCTGCCGGTCAGGGCGGCGACGTGGACGCTGTGAAAAAGCTGAACGAAGACCTGCTGATGTCTTTTGAGAGGGCCATGGACGAAGATATGAACACGTCTCTTGCACTTACCGAGTTCATGAAGTTTGTGACGCGCCTGAACCAGTATGCGGCCTCAGACAGGCTGACTGGAGACATGGCCAAAGAGGCCTTGCCGGTCCTAAACAAAATAATGAACATCCTTGGATTGAAGGTGGTTGAGGCAACGGAAGCCGAGCTCAGGGAGATCGACGAACTGATCCTGATACGAAACAAGCTGCGGGCAGAAAAAAAATTCAAGGAAGCCGACGAGATACGCAAAAAGCTGCTTGCACAATCCGTTGAACTGATGGATCATAAAGGCCGGACAGTCTGGAAAAAAGTGGAGAAGCTGTAACCAATTTTCACACTTTTGTGCATTAAGATATACTCCCTGACTAATGTCGTACCTTGCAGATGTTGGTCGCAGACAATGAAGATAGTAGACGGCAGGCGTATAGGCTCAGTCACCGTCAGTGAGGACACCCTGCTGCTAGCAGAAATTGTGGGCGACGTTATACTCAACAACGGACACCTTGAGCTGAAGGGCAAGGTACTTGGCAACCTGTTCGTGAGAGGCGGCACCTGCAGGATGGTCGGCATTGTCAAGGGAAACGTCGTCAATGAAAAAGGAGACGTCGAAATCTTTGGGACAGTCCATGGCAAAGTGATAACAAAGGTAGGCTATACCTACATCAACCCTGGAAGCAAGGTGAGCTCCGTTGAGAACGGGCCTGTTTCAAAGGAAGAGTTGGCCAACAGGGTTTGAGCTTTTCTATTCGCCTTGTTTACAAACTTGCTATTGGATGCCGCAGACTTTAGAGAATTGTTCGATACAACCATGGTGTTCGGCAGAGCCCCCTTGATGAGCTGCCGAAGCTTTTTTCATGGGAGGACCTAGCAAAAACCGCCAGACTGCATGGCCTTCAATAAAGGACACGCTATCGCACATAATCTGAGCTGAGGATACGCGGATAAACTATTCCTTACATGGCATAGATCCAAACAGGCCGTTCCCATTTTCCGACTACCGTTCATGGAATGATGTGGTAAAATACAATCAGCGTATAGTTTCAAAAGCAAAGGAGTACCTATCACCGCTGACATCTGTGGCGCTTGAAAGAAAGGTCTGGCGCGTAAACAACGACGGAGTAAAGCGAACAATGTTAGCAAAAGATGTTCTTATGCATGTTTTCGTAGAAACGCATCATCGCGGCGAAATAATCGCCATGCTGTGGCAGATGGACATCCCGCCTCCGGATATGAACTGGCTTTCAGCAATGAAAAAGACCGATCCGGTCTGGCACATGAATCATCCAGCAGTCTTGGACTGCCTTATCTTGTCGAGATCTTTTTGCAGAGCCTCTATCGTCTTGGGGATCTCTGTCTGGGCGCAATCAAGGCACATCTGCTGGAGTGACAACGGATACGCAAAATATCTTTCATTAAGTGGGATGTCTTTTTTGCATATCACGCACTTTTTCATCTTGTACGGGTCCGTGTTCTTGATTATCAAACTTCTATGACTTCTCCCTGCTCAGGAGCATGCGCGTCAAAGCCATACTTTTCCTTGATCTCCTCGGCAAATTTCTCGCAGGACGGGCCGTCGCCGTGCACCGTGAGCACCTTGGGGTTGCCCTTCACCCTGTCAAGGATTTCAAAAAGCTCACTTCGGCTGTTGTGGCCGGAAAACTCAAACCGCTTGACATCGGCGTAGCATTTTTGCATCTTGCCGTCAAAGTTGGCCATCCGCTTGTCCAGCAGCATCTTGCCGGGAGTTCCCTCACCCTGGTAGGAGACCAGTGCTATGCCGTTCTTTTCGTTGGTCATAATCTGCTGAGTGTAAAAGATGGCTGACCCTCCCACGAGCATGCCGGCCGGCGATATGATGACGCAGGGCTCGTTGACGACCTTCTTTCGCCGGCTCCAGCCGGTGATCCATTCAGCCTCTCCGACCGCGTGCTTGAAAAGCTCGGCGTCACGCAGGTACGCTGGATGGCGCCCCATTATCTCGTTTGCCTTAAGCGCCATTCCGTCCATGACGAGCTTGTGCTTAAAGTTGTACGACTTGAACACGCAGGCTATCTCTTGGGCCCTTTCAACGGAGAACGACGGCACGAACAGCGTTCCGCCGCGTTCTATGACTTCATACGCAAACTCCAGCAATTGCCGCTCTGACTGCTCGCGCGGAGTCTGTTCTGTCTGCGAGTACGTGCTTTCGATAATCATCATGTCGATGGGCCCGAAATCCAGATCTGCAGGCCGCAAAAGTTTGGAGCCGCGGGTATTGATGTCGCCGGTGTAAAAGATCTTCTTGCCCTCATGCTCCACTATCACCGTGGATCCTCCAACAACATGGCCGGATTCGTGCAGGGTCACCTTGGCATCGTTAACCATGAACGGTTCGCGGTACTGCAGCTTTTTGGAGCTTTTCAGCATGGTGACAACGTCGATGTACTCGAAGGGAAGGTAAAAGCCGGAAAGCTTGATCATGTCTTCGATCAAAAGCTCCGACAGCTCAAACGTCGGCAGTGTCGCCAGAGCAGGAATGTCAGTCGATCCCGACAGGTAAAGCGAAGGCACAAACCCGGAATGATCCAGGTGCGCATGGGTTATCACAACAGCGTTGATGTCTCTGGGTTTGACGTGCATGGGGAACACGGGCTCCCTTCTGAGAAGCACGCCGTAGTCCATCAGAATGTTTGTATTATTACAACTAGCCAGAAAGGCGGAGCGGCCAACTTCCTTGGCTGCTCCAAGAACTTTAACTTTCAATTTTTGCTTTCGATTACAGACTTGCCCTAGCTGGCTCTTTAAATCTTGCTAATCGAACTGGACTTGCCAGAGCGGCTCAGAAGCCGATGGATTTCCCAGCTTTTGCAGGTAGCCAAACCCAAGCTCATCTAGGACATCTTCAAAACTGTAGCGATCTCTGATTGTTTCTTCGACCTCCACCTGTCTTGATAACGCATCTCTTATGGTGCCAGATCTGCTTGGTTTGCTGTACACGTACCAGAGGTTGTGCGCTCCCCGCATCTTGGACAGCTCTGCCAGCTTTGCCTCGGGGATCTTGGTGTAGTACTTGTTCATGATCTCAATGTTTACATCCTCCCATGACGGGGTTCGCCACCAGGCTATCCTCTCAAAGCCGTGGCCGTCGAATTCAGCAGCAAGGCTGATTCCCTGGTCTAGAGTCGTAATTATCACATCCGTATTCTTGGCCACCGGGTCGCGGAAATCCTGACCGGGTTCCATCCATCCAACAAAGATCACGTCGTACCTTCTGTCGATCCAGTGCGCGTCGGCAATGCTTATGTAATCAGGCTTGGGAATGCCAAGGCCGTAAAAGATGCCAGGGTCCTTCTCCATGCCAACAGCTGCAGGCAGGAATTCTCTGACCCTTTTCAGGAATTCCCCGTACCCGCAGCCCACATCCAGGTAGCTTGGGTCCTTGTTTACAGACCTTGCTACTGCAGCAACGCGCATGACATCGACTTTACGGTAGGTAAAGTACGTGCCGGAGAAGAACGGGAAGCTAAACCGCTCGTGATGCGGCGAGACAGCGTTTTCCCTGAACTGTGCAAGAGATGTAATTGCTTTTTGCAGATCCTTTGTTTCAAACGGCATTAATCAAAGATCACCTCCCAAAGTCGTCTGGCGGTAGTCAAGCTGGGCAGTTCCTCCATGTAATGGAAGCCGCATTCGTCAAGCACTGCTTCAAAGTCAAACCTGTCATGCCCAGTCTCCTTTTCAAGCCATGATATCAGGCCGTGTCTGACCTGTTTCGCTAAATCGGGGCGTGCATAAACGTACCAGAAATTATGCGCAGAGCGAAGCCCGGCTAGCCGTTGCTTTTCTTCTTCAGAAAGGGAAGGAGTGTAGTATTTGTTCATAAGCTCGGTATTGACGTCGATCCACGACGGGGTCCGCCACCATGCAACTCGCTGAAAGCCAAACTCGTCGTACTCGCAGCCACCGGCCACTCCGCATTGGCCGCCGGTGTCAAAAGTTGTGATTATGCAGCTGGCAAGCTTGGCCACATGCCTGCGGAAATCCACCCCCGGTTCCATCCATCCCACGAATGCAACGTCGACGGGTTGCCCGAATGACTCTACATCCGTCACCTGTATGTAATCCGGCTTTGGGACCTGAAAGGTGTAAAAGATACCGCCCTCCTTTTCGATGCCTGTAGCTAGGGGAACTTGCTCTCTTACCTTTGCAAGGAATTCCCCGTACCCGCAGCCCACATCCAGGTAGCTTGGGTCCTTGTTTACAGACCTTGCTACTGCAGCAACGCGCATGACATCGACTTTACGGTAGGTAAAGTACGTGCCAGCAAAAAAGGGGAAAATATAGCGCGAATGATGTGATGGTGAACGAACCAAAAATTTCCTATACTCTTCGTGAGCTTGCTGCAATTCCTGGATCTTAAAGGGCATAGGCGGTCAGTCTGGATCATCAAGTCATATATTTTGCTTGACGATCTGCAAGAGATCACAACATAACACCGTTTGCAAAACTACAAAACGCTTATTAAGTTCCGCCTTTATCTTTGGCCTATGGTTCGGAAATTTGAAGACTGGTGGAGAACAGTTCCCGCTGACTTAAAAGCAAAAGCCCGCAAGGGTGACGAGGCAAACAAGCCATTGCTCAACCAAGTTAACTATGTTCTTCTGCACCTTCATCTGGCTGGCAAGCATGATGTAAAGCCAACCCATGAAGAGCTGAAGGATTGGCTGCACAGCGGCCAAGTTGACGTTCTGAGAATGAGCAAATAAGCTCCTCTCTTTTTCCTTTCTTTTTAGAAAAAATTTTTAAAAATTCTGCTTTGGTCGAATGTTGTTATAACACTGTTTTGAGATCTGCATAGGGTTTAAATAGTTTCAGGCACTGTCAAGGGTCAGTGAATTAATAGATGCCAATTGCTATACTTCCAGACGTCGATGAGCAAAGATGTATTGGCTGTGCACTCTGCGTAGAGATCTGCACTGCTCTTGGTCCAGATGTACTGAGAGTTAAGCCAGTGGAAGGATGGAAGAGGGGTAAGGCATTCGTCTTCTATCCAGAGAGATGCATCTCCGACGGAGCATGCGTCGGTGTGTGCCCAACACACGCTATCTTCTGGATGAGGCCAATGGAATACACCCCAGGACAACCAGTCCCGCTGCACAAGAACGGTGTCTTCAGCAAGGGCTGGGAAGAAGGTTAAGTCCATCCGAAAACCTCTCTTTTTTACGTTTTTATTCTTCACAGTAAAGCCTATTTAGTCAATCAACGATTATTCTGTCAATGTGCGATTTCATCTATAACGAGACAGAGAGAAAGCACAAGCTAAAGAAGCATGTTCCAGAACCCGAGACCGAGCTGGAAAGGGTCATCGAAGAGCCGCCGATGCTGGCCAAAGCCTAAACATCCCTTTCCTTTTTTGAAAGGGCATCAGCCAGCCTTAGTGGCTCGGGCATCCACATGTCCTCCTTGATTAGTTTTCGCACGATGGCTGCAGCGGATTTCAGGCTGATCATGTGGCCAACGCTGACGTAGAGCTTTTTTCTGCCCTTTCCAATCACTACTCCAAGCACTTGGCCGCCGAATTCCACAAACCCATCTCCCCTTACAGTCCCACACAGCAGGCTTTTGGCGACCCCGACGGTGGGCTTGTTCAAAGTCACGCCGATATAGCATGCAAGACCGCATTTCCTTGGATGCAGCTGTCCGTGGCCGTCTATGAGCAAAAGATCGTAGCTGTTTTTCAACAGCTTCAAAGTGCGCAGGATCGGCCCTGATTCTCTTAGCATGAACAGGCCAGGAATGTAGGGGTGTTCGATGTCGCCTGATGAGCTGACGGATTCAACGACCTGCAGATCTCTGTTGGTAATTACAGCTGAACAGTGTGCCATGTTGTTACTGTAGGAGACGTCGACGCCGCAGACCAGTTCTATGCGGCCATGTTGGTCGGCGGCTAAAACTTTTTTTGCTATTTCGTTTTGCAGTTTTACAATGTCATCGTACTTAGAGCCTGTCAATGACGTGATCCGAATAATCTACCACGCGGGCATTTAGTTTTGCTGCTTTTGCAACCTGCTGCATAAAATCATCTGCAACTATGACGACCTCTTGAAAACTGTTGTTGGTGATAAACCGGTTAAAAGAATCCGAAAAAGTATCGTAATCTTGCAGCCGCCGTTCAAGCCTTGCAGTAAGGTTGTGGGATGCAGGAAAAACATCGGAAATTTCAGCTGGAATCGGTCCAAGAAACGGGTTGTACGTGCATATCTGCGCGTCTGGAAATTTCTTTGCCAGTTCCTTGAAACCTCTTGTCGAGTAGAAGGGATGAACTTCGCCTTCTGGAAACATGATCAACTTTTTCTTGGCAGACCGAAATGAAGATGCCATACTCCGAAAGCGCTTGGCTTCCGGCCTGTACTGGTCTATGGGATCGAAAAAGTAGACTGCCTTTTCCTTGAAAAGTGGCGTGCCGGCAGTCAGAAACTCAAATTCATCACGACTAAACAACTGTATGGCTTCCATCAGCTTTGGATGGGCCCTTGCCTTCTGCATCACGTACTCCCAGAGCCGGCCGTCGGTTATGGACTGCTTGACGGCGTCTACCTCTGCCTTTAGGACATAGAGGTTATGCTTGGCAATCTCGATGGTCCGTTCATCTTTTGGCATGGCGCGCAATTCCTTGAGGGTGTGGGCGGTGCACGAAGCGCACTGGCAAGGAAGGTATGATATCTCTTCAAGCCTGACAGTGCCGTTTTGAAACATGATCCTGTCATCCTTGGCGTAAAGCATGTAGGAAGCTGAATCAAACGTATCGCAGCCAAGAGCCACTGCCAGCGGTATGGTGAGCGGATGACCTGCCCCGAAAAGGTGAATAGGCTTTGACGGAATTGCCCTTTTGGCGGTTGCTATCATACGCGCCAGAATTGCGAATTCATAGGCTTCCATCAGCTCCACCGGGCTTCCAAGGGCCATGAATTTGAAGCCCATTTCATCAAGCTTTTTTGCAGAATGCTCTACTAGATCCAGATGCTCTGCGCCCTGAACAGGGCCTATCCATACAGCGTCTGTCTGGCCAACAACCTTGAGCGTCTCCTTGCAATTTTCCAGCGTGGTGGCAACATACTGCTTTGCCTGCTCGTAATCAAGGCCGTAGCCGGTCGGCTTGTCCAGCGGGATTGGAATATCGCTTTTGATGTCTTTTTCAAACTGCGCCATCGTTGCAGGATCGACTTCAACGGAGCCGTATTCCAGCACTTGGTATCCGCCGGAATCAGTCATTACCGCCCCATCAAATCCAATGATGTCGTGGATCCCCCGTCTGCGGGCCTCGTCGCCGTACTGGCGGAATGTGATGTATGCGTTGGTGATCACGATGTCAAAGCCCATCTTCTTCAAAAAAGCCGGACTGATGGTCTGCCTTACCGGATGAACCACTGGCACAAAGGATGGTGTCTCAACAGTGCCATGCGGTGTCTCCAGTCTTCCGATACGGGCAGCAAGATCCGTGTACCGGACCTCGAACACTACTTCTTTGTCTCCTTCATGAAATCGTCAAAGATTGACTTGACCCTGTCAGCGGCAAGACCAGAGCCTTCCTCGACTCCAAACTGGGTTACCTTGATCTTGTCCATAACTATGATGGCGCCAACGTCCTCGCGTATCTTGACAAGGCCGGGGAACACCCTTGACAGCCTGTCGGCCAACGCCTTAAAGTCAAATGGCTTTTCCATCAGCCTTATTTCTTTGACATACGCTCCGTTCAGGATTACCTTGAGTATACCGTGGCCTTCCACGTTATCGAGTACAACATCCAGCTTGTCATCTATCGCAGCCAAGGTGCCGTTGTAAACTTTGTTATCTGAAGTTTCAACTGCAACTTTCTTGCCAATGAACTGAAGGGTTTCCTCCCCAAATCTTCTGGTAACAACCGCTGACATTTTTCCTTCTCAGTCGTTATGCTTTTTGGCAGTATATATACGAACTATTGGACCTGTGCAGCTAGTAGTTAAAGAATCTCTGGACATCCTGATCCGATATCACGGCCAGCCAATCCACGGAACTGGCATGACGCCGCATTTTCCTGTTAAGGGTTGCAACTATTTCATCGGCTGTCTGCCCCGGCGTCTTGCCGGTAGTGTCAAACTCGGCCACCTTCCTTTTGCCAAAAGTCTCTATCGAATCGTACAGTGATATACCCAGAATCTCGCTGGCCACGTTTTCGTTGACCTTCTGCCGGCTGTAGCCTCTATTCTCCAGGGTCTTTTCCAGATCATACGGGGATCTGCGTAAAACTGCCACCATGCCAACACCTGAAGATTTCAGAACGTAGGGTGCAAGATGTCCTACTATGACGCAATTGGCATTCTTCTTCAATTTGCCGGCAAGAAGACCGGCCAACTTCTTTACATTTACCTCAAACCCGCGGTCGGTTTTCCCGGCAACAGCATCGCTGTCAATAGCTAACTTGTTTATGTCGATTATCTCTGCCCCAAGCTGTTTGGCCACGAGCTTGGCGCTGGTGTGCTTGCCAACGCCAGGAACCCCGGTGATAACTAGCTTCAATCACCCCGTACACGGTTCAATACAGTATGAGCCTTTCGATCACAAATTTATTCTCCGGTTCGCCGGTAATAGTGATGCGTACCTGCGAATCCTGCGGCCAGGTCAAATTTTATTCAATTAACTTCTTGTTTTCAAAGACGGTATGCAACGAATGCTACCTTGCCATGAAGGAAAGGGAAAAGAAATCCCGAAACTAGGCCTGCACGCTGCCACACTTGCTGCAGAACTTGGCGTTGGCCTTCATTTTGTGCCCGCAGCTGATGCAGTACCTTGCCTCCGGTTCAAGGGTCTCCCTGTTTAGTGGCGTCAACTGTGGCGGAGTCGTCTGGTCAGTGCCCGGAGATTTGAGATCGCCGTACATGTCGGCCACCGCGCCGGTAGGTTTGAACGAATCGTTGACATCCGGCGCCAGCTCTGCATCACTTTTCTGGCCTTTTTCCTCGATGTAAAGCAATAGCCGGGGAACTGTTCCAACGTCCGGTTTGTTGACCTGCTCGCCCAGCCAGAGGGCAAACTTTCTTAGCGTCATTTCAGGTGTTGAAAATGTAAGAGAATGAGTGGACATGTACTCCTCGGTTGCGGCCCTACCGTTGAATACCTTGGTCATCAGAGACTGCTGGCTGAAAGTGGCTATTAATTATTGCGACCTGCCACACTTGCTGCAGAACTTGGCCTTCTGCGGTATTGAGGCGCCGCAGATGATGCAGTTCTTCATGCCTGATGGTTTGGGGCGTTCCAACTCAATATCCACGGGCTTGAAGGTTGGTTCGCTCTGCATGGACGGCGATGGCATGGTGTATCCGCCTCCTGAAGGGCCGGCCATTCCACCCGTGTTCATAAAGCCTCCTATTCCGAATCCTGCCTGCGGCGCTGCTGTCGGCATAGCTGGTCCGCCGGTAGGGTTCTTGATAGAAGTCCCCTTGTCCAGGGCGCCCTTGAGCTCAAGTATCACCCGCACGGCAAGAAAGTTCATGGCAGAGTTTGCCACCAGATAATCGCCGATCTTGGCAAAGAACTCCTTGTCACTCATCTTGCCTTGTTTGTAGAGTTGAGTGGCGTCTATGAATGACTCATACAGGCCCTGCGTATCGTTTACAAGCTGCCTGAGTTTATCTGATAGGCCGCCAAGAGTATCGACGCCAAAAGACATTCCTGAAAAATAGGGGCCCAGCGGGCCTTAAAACGATTACTGCCTAGTAGTGGCTGTATCCGCTGGTATGGCTGTAGCGTCCGCGGCCAGAACTGTATCCGCGTCTGGAACCGCCGCTGTCCCTGCCGTAGCTTCGACGGCCACCATAGCCTTGTCTTGCTCCGCCGTAGCTTCTTGGGCCGTGGCCGTAGGATGTTCCGCGCCTCTGGTATCCAAAGGATGCCTGGCGTGGCTGCGCCACCGGCACTGCAATTCCAAGCTCGTCGTTCAGCTTTCTTATTGGAAGCGTCGTCTGGGCCAAGATCCGCTCAAAGTCTGCGACCCTGTCGGCAGAAACCAGTGAAATGGCTTTGCCTTCGGCGCCGGCCCTGGCGGTGCGGCCGATCCTGTGAAAATACACGTTTGGATCATCCGGTATGTCGTAATTGATGACGTGCCCGACGGCTTGAACGTCTATGCCCCTTGCAGCGATGTCTGTTGCCACGAGTATGTCTTCAGATCCTTTCCTGAACTTGTACATTGCAGAGTCTCTCTGCTTTTGTGTCAAGTCACCGTGGATGGTGACGGCCCTAAATCCGTCTTGGTTGAGCTTGTGGGCAACCCTGTCGGCTCTCTGCTTTGTGGCTGCAAACACGATAGTCTGGGCCTTGCCGTTCTGATTTTGCCGGATAAAATCGCAGAGGTGTTTGAACTTTTCTCTTTCTTCAACCACCAGATAGGCCTGGTCGATGGTATCGAGTGTTACCTCTTCCTCGTTTAGCCGTATCTGCTCGACATTCTTCATGTATTCCTCCGACAACCTGAGGATCTCCGGCGGCATTGTGGCCGAGAAAAGAAGCGTCTGCCTGTCTTCATTGACGTAGAACATGATGAACTTGATATCGTCAATGAAACCCATGTCCAGCATCCTGTCTGCCTCGTCTAGGACCAGGAACTTGACATCGTCAAGTATTATCGAGCCCTGCTTGATGTGGTCGATAAGCCTTCCGGGAGTGGCCACGATGATCTGCACGCCCCTTTTCAACTTCTCGTTCTGCAGGTTAATGCTCTGGCCGCCATAGATGGCTACGGTCCTGATGCCCGTGTACTTTGCCAAGCGATGAATCTCGTTTGTAACTTGCACAGCAAGCTCTCTTGTTGGAACCAACACCAGCGCTTGAACAGGGCCATCGCTTTTCACCCTGGACAGAAGCGGCAGTCCAAATGCTGCCGTCTTACCGGTTCCTGTATGCGCCTGTCCTATGACATCTTTACCTACCAAAATAAGCGGTATAGCTGCCTCCTGAATCGGGAAAGGCGCCTCAAATCCATTTTCGCTGAGTGCCCTTGTTAAGTCGGCACTCAATCCTAGTTCTTCAAACTTTTTCGTCATTTCCTTTTCACTTTTTTCGTATTTTGCTATGTTTTTATACAAAAGCCGCGGAATATGCATTTGACAAATCCGCCGTACAACCTTTGCCTATTCCTGCTACACCCTATCAGAGATATAAGGTTAGCTCAACTTCTTCATGTTTAAATCCTGATCAAACTTACACGATGCATAATAGATGCCTGACCCCGATGCCAAGCGCCTTTTGTGGTTTCTTTTTGCCGGCTCGCGTGGTGGAGAAAACCGTATCAAGATAATCGATCTCTTGAAGGAAAGGCCGTACAACATGAACCAGCTTGCCGAGGCCATGAAACTTGACTACAAGGCTATCCAGCATCACATCAACGTGCTTGAAAAGAACAACATGGTTACCAAGGCCGGAGAAAAGTACGGCGTGCTTTATTTCATATCAAATTACTTGGAAGTGAACATCAACGCGTTCAACGAGGTGAGGGCCGCCATTGATAAGAAACACCGGTAAATTAGAACAGATCTGGAAAAAAGTAAATAAGACAAAAAACCACCGGTTTTCTTGCCTGTAAAATGTCGATCCTGATGGATGTCAGCGCCGTTGTAAGCCTAGTAAACGTGGGGATACTGGCTGTACTGCTTGGGACGTACGGCAGGATCTACAAGAATACAAAGGCAGTATTCACGCTGGGCCTGATGTTCTTTGCAGGCATGCTGATGCTACATAACGCCATCGCGGTTTACGGCTACTTTACCATGGCTCCTCTCTACGCTGACGTGCTTTTGCCGTACTTTGTGGGCGTGCACATTGCCGAGCTGGCCGGTATCGCCGCGCTTTTAAAGGTAACAATAAAGCCGTTCTGAAGGACAAGACAGACTCAATCTGGTGAAGATCTGGAAAAAAGTATTAATTCAAAAATAGGCAAGTTTTGGTTGAATTGGTAGAAACAAGCATACTTGTTTCTGCACTGGCCGGCGCCGGTTCGTTCTTCTCACCGTGCATACTGCCCATTATCCCGGCCTTCGTCTCGTATTTGTCCGGGACAACATTAAGCGAGGTTCAGAACCAGGGGCAGAAGCAAGCCGGCCCGGACCAATCTTCGATAACCGTCAAGCGTTCTACGCGCATCAACATATTCCTAAATACCGTTTATTTTGTCCTGGGCTTTTCGCTGGTATTTGCTGTCCTTGGCGTCATACTCAACAGCTTCCTTGCCAACATGGGAGTGGGCTTCCAAAGTACCCTTCAATTCATCGGCGGCATCGTGATAATCGTCTTTGGCGCGTACCTTATCTTGTCAACAAAGCTCAGGATGCTGAACTTTGAGAGGAGGATGACCAGCATTCCGCGCTTTAAGACAAGCTACATCACGTCGTTTGTGTTTGGCGCCGCGTTCGCGTCGGGCTGGACGCCATGCGTGGGGCCCATACTGGGAAGCACGCTGACGCTGGCTGCAACATCGCCCGGAGCGGCGTACAATTCGCTTCTTGCCTACTCTCTGGGGCTCGGCGTACCATTCCTGATAACCGGGGCTTTCTTCTCGCAGGCCACTGCCGTGATACACAAGATGACCCGGCATCTGAAGTACTTTAACCCTGTAATGGGCGGAGTGCTGATCATACTGGGAATACTGGTCCTTACAAACCAGCTAAGCGTGATCGGAAACTTTCCGCTGGCCAGTCAGATAATCAACCTGGAGCGGGGCCTATGAACACGGACAATCTCAGCGCGCTTGCGGTAGGCGTTGCCGTGGTCGCCCTCATAGTGGGATTTGCGATCTACTTCAACAGCCCTGAACTCAACAAGAACGCGTCAGGGCAGCAGCCAACAGAATTTGTTTCATCTGTCGGGGAGAGCGGCGACATAGTCAGGATAGACAAATCGCAGTATAAACAGGCGCCGGAGCTATCCAGGATAACCGGCTACGTAAACTCAGAGCCATTCAAGCTGTCTGATCTCAAAGGCAAGGTTGTGGTCGTCGATTTCTGGACCTACAGTTGTATAAACTGCATCCGGACAATCCCGTACCTTAACATGTGGTACGAAAAGTACGCCGACGACGGCCTGGTGATAGTGGGGGTGCACACACCTGAGTTTGAGTTTGAAAAGAACCCTGACAACGTCAGGGCAGCCGTAGAAAAGTACGGCATCAAGTACCCGGTCGTTCAGGACAACGAAAGGGGCACCTGGAAGGCGTACGAAAACCGTTACTGGCCCAGAAAGTACATAGTCGATGATGAAGGCTACATCAGGTACGACCACATCGGCGAAGGGGGATACGCTGAAACAGAATATGTGATCCAATCGCTTCTAAGGGAGCGGGCTGCTAACCTTGGCCAGACAATCAACGTTGATTCGTCAATAACCAGGCCAGAGAGTGTGCAAAACGTCGAATTCAGCAGAATTCACACTCCGGAACTCTACTTCGGCTACGTGTATGCAAGAGCTCCCCTTGGCAACCCAGAAGGGTACAGGCCAGACCAGGTAGTGAAATACACAATTCCTGAAGATGTAAAGCCCAACGCCATCTACTTGTCAGGAGAATGGAAGAACAATTCTGACCACATGGAGCTTAAGGGCCAGGCAGGCCAGATAATTCTAGAGTACTCGGCCAAATCCGTCAACATCGTAGCTGGAGGAGCTGGCAAGATATCTGTCTCCGAGGACGGCTCAGCCTTAACAGAAGAATCGTTAGGAACCGACCTGTCTGAGAACGGCAGCACCGCCATTGATGGCCAGAGGCTGTACAACATCATAACGCATTCAAGGTACGGGGAACACCGCCTAATCATAGACGTTGTTGGCGAGGGGTTCCAGATCTACACCTTCACCTTCGGCTAAAGCTTGTCCCGCCGCCACCATTTTTCTCAAATTTCAATCCACACGGCCATTATGCCATTGAACGGTAACTAACGCCGCTTAATGGTAAAAGTCCGCAGTTTCTGCCGCGTTCCTTAAGTTCACTTGAGCTGTTAGAAATGACCGAAAGGGGAGAGAGGACAAAAGAGCTTTCCCGAGCATCCCGTTCTCCCTCCGGCATCGGTAAACCTGATGCCGCGATTCTCCCCTTGAAAAATTAATGCTGCCATGAAATTTCTATGACTTGCAGCTGCACTATTTTTTAAAACCAAAGTAACAGGAATGGCAAAGTTCCTTGCCGTAGATAACGCCATGATCGCCGCATTTGATGCATTGCTTTTCATGGTCTATCGTGGAATCCAGCGACTTGGCCTTTTGCAAGCATTTGCCGCAGATGGGTGCTTCCAGGTTGTAACTGGAAAGAAAACCGTCGCCACACTGGCTACATTTCAGGCTGTACATCTTGCCCTTTGGTTTCCAGCGTCTGAAAACTCCCACAGCAGCTTATTGACGGGCCGGAATAATCAACGTATCTATCGATATGCTGATATATTATCGGCAGCATCAGCTTGCTGATGTCCGATACAAGCCAGCTGCTTGTCCGCCGCATAAAAGACGGCACGGTAATAGATCATATTGAGGCTGGCAAGGCCCTTCTGGTACTGCATGCACTTTCCATCACCGGAAAGGAAGGAAACGTAATCACCGTTGCAATGAATGTGCCTAGCAGCAAACACGGCAAGAAGGACATAATCAAGGTTGAAAATCGGTACCTGGAAACCAGCGAGACCAATAAACTTGCCCTGATAGCCCCGCACGCGACAATAAACATCATCAAAGACTACAAGCTCGTTGAAAAGCGCAAGATCCAGCTTCCTGAATCCATCGTCGGGATCTTCAAGTGCTCAAACCTGAAGTGCATAACCAACAGTGGCGAGGACATAAAATCCAAGATCGATGTCATAGACAAAGAAAAGATGGTACTAAAGTGTCGGTACTGCTCCCGCACCCTTCTCATTGAAGAGCTTGTCTTCTAACTTTTCAGGATTGGCCGGCCATGACCGTGTCCCTGATAACGACTTGATCTTGATAACGCGGTTTGCGTTTTTCTTCCGCCGGTCTCTGCCGGGCTTGATCCTGTCAATGGCAAAATGGAAGCCAATCAGCGGACCGAACGCGGCCACCGTGACGGCAGCCAGGGTGTAGCTCTGCAGGTACAGCAAGTACAGGGTGATGCCAGCTCCGGTCATTATCTCGATCCAGGTGCAGGTGCAAAGTTGCATTGCAACATGCTTCAGGTCGATATTCAACATCGATAAATTGCCGTTTCTTTTATTTGACCGTTGTTCCAAATCTATACCAATTCTTACTGCGCGCTAGTACCGGACTGCGAGGCTCTGGTGAACCTCTTTGACAGCTTGATTCCAAAGCCCATGGATATGAAAAGTGTGATTATGCTTGCAGCCAGGGTCACCACAACGTCCGTCTTGATGACATAGTGTGTTATCAGGGCAACAGCAACGGCCGGAACGGCAATTATCACAGCCAAGAGGGTGCTTACAGCATAGACCCTTGCGATGATGTTGGTCGGGTCTTTCTTGTCTGCATTGCTACCGGTTGACACAATATGTTCACACCACGGGAATTAATTTAAGCCTTGTTACGCGGTGGAGGATTTCAGTTAATATTTGTGGACACGGCTTACCTTGGGCTGTGGAACTGTCCGGCATCGAACTACGCTATCTGGTCAACGAGATCAGTACCAGGGTGGGCTCCGGCTATTACGTAAGCAGCGTAAATGCCGTGACAAAGGATTCTCTTCTGTTCAAACTGCACCATCCGACTCAGGAGGATGTCATGTTCGTGCTTTCAGTCAGGGGAATCTGGATAACAAAACTCAAACTCAAGACTATGGAAGAAAGCAGCCTAGAAAAGATAATGCAAGACGAGATCGAGCGGGCCAGATTCGAGTCAATCGAGCAGGCAGGCATCGAGCGTATCGTTTCAATGAAATTCAAACAGCCCGACGGCAGGATCCGGATAGTCATTGCCGAGTTCTTTGGGAACGGCAACCTGATAGTATGCGACGAAAGCATGCAGATACTGGCCATACTTAACCCCATAGAGGTCAGGCATAGAACACTAAAGGTTGGTCTCCGCTATGCATTCCCTCCAACCAGAGGGATCGATGTATTTCAACTTACACTTGAGCAGCTGTATTTGATGCAAAAAGAAGCCAAGGGCCTGGATGTGCTCCGCTGGATTGGAAGAAGCGTTTCTATGCCCAAAAAGTTCGTCGAAGAAGTCGCAAAGAGGGCAAGTATACCGGCAAAGCAGACGGCAGACCTTACCGGCGATGAAGTGCGCAGGATATACGAGACCATACAGAGCCTTGTAACAGACATCAGTTCGGGCAAAAACCATGAACCGGTGGTAGTCATCGACTCGGATGGAAAGCCTCAAGACGCATTTCCCATCATGACTGAAGAGGCCAGGAAGCTGACCACAAAACGCGTTGAAAGTTATATGGACGCCCTTGACGAAGTGCTCAGCAACGAGATACTCAGCGAGGGACGCAGCACCAGAACAGTTGAAATAGACCGGCAGATCGCCGTGCTGGAGCATGACCTTGCAGAACAGAACAAGGCCAAGGATGCCGTTCTGCAAAAGGCTGCCAAGATCCGGAAGCTGGCCGATGAACTGATGAAACTTTCGTACAGCGGACCAGACGAAAACAAGTTCAGAGACGTGCTGGCCGAAAATTCTGCCGAAACAGCCGTTGAAAAGGGAATCAAGTATGTCGAAGTGGCCGGCGAGCGAATCGAGCTTCAGTCCAACCTTGCCCGGCTTGCTTCGATGCTTTTTGCCCGCGCCAAGGAGCTTGAACGCGGCAACGCGTCGATAGAAGAGGCCAGTGCAAGACTGTTAGGCGAAATTGAAAAGCTGCGCAGCCAGACTGCCGCGATACACAAGAAGATGGCAGTACAGAAGCAAACCGCCAAGGAATGGTTTGAACGTTACAGGTGGTTCATCACCACGGACGGCCTTTTGGCCATTGGCGGACGCGATGCATCGTCCAATTCTGCACTGATACGCAAGTACCTGACTGAAAACGACATTGTATTCCATGCAGAGGTCCACGGCTCACCATTTTTCATTGTGAAAAACGCCGCATCGGCTGCAAAGGAAGGAAACATCGATCAGAGTCTGCAGCAGGTTGCTCAGGCAACGGTCTCCTTCAGCCGGGCCTGGAAAGATGGGCTATCCAGTGCCGATGCATACTGGGTGCTGCCAGACCAGGTGAAGAAGGGCGCCCCAACCGGTCAGTTCCTTCCCAAGGGCTCGTTTGTGATCGAGGGCAAGCGAAACTACATCAAGGGCATCGAGGTCCGGCTTGCTATAGGCATTGCACAGCTGAACGGCAGGGACGTGCTCATCTGCGGCCCGGCCGATGCAATAAAGAAAAGGTCGCTGGTCTATGCAGTCCTTCTGCAGGGCGGTCTTGATCCGATGAACGTGGCCAAGAAGGTCAAAGCAGAGCTTGTTGCCGCGGCCGACGAAACAACTGCAGAGTCCGTCAAGAACATGATCCTTGATGATTTTGTAAGGTCGTTACCAAACGGTCAGTCTAAAATCTCCTTTACAGCTAAAGGCGAGCCCCAATATGGATCTGGTGTCCAGCAACTAGAAACGGGCAGTAAAGGTAATTAAAAACCAAGGCAGCTTATTCGTCGTGGTTAAAAAACCAGTAAGAGAGCATGCGGAACCCGGCATGACGACGAGAATACTTGTGCGGGATATAATGAACAGCCCTGTTGTCACGGCCTCTCCTGCCGACAACGTCCAGACCCTTGCGAAAAAAATGAAGGATGACGAGATAGGCAGCATCATCATCATGGACAAGGACAAACCTGCGGGGCTAGTAACAGACTATGACATTGTAGTAAACAGCGTGGCAAACGACGCCAAACCCAGCAAAATCAAAGCCTCCGATGTGATGAAGGAGATCCATACAATAGAAAGTGAAGAAAGCATCACCGAAGCTGCACGCCTTTTGAGGAAACATAACATCAAGCGTCTTGGAGTGGTCTACAAAAAAAGGCTAGTAGGGATCATCTCAGCTTCTGATGTTATTGCTGTGACGCCGGACCTAGTGGATGTTGTCTCTGAAAAGGCCGCCATAATAAGGGGCGAGCTGGGTCTTACACCGTCTGGCAAGGTTTCTGGCTTTTGCGATGAATGCGGTGAATGGTCGGACTATTTGCTGTATGAAGACGGACATTTCATCTGCGACGAATGCCGCAGCGAGGCGTCATCCATCACTGAATGACCCTGCCTTTTTGACCGACGCGATGCTGGGAAGCGTCGCAAGGAAACTGCGAATTCTTGGTTTTGACACCGTGTATATGGTCCATACCTCAGACGATGAAGTGCTCAAGCTTGGAATCGCCCAGCAGAGGATCATCGTAACAGCCGACAGGGACCTTTTCAAAAGGGTGGTAGCGGCAGGAGGAAGGGGCATTCTGGTTAAAGGAGCAAGCGATCTCGATGATCTCGCACATATTTTCTCAAAGCTTGACATAAGGTCAATCAAGGTGCAGGGGATAGGTTCAAGATGCACCGCCTGCAACACGCTGCTTGAAAACAGGACTGCCGAGCAGATAAGAAACAAGGTTCCGGCAGCAGTTCTGGAACATCAGGACGAATTCTTTGAATGCCCTGCATGCGGCAAGGTATACTGGTACGGCGGCCACATGATGCGGATCGGCGCCTTCGTGAAGAATCTGGAAAACCGGCTTGCGCAGAGCCAGTAGGCCATCAAAAGGTTAAAATCACGTGGAACTGGCAAACAATTTCGATATGAGTTCGAATTCTGCCCTAGAGCGAACCATAAATAAAGTTTTATCTAAGAAAGAGACAGAGTTAATTTCACAAATCGATTCTGCTTATCAGGAGTCGCTGAAGAACCTTGAGGCTTCCAAAGGTAAACTGGAAGCGGAACGCACAAAGATAATAGAGTCTGCCAAAAAGCAGGCGGAGAACCTCAAAAGACAGATTGTTGGTTCCAGCCGGCTCAACGCCCGTAACAAAGAACTTGTCATGATCGAAAATAGCGTCAACGAAGCTTTTGAAAAGGCCCGTGCACGGCTGATGTCGTCCGGCAAGGAGGAAAGCTACAAGGCATTGATGACCAAGATCGTCGAGGAAAGCCTGCCGCTGGTAGGTTCAGACGAGGTTACCGTTGAATGCAACAAGAACGACTCAGAACTGGTCAAGAAGATAATCACAGATTCTACAAAGAAGAGCAGCAGAATGAAGGTAAGGATTTCAGACCAGCCCATAAACGCCATAGGCGGCGTCCGTGTCAAGTCGGCCGACGGTACGATGACGTTTGACAATACCCTTGATTCTAGGATTGAAAGACTCAAACCTTTAATAAGGAAAAACATTGCACGGATGCTGAGAGGAGCGACAGGAGAGGAAGAGTAAATGGTAGTAAAAGGTCGTATTGTTTGGGTTAGCGGTCCTGCTGTCAAGGCAGACGGCATGTCCGCGGCTAAAATGTATGAAACCGTCGAAGTCGGCGAATCAAAGCTGATCGGCGAAGTCATCAGGCTTACCGGCGATGTGGCATTCATCCAGGTCTACGAGTCTACGTCGGGTTTGAAGCCTGGCGAGCCGGTGGTCGGAACTGGCCAGCCGTTATCAGTGCTGCTGGGGCCGGGCATCATAGGCAAGATATACGATGGTATCCAGAGGCCGCTTGAGGAAATTGCGCAAAAGTCAGGCGCATTCATCGGAAGGGGAATTCAAACCACGCCTGTAGACCTGAAAAAGAAATACCACTTCAAGCCAAGCCTGAAGAAAGGTGACGACGTGGGACCCGGTTCGATACTTGGAACGGTAGATGAAACACCGCTGCTCAGGCACAGCATCTTGGTTCCACCAGACCATGCAAAAGACGCAAAACTTGTGGATATCGTTGATGAAGGAGATTATGATCTTGAACATATCATTGCTACAACTGAAAAGAACGGCGTCAAGGTCCAGCTAAAGATGTACCACAAATGGCCTGTCAGAAAGCCAAGGCCCTACGCTGAAAGGTATGACCCAACTGTACCGCTTGTTACAGGCCAGAGAGTTATCGATACTTATTTCCCCATAGCCAAGGGCGGAACTGGAGCCATCCCCGGTGGATTTGGCACCGGCAAGACGGTAACCATGCACCAGATCGCCAAGTGGGCCGACTCCAAGGTGGTCGTATACATTGGATGCGGCGAGCGTGGCAACGAGATGACAGAGGTGCTTGTCGAGTTCCCGCACCTGATGGACCCAAGGTCCGGCAGGCCGCTGATGGAAAGGACAGTCCTGGTAGCCAATACCAGTAACATGCCAGTAGCTGCGAGAGAGGCATCCATCTACACAGGAGTGACAATAGCCGAGTACTACCGCGACATGGGCTACGACGTTGTGCTTGTGGCAGACTCTACCAGCAGGTGGGCTGAGGCACTCAGAGAAATGTCTGGCCGTCTTGAGGAGATGCCCGCAGAAGAAGGGTACCCATCGTACCTGGCATCACGCCTTGCAGAGTTCTACGAAAGGGCCGGCCGTGTACGAGCCCTTGGTTCACCAGACCGGGCCGGTTCGGTAACCCTGGTGGGAGCAGTCTCGCCGTCAGGAGCAGACTTTACAGAGCCGGTAACAACGCACACAATCAGGTTCATCAAGACATTCTGGGCCCTTGATACAAGGCTAGCATATTCAAGACACTACCCGTCCATCAACTGGATGCAGTCTTATTCGGGATACCTGGAAGACGTCTCCAAGTGGTGGAAGGAGAACATCTCGCCAGAATGGTACGAGCTTAGGGCGGAATCCTACCACATACTGCAAAGAGAAGATACACTGAAGGAAATCGTCAGGCTGCTTGGACCTGAGGCCCTGCCAGACGAAGAAAAGCTCGTGCTTGAAGTTGCCAGGATGATCAAGATCGGCATCCTGCAGCAGAACTCGTTTGACAAGGTTGACACTTACTGCGGACCCGAGAAGCAGGTCAAGCTGGTCAAACTTATGGTCAAGTTCTTCAAGGAAGCGCAAAAAGCGCTCAAGTCGGATGTCCCGCTTGCGGATATCAGGGCAATGCCTATCATCACGCAACTTTTGAAGGCCAAGTTCGAGATCCCGGAGGATCAGCTGCAGAAATTGCAGGACCTTGACAAAGAGCTGGATGAGCAGTTCCGCAAACTGAGTGCAGTTGGCGCAAAGACAGAGGAGGTAAAGGTAGTTGCCTGATACAACAGCAGGTGTTGAATACACAAAGGTAGCAGAGATCAAAGGCCCGCTGATGGTAATCGACGGTATCACCAAGGCGTCCTTTGATGAACTGGTCGAGATCGAGACGTCGGAAGGAGAGCGCAGACTCGGAAAGGTCCTCGAAGTGGGCTTTGGCAAGGCCATCGTCCAGGTATTCGAGGGCACGACAGGACTTACCATCACTGGGACCAAGGCCAAGTTTCTTGGCAGGACCATGGAGATGCCCGTCTCGCAGGAACTGCTGGGCAGGGTGTTTGACGGACTAGGAAGGCCAAACGACGGCCTGCCAGACCCCATTGCAGACAGGTTCCTAGATGTAAACGGTGAGCCCATGAACCCAGAACGCAGGGAGTACCCGACATCGTTTATCCAGACCGGTGTGTCGGTCATTGATGGCATGCTAACTCTGGTCAGGGGCCAAAAGCTTCCAATATTCTCCGGCTCTGGAATGCCGCACAACATTCTTGCAGCTCAGATAGCCCGTCAGGCGACGGTCGTCGGAACCAAGGAAGACTTTGCTGTGGTGTTTGCAGCCATCGGTGTGCAGTATTCAGAAGCACAGTACTTTAAGCGCAGTCTGGAAGAGTCTGGCGCGCTTAGGCGCAGCGTCCTGTTCCTCAACTTGGCAGACGACCCGGCCATCGAGAGAATCATCACACCAAGGGTGGCGTTGACAGTAGCAGAATACCTTGCATATGATCTTGGTATGCACGTGCTGGCTATCCTGACAGACATGACCAACTATGCCGAGGCTCTAAGAGAGATCAGCGCGGCTAGAGAGGAAGTCCCTGGCAGAAAGGGATACCCCGGTTATCTGTATACCGACCTTGCCAACAACTACGAGCGTGCAGGCAGGATCAAGGGCAAGAACGGAAGCGTGACGCAGGTGCCAATCCTGTCCATGCCGGCAGACGACATTACACACCCGATCCCAGATCTTACCGGTTACATCACCGAGGGCCAGATCGTTCTTGGCCGCGACCTCTTCAGAAAGGGCATCTATCCGCCAGTCAACGTGCTCATGTCGCTTTCAAGGCTCATGAAGGATGGTGTCGGCGAGGGCAAGACCCGGTCTGACCACATGGAGGTCGGAAACCAGCTGTACGATCTTTATTCGAGGGCTCAGGAAGTGCGCGCCCTGGCAGAGATCGTCGGCCGCGCAGGCCTGACAGGAACCGACCTAAAGTACCTGGATGCCGGCGACATGTTTGAGAATTACTTCCTAAAGCAGGCAGCAGACGAGAACAGAAACCTCGATGAAACGCTGGGCCGGGCCTGGGAAGTGCTGTCCACCCTTCCAGAAGGCGAGCTGACCAAGATCAAGGAAAAACACGTCAAGCAATACTACAAGGGTAGCAAATAATGTCCTTCGGAAAAAAGGTTACCGCAACCAAGATCGAACTGATCAAGATTCGACGCTCGATGCAGGTAGCCAAGATGGTGCACAAGATTCTAGATGACAAGCGCGAGGTCCTGCTCAAAAAGATAGACGAAATGATAGAAGAGGCCAACAAGGCCAGAGAAGACATCTGGTCTCCGCTGGGCGAGATCTACTCCTCCGTCTATACAGCGTACATGTCTCTTGGCACTACCACTCTAGAATCTATTTCTGATTCTACACCCAGCGTCATGGAAGTGGATGTCAACGTAAGACGCATAGTTGATGTCAAGATACCGACGCTGCAGGTCAAAACCAAAGAAGGCGGCCAGCATCTCTCTTACGGTTTTATAGAAACCAACGCATCGGTGGACAAGGCGTCAAAGCTTATCAAGAACATGCTACCCGGCGTATGCAAGGCGGCAGAATACGAAAATGCCATATTCAGCCTTGCAAAGGAGCTTGAGCGCACGCAAAAGCTGATCAACGCGCTAGAGTATGTCATCATCCCGCAGTACCAGGATGCAATCTACTTCATCAAGGCCACGCTGGAAGAGCGCGAGCGGGAAGAGTTCGTCAGGCTCAAGAAGGTTAAAGTAGTCCTTGACAAGAAGAAGGTAGCAGAGTCGGAGGCGGCAAGCAGCGCATGACAGACGATACATCAAAACTTTTTGAAAAGGCAAAGCTCCATCTGAGCGCAGAACGGGATTCTATGATGCAAAAGATCAAAGATGAGATCGCTCAGAGCAGGCACAAAGCCCTGTCCAAGGTCTAACAACCCATCTTTCCCACTTTTTACATTTTTCAACTGAAGCACTGCCTAGAAATTAGGATCATAAATTATCAATATTACATTGTAGTTATAAATAAATAGGGCTTTCAGTGTCGAAGCCTTAATGAAGATGCAACTTAAAGGACGAGGCGCAATTTCATTTTTGACACTTCTCGCGGCAGTTGTGTTTGCAGGCATAGCCTTTGCAAGCCCAGCTGCGTATGCACAGGAAGAGGCAGCTGCATCCGCAAGTTCCGGTGCTTTCAAGTTCCTGGCTGCGGGTATAGCCTTCGGTCTGGCTGCACTTGGTGCTGGTTTCGGTCTTGGTTTCGTAGGTGCGGCAGGTCTGGCAGCGATCAGTGAAAACCCGAAGATGCAATCCAGCGTGTTCATTATCGTAGGTATGGTCGAGTCAATCGCTATCTACGGTATAGTCATGATGTTCATCATCCTCGGCCAGGGCTAAAACCAGATCGTCAAAGACGATCACTTTTCTCCTCTTTTCCATTTTTCAACAAATTTATCAACCGACTACCTCACAGAAAGGATTTTAAAGAGATCGTCGTGACACCCTACTGAGTATGGGTCTAGCCAAACTAATGAAGGCCACTATTATCCTGCCAAGGATTGAAACGCAGGAAGCCGTAAGCAAACTGGCCGAACTTGAATGGTTCCACCCCATACAGAGTCCGTCTGATCACATTAACCCGTATTATGATGACCTCTTGCTCAAGGCGCAGAAACTGTACCAGGATATAGACGAAGCAGTCAAGGCGCTGGGAATCCCGGCAGAAGCTGGCGTCCTTGCAACCATGTTCAAGGGCGCGCCGAAGGGCAAAACCGACTACCACATCAACGACATCCAGAGCTTTATTGCAGATCTGGAAGACAGGAGCGCAAAAACCCTTGAAGGCCCAAGGAAGGTGCTAGAAGAACGCAACAAGATAACAAAGATGCTGGAAGAATACAACACCTTGGCAGCTATAACAGAGAATGCCGCCGGCATCAATCTTGATCTTACAAGCCTTGGCAAGCTGCAGAAATTCTATGCCGGAATGTTTGTAATCGACGCCACGGACGAGGCAGAGATAAGAAAGAGCCTTGAAGACCTGGCTGTTTATTCCACTAAATTAAACGAGAAAAAAGTCGGCCTGACTGTTGTTGGCTCAGCCGAGGACGCAGAAAGAATAGGCAAGGTTCTTCGCAGTTTCGGCGTCAACCCGCTGCAGATCCCTGCCAACATGCCACAGAATCCAAGCGTGGCATACTCGCAGGCTACGACCAAGCTCAAGGAGCTGGAAGCCGAGTCAGAAAAGATAGGCAAGGAAGTTGAAAAACTAAGGCAATCCATCATCACACAGGTTCTTTCTCTCAGGGAGGCCGCCGGCATGGCCAAGGACGTGCTTGAAACCACCAGAAAGCCGGCTGGCACAAGGAACTTTGCGGTAATAGAGGGCTACATCCCCAAAGAAATGGAGGGGAAATTCAAAAAGCTGGCCAGCGACTATGTCTCCGTCGTCGAGGAATCAGGAATTGCGGTGGACATGCACGACCAGGGTAAGCCATCAATGCCAACGCTTCTTACTAACAAGGGTTATACCAAGAACTTTGAAGTGGTCACCGAGACTCAGGGTCTCCCGAGGTACGGCGAGGTTGACCCGACTCCGATAATCTCGTTTGTCTGGCCGGTCTTTTACGGCCTGATGTTTGCAGACTTTGGTCATGGTCTTTTGCTTCTAGGCCTAGGTACGCTATTTAGGGTTCGTGGAAACGGCCGCCTAAAACTCTGGGGAACTCTGATCATGGCCAGTGGACTTGCAGCAGCGGTGGCAGGCCTTGGAACCGGAGAGATGTTTGGTTTCCACATGGATCATATTGCCGTGTTAGAAGACATAATCGAGCCGCTCCGCCCCGTGGTAGGCCTCTTGTCCGTTGGCGAGTTGTCCTTTGACCAAGTCATCAAGATACTCAAGGTGTCAATAGCTATAGGCATAGTACACTTGCTGCTGGCGTTCTCCCTGAGATTGCGGGCCGACCTGCGCATGGGTAACAAGCTGATGGCCTTTACTCATGACATTCCTGCCATCATCCAGTACCTTGCCGTAGTTTCGCTGATCCTGGCCGCAATTGGCGCAAAGTATGACATCATTGGCATGTTCCTTGCAGAGCACAACGAGCCGGTGCCGTGGCTAACCTTCCTGTTTGGCAAGTGGGTCACGGTAAGCCTGGTGGCCAAGGCAGCACCTCCTGTGATATTTGCGTGCATCGGCGTTGCCATAATGGGTGGCATGAAGGAAGAAAAGCATCTCAAAGCCCATGGCAAGGAATCGGAGAGCGGCGGCCTTGTAGGCATCATTGTCGAGACAGTGATGGTCAGGACAATAGAGATGCTGGCCAACACCATCAGCTACTCCCGAATTGGTATCATGCTTTTGGTGCACACAGCACTGCTGGTCACCGTCAACAACTCGTATGCGCATGGCGGCGGCCTTGCAATACTTGTGGGAGGCAACATCGGCATCATGATGATCGAGGGCCTGATAGTCTACATCCAGACCATCAGGTTGCACCTGTACGAATGGTTCCCCAAGTGGTACAAGTCTGACGGCGTCCAGTTCAAGAAGCTGGTTCCGCGCATGCTGTACACCAACTTGGTCTGGAAGGAAGACAAGCCTTCCAAGTAATCCTTTTTTACATTCGGTCTAAAGGTTAGACTAAAGAAATAATGGATCCGTTTATTACTGCTCTATCTTGACCAGGCTGGACATGATCCTGTCTGTGGGTATTCTCTGCTCCACGCCGGCTGCGATTGCCGCCAGGTTTCTGATCTCAAAGGACATCAGCTTTAGCGAAGCAAGCATGTTGCCCAGCGTGAATACGGTCCTGTATGACGCCATGATCCTGCGAAGCGAGGTCCTTTCAAATCCTGCCTCTAGCTGCATGATGGCATCGATATCGTTTGCAGCGCTTTTGGGTATTAGATCTCGGTAGGAGGTATTGCTCAGCTCGCCGATTGCCTCCTGGATTTTTTCTGCGCTCATCATCTTGTGCAGGGTATCTCTTGTTATCTTGGTCGTGGTAGTGACGATAAGCTCGTTTGTTTCGGCCGAACTTAGACCCCAGAATTTGGCCCTTAGCACCGAAAGCACGTTGTACGAGTCGATGTCTACGGTTGTCAGCTTTTGCACGTCCTGCAGTTTGGATTCTGAGAATAGCGCCTTGTCCAGATATTTGTAGAATGCGTGGTCAAGATAAGTGTCAAACAGCCTCACGTCGCCCTTTTCTTTGTATGCGGCTGCCGCCTTACGGGCGTCTTCTCCAAACTCGCTTCCTGCCAGCGAGGCAACGGCCTCATCAAAGTCCTTGGCCACCAGCGCCTTGACAACAAGGTCCCTTCTACCCACAAGCTCCTCTGCCCTCAGGTTGACCTTTGGCAGCAGCTCTTCATAGGTCCTGCCAAGGGCCTTGCCCTTCAAAACTATTTTCAGGTTCCATGTGATGTACTTGACAAAGTAAGCATTCAGCACTGCAGCGCCGCTTGCAAGGGTAACCATCTTGGCGTGCGTGTTAACAAGATGCTCACGAAGGGCCCCCTCCACCTTTTCCGCGGAGTATGGCTTTGTAAGCTTGGCAAGCGCGTCAAGGTAAATAGTATTCTTCATCCTTGTGACAAGCTCTTCTGTGTCCCTTGACTCTGCAAGAGTCTGAAACTCGCTTCTTGAAAGCATCTTGCCTCTAAGGCTGTGAGCCAGAACAGTGCCAAAGATCTTGTTGGGTATGCTTACCTTGTTGGCCATGGACTACGCCCTCAATCCCTACAATACTTTATAAAAATCATTAGTTTTGTTTTCTGACCTTGAGTAGGAATTCACAGAGCGGGCAAAAAGGAACCGGCAAAAGCCGGATTGTTTAATCAAACAGCTTTGATAATGCTGCTGAAATTCTCTTGGCGAAAACCAGTATGGCAAAGTGAAGGCCAAAGCCCACCACGGCTGCAATGGCAATACCAAAGCCGAGTTCGTAAAGCGCAATGAACACCCCAAGCGGCGGCAGAGCAAACATCATTGCTAAGGCGGTGGTCACCCAGGCAGACTTGACTAAAAGTTCCGGCGTCACGTTCTCAAGCCTCTGGCTTTGAAATTTTAGCACCTGTCTTCCGTTGTTAGTCATGTGGCTAATTTCCACAATGTTACTTATGAAAAATTACGAAATATTAACATTAAGATGTTAAAATCCATATAAACAGCTGTATGTACTATCCAATTCCTAGATGAAGATGAAATAGAAAAAATCTAGTAATTATAATAATTCGCTCTATAAATGGAAATTTCTATAATCTTTCGATATGAGAAATTTCTACTCCCTTGCAATAATACTGTCGCTTCTCAAAGATACGTGCTAGAATTTTGATTACGCAGGATATAGTTGAAAAATTGAGAGAAAAGGGTCGGTAAAATAAACTTAATTAGGAAGATCGCCGTTAAGATACAAAATGCAGACTTCGACGCTATCTATTGATGAAGAGAAAGGCAAGCTCGATCCAAAGTATGAGAAACTTATAGACCAGTTCGAGCAAGAAGTGGCGCAGTATGACACGATGGCACGCCTGGCTGCCATTGCAACCTTTGGCGGCGTGATCGCCTCAATCCTGCTGCCGTTCCTGTATCTGCAGTTCGTTGCAAACGTAAATCCATACCAAGCCTTTGCATCCGGGCCGATGCTGTACTTTGTTATCGGAGGGATAGTAGCAAGCAAGGCAGTTCCAAAACTCTTGATAATGTACTTTAATCACAAAAAGCACGAGATTTCACGATTAAAGTACAAGCCAGTGACCGGCGTCTGCATGTGCGATCTCTATCAGTTTAGAACTCATCTGCACAAGATGGACAAGGCCGAGAATTCTGCTGAAAGAATGCGGCATGCCAAGCTGGCAAGCTATTACAAGCAAAAGATGGGCTGGCAATAAAACCGTAAGGATTTTTACCGGCTGTAATCAATGACATGAAAGATAGCTTCGATTGGATGGCATCAACAAAGTCTATTACATGCGGGTTGCCCTTGGCGTAATAGCCGGCATCATCGCTGGGATTGTAATCCAGCCGGAAGCAGACCAAACAACTTCGGTGGGCATTGCTCTGGGAATAGCCATTGTTCTGTTCATAATATCGGTAGGCATCGGAAGGGGCATGGCCAAAGGACTGCCAAAAGAAATGCAGAAAAAGGCTTCATACGATGGCATCATCCCGTTCATCTTCATGCTTTTTGTATTCATGATCATCGTCTTTACGGCGCTGCATCAGGATCTGGTTTTAAAATAAATACAGGCGTTCCGGTATTGCGTGTATGTGGGACTACCGCACGCCTGGCATTCCTGACGAGCTTTTCGAGCGGACAGACGATGTTCCGATAACAAAGGAGGACGTGAGGGCCCTTGCCATCAGCAAGCTGCGGCTGAAGGAGGGTTATTCCGCCATCGATGTCGGATGCGGCAGCGGCAGCATAACTGTCGAGCTCTGCCTGCAGACAAGGGGCGTCGTCTACGCCATTGATTTTGACAGCAACGCCGTCGAGCTGACAAAAAGAAACCTGCAAAAGTTCGGTGTCGATGCCCAAGTGATACTGGCAAAGGCCCAGGATGCCTTGCCGTCGCTGCCGCCGGTGGACGCCGTGGTTGTTGGCGGGACATGGGGCGATACGAAGCAGGTAATACAGCTGGCCGCAGACAGGCTGAAGAAGGGCGGCCGGATAGTCATCGACACCATCCTGATTGAGACGATGTACCACGCGCTGTCTGCCATCAACGAGATGAACCTGCGAGATGTCGATGTAACACAGGTAACTATATCCAAGGCGCGCAAGGTGACGACGGGCACCATGATGCTGTCCAGAAATCCTGTGATGATGATATCCGCTACAAAAGCCTGAGTATTGCGGCATCCAGATATTCTCTGTCTATCTCAAAGCCGACAAATGCGATACCAAGGTTCTTGCAGGCCACGGCAGTCGAGCCGATGCCAGCAAAAGGGTCAACTGCCAGCCTTGCCCTGCCATGCAGTTTTATGCACATCTCTGGCAGCATGACAGGAAAGGTGGCGGGGTGCGGCCTGTCCTTTTTGCTCCTGACCGTCTCGTACGGGATAAACCAAGTATTGCCTCTGTCGCGCCTGTCCTCCTTTGCGGCCTTCCACCTGCCGATGTTGGTCTTATCTTGGTATGGTATGCCCACAGCCAGCTTGTCCAGCCTGACATCGCCGTTCTTTGTGAAATGGAAGATGTACTCCTGGCAGTCGTTTAGGAACCTGTTGCTGACTATGGGCTTGAAGTGGCCCACAGCTATGTCGCCGGCTATGTTGGGGTAATCACCAACGTCTTTCTTGCTTATTGCAATTGACTTGACCCAGTGGATGACGTTTTGCAAAACGAAATGTCTTCTGAGAACGCATGCAACATCCCAGGCAATCCACTGATCTTTGGGCTTGTTCCCGACATTCAAAAAGAACGAGCCATCGTCAGCAAGCACGCGTTTGACTGACTGGCCGATTTTTTCAATCCATGCCAGATACTCTTCGCGGGGCAGGCTGTCGCGGTACCTGCTGTAGTTTATGCCAATGTTGTACGGAGGCGATGTGACTACGACGTCGACGGATTTCTCCTCAAGATTCTCATTCAAACCGGCCAGACAATCCTTCAGGTAAAAGGTGGCTGCACTATTGCCATAAGGAATAACCCTGTACGGCGTTTCATGGTTCTGCATCGGCCGGATCAACGGAATGCCGGCCAACAATTTATCCTTTAAGTCAGCGCAGACCGGCCAAAGCGGCCCGGCGGACCATCCTCTCGCCGGCTATTGCGCCTAGCATGCCCATGGCGGCAGCCGGGACAACTACCAGCGGATAGACAGATTCTATCATTTCAAAGTAAATCACGGCTGTCAGGCTGGCCCAGACTGTTTTTTCTGCATCGATCTTGTTGTACGTGTGGGTGATCAGCGGATAGTAGAGCATAAAAAACGCAATGCCTGACACCGCGCCAGCAACAAACAACGCTTTGGCAGACCTCCATTCGGACAGGATGATGTCGGCCACTACCAGCGGAATGATCGTCGAGACGTAGAACGGGATTGTAACCGCAAGTGAATCATTGGGCACTATTGACGTGAACGTGTTGATGAAGATAAACGCAGCTGCAGTTGCAGACAGGACCCCAAACCTTCTCCCTGCAAGGGACCATGTTGTGTATAATACTGCAGCCGTTACAAACGGAAAGCCTAGCGTCGCAAGGACCGCCGCGAAGCCTGGATTCGGATTGAAATCGAAATACGCCGTGCGCGAGAATGGCAGCGAGAACATGTGCACCAGGCCTGCAACGGAGATCCAGACTGGAAGCATGGCCATTACGACAAGGGCCGCAGGCAGAATCCTGCTGCGCTCGATTTGCGGGTACGAGCGGACCATGCCGGCTACCGAAGCAATGCTGCTTGTCACCATGCCGCCTACCAGCACTGAATGGGGCGGGCTCAAAAGCCCGTCAAGCCCAAAGGCGGAATGCCACACAAAGTCAATCGGCCCGGCAGAGATTAGCATGGCTGTTCCAGCCATGACCAGCTTGGAAGACCAGTCAAACCTGCCGGCAGACCGGGACGCTGACATGACCAAAATAGCTCCGGCCAGCGCTGATGTGGCCCCGGAATAAAGCACGGAATGGGGCGGCGCAAAGAAGGTCTCCGGCTTGTTTAGCAAATGGTTTGTCACATCCCACGTGCCCCCGGATGCGGCAAGCAGTATCCCGATGCTTACAAGCCCGTAGCCAACGACAACCTTCCGGCCCGGGTCGTGCATCCTAGCCAGCATGCCGCGCTCAAAGTTCAATGCCTATTGATGCGGTCCTGAATAATTTTAAGTCTTTGTCACGTCGACGGAATACACGGAAACAAACTCATCCTGATGGTCGATGATGCCGTCGCTTGGCCAGTGGGCCTGATCGCCGTTGTGCGGCAGGCCAATAGCCTTGACGAAAATGACGAACCGGCCCTCTGATTCCGGCGTGACTGCAAGTTCAATGCTGGACGTGTCTCCTTTCTCCCAAGGCCGGTTTGACGCCTCAACTGAAGGGTACTGGGCAGTCACTATCCGCTGGGAGCCTACGTATCCTGCGCCTATTTCCTGGCCCTTCTTGATGAATACCGGCGTCTGCTTAAAGTCGTGCTTCTGCACCGTGACAACGCCGTCGGTACTTGTGAGGTTTGGAAACGCCATGGAGACTATTTGCATGTCGGCATGATCCCCTCTGTTGGTGGCAGTGACATGCAGTGTAAATGTCTGGCCCAGCTGGATGGAGTCAGGTAGCGTAACGCCAGTGATGACAGGTTCAGGCTTTGGAACCCTGACGGAATCAAGATAGGACTGCGGCAGCACGTACAGCGAAAGTACGAAATACGCTGCCAGGGCAGCAGATACGCCGCCGGCCATGATGATTGGTTTTATGCTAGCTCGCCAGTTTTTTGGATCGAAGGTACCGTTTAAATCTCTTGTTGACCGGTCTTGTGTGTTGGACAGCTGCGATCCGCGCGTCAAGGCGTACCGCAACGGCAGGACATTTGACCAGTGCCGGCAAGAAGCAAGGCATGCTGCCGAGATCCTGTCTGCAGAAATCTGCAGAACCGGAGAGGTCTCCTGGTCGCAGGTCCTTGAAGCGGCAGGACACGACGAGATCGTTTACAAGCTGAGCCTAAAGTATCTGCGCAAAGCCGGCTACGACATCGGAAACTACCAGATTCCCCGCGTCAGACCAAGCTGAAAAACACGGAAATACCGCTCTTGCCTATATTTATTGTTGAAGGCATACACGGCCATTGCCATCGCAGTGGCGGTTCTGGCTTTCCTGCTGACCGCCGTTCTTACCGGTATCTCTGGCAACCAGACCGGCCAGCAAGCAATGTCGGATCTTGGCTATTACGACGGCCTTGAAAGCAGGATACAAGACATGCCCAACGATGCGGCGGCAGTCCAGCAGTACGAGGCCGACGTCGTTCCGGAGGTCCGGGACTACCACGATATCCTTGCTGCCTCTGTAAAAGAGATCGACGGCGCCTTCCTTCTGACCATCGAGCTTGCAGGCAATCCAAACCTGAATGAAAAATACGAGACAAACTATGTTTGGCACATCATAACAAGCGATCACGTTTACACCGTTTTTATGCCGAACTTCGCAGACGATTCGAACTTTCCAAAGAAAGGCTGGTATTTTGCCGTCTATGACGAAACCTTGCAAAGATACGTTGTTCCGATCACGAAAATATCGGATATGCCGCAGAACAGCGTCCAGTTCCCTGTGGAATCGACGTACATCGGAAATCCTTCCTCCTTCAGCTACTGGGTAAGCGTCCTGGTGAGGGTGGACAGCGAAAACCTCGACGAGCCGCCGGAATACCTGATGGATTATGCGCCATGATATTTGCAAAAAGGGAGTTTACGGCGCTTGGCGATTCTGCACCAACGACCTGTTACAGCCCATGCCGTCAAAGCCGCAGTATGCTATCATACCTTTCCGATGCAGTTTTGCTTTCCTTTGCCGCCAAGCGCCAACTCTAAGCATCGGTTGTTGGCGTCATCGCTGTTAGTTAGAAGTTTTTAGTATAAAAGAATTGTGTTTTCATGAATTTTCATGATAGTAGTAGGAGATTTTAGAATTCCCATGCTTACATAACTGATTAGTCCAAATTCCTATAGTCAGTCATCTAAATTAGATGCTCGTCATTAAGCGAATCCAAAATAATGGACTCGCTGGTGCAGGTTGCGCTCGACTTCGCTGTTGAAAACCATCATGCAAAAGCTGCAAGGATACAAACCCAGCTGCTCGATGTCCCCCTTTTTCAGGATGGCAAGCTCTGTAGGATCCTCTGTATTCTCTGCAACGATATAGTCTTCTATTCGCCTTTCTGACAGGACACGTTCCAGCGCCTGCTTGGCCTTCCGGACATCGGTTTCATCAGAAAGGATGATGTCCTGCTTGTCAATGCTGACCTGGGAGCCAAACACGTAAAAAACAACCTGCCTTAATTCGTCGCAGTAACGTGATATGACAATCCTGATCACAAGGATTCTGGTGCGCTGGCCATCTTTAATCCAATCTGATTCTTTGATCATTTTTATGACCAATATACGATAGTTGATTGCAGTTGGAAGTCCAGTCCAGCAATCCAGTCACATTATCCGATAACGTCGAAGTCAGCTTGGTTTATCCGCGCAACCAGCAGACATTTCGCCGAAACGACGGCCTGCCCATTAAACTTGCCGTCAGAAACACCGCGCTGATAACTGCCACCTGTATGCATGGCACGGTACATCAACTGCAGGCAAAAATACAGCCGCGCATAACATGGACGATAGAAGGGCCGCCAGAGGAAAAAGGCGCGTTCAAGATAGGCCACTCTGACGGCGCCAAATATCATCGACAGGATACTGGAGAATCCGTGATCTACTACCCGCCGCCTGACATACCCGATGAGGCGGAAATCCAAGTCAAGCTCTTGATAAAGGGCGTTTCTGTGAACACATACAATCTGTTGATAAGGCTAAAACGCGAAAAAGGCCTTGGCAAGGGCATTTCATATTCTGCAGATGTTACGATTGATTGCATGTCTGTGTCAAACATCGCTGCAGAGAAATGCAGCTGCTGCAGCATCGACCTTTTGATTGAAGAGCAAAAAAAGACCATACAAAACGACGGATTCCTGATGACCGATGAAAACATCAAGGTCCAGGCTGCAGAAACAAAAGGCCGCATCTGGCTTCTATTAAACGGGCAAAGACACATCCTAAAAGGCCTGCATCCGGCCAGCTTTTTGCACTGGGATTGCAACATGGGAAGCTTTGTCGCCGGAAACGAGGGCGGCGATGTTATCTATCAGACGCCGGCAGAAAAAGACCTGTCCAGGTCGCCTGTAGTAATCACGCTGTCAGAGGGCGGCAAGATACTGGAGACAAAGAAATTCTGGCTTTTGCGCCGGCCTTCGGTCATGCACTGTTAATAATACCGTCCCGGAGAACGGTACCTGCATGTACAAAGACATGGACGACGGCCACAGGATAGGCCTGACCGAAGACGTGATGGCTCATGCCAAGCAAGTATTTGAGCAGGGGCTGCAGCTTGAAGCCATACTCCTTGCCCACGAGTACCTTGAGCAGAGGCTGAACGCGCTGTACAAACAGACCGTGCACAGGAAATTCAAGCAGATAATAGACATGATCAGGTCAGAAGACCGGCTGTCAGACGAGGATTATGAGATTTTAAATGAATTCAACAGGCTGCGGAACGTGAACTCAAACCAGATCCTAAATTTCTCTCTGAGCCTGTACGGCGCAAAGAAGGGCGACATGATGAAAGCCATGAACCTTGCACAGGAATCCGACCAGATCATCTCTAGACTGTTGCAAGGCTCCAAGAAAAAGTCCCGCAGGAAAGGCTAGAAATACTCGTCGTCGTACTCTGCCTGATCTCTCTGGTCGTCAAGCTCGTCAAGCCATTCTTGTCCGGATCTGATGTCCCACTCGATCTCTATCTTGCGGGGCGGGGCAAGCACGTCTCTGATGTAAAAGACAGCAAGGGGGAGTTTTATCTTCTCCAGGGCCTCTATCTGGCTGTCTGAAAATGTGCTTTTCCCGGTCTTTATCTCCACCCAGCACAGGGCAAGGGGGCTGGCAACAACCACGCCGTCGTACCTGTCTTTCTGGCCCACCTTGCATGCAAGGTAATCAAAAACAAAACTTGGGTTTTCCTTTGACTGGTTGGTGGGTTTGCTGATCTCTTTTATCTCCCGGACTATCTGCTCGTGCGCCTTGACATGGATCCTGTGGAAACCCTTCTTGAAAACAAGGATGTTGTCCTTGAATGTGCTGCTGTGGATGCTTTCAAGTGAAACATACGCCCATCCCTTTTGATCACAGTCTTCCTTGTAGTACAGCTCGCCCAGAGAACCCCTAAGAGACTTGGTTATCGCCAGACTCATGCAAGGTTATGCATGGCCACCGTTGCAAAAGTTTTACGATGTTTATATTCACAGGCTCTGATCACCAAAAGTGATGGAAGAAAAGCACGGCATAGTGACTCCTTATTCTCTTGTTATGCTGCTGGTCCCCATTGCTGGGCTTGTTGCAGTGCTTGTCTATGGGAATGTTCTGGCCTTAAACTACGTCCATGTGATGACCGGGGCGACCTGGACCGGCATCGACCTTTTCATGGGGCTTGTCATGAGCCGTGTGTTAAAGAGCCTTGAGCCGCAGGCCAGAACGCAGGTGATCAAGAAACTGGTACCGCTGATGCTATTTCTCATGCCCTCCCTTGCGTCGGTGTCCATAACATCCGGCATCAATCTGGCAGACAGGATGGGCATGCTGACGCTGCAGTCGCCGACGATAATTGCTGCAGTCGTCATCGTGATAATACTGTCAGTACAGGGCTTTGGAATATTGATGCCCACAGAACTCAGGATCTTTTTGGAGCTCAGAAAGAAAGAGCCTGACAGGGACAGGATAATACGGTGGGGGATGAGAAACGTAAAGCTGGCCGGAAGCCAAGGCGCATTTCAGGTAGCGCTGATATTTGTCATGGCAAATCTCGCGCTGGGTTTTGTCTAACGTTTGATGGCTTGGCTTCCTTTGCGGCTGCTGATCTATTGCCGCAGCTATTGGGCATTCTCTATAGTCATCCGCCTTGACACACTGTAATACCATCTGCAAAAAGTGTTGTTAAGGAGCATCCGGCATTCTTTGCTGTTTTCGCCGGAATTCTTGAGGCATTTCCTTGCATATGTGGTATCCTCTTCCAAGCCGCTCGTTGCATTTCGGACAGAGCCTTGGAGGAGCTGCCTTTTTGGGTCCTTCTTGCAGGTTGCCTCTCATCACTTCATCTTTTTGCCTGAAAAGCGCGTTCAGCTCAGCCTGCAATCTGGGAATTTCACGCTTGGCCTTTTTGTTACGCATCCGTAGCCGGACCTGGTCAATCTTGCGGTTCAGGTCCCGTATCTTTTTCTTTTTGACGTGGCGGATTGGGCTGGCCAATAACGACAAACTGTGGTTGTTGCCCTAGCAATATAATGGTTCTAAGCAGATCTCGCATCTAATCATGCATCAAAATGATGAGGAAAGGCGGGGATTTCTATCATCATAGATGGGTAAGCAGTATCATGTCAAAATTACGATGGTCATTGCAACATGAAGTATAATACCAAAGTAAGTGGTATGTCTTGTATGGCGCGTACCTCTCTTGATATTGCCAAGTCCCTGTATGCATCAGTTAGAAGACAAGACATCGAATCTGTCTTGAACTTATTTGCAGATGACGCGCTGATTCATGGGCCTACCACATCAACAAAGATTCTGTCATGGGGAGGTAGCTATAATGGAAAAGAGGGTGTTAGACAATTCTTTAAACTACTGGAAGAAGGACTTGATATCGAGCAGCTCGACATAATAGATTTCATAGCAGAACGAGAAAAGGTTGCAGTTCTTGGTTACATCACCGGTAGAACGAGAGCTTCGCACAAGTCGTTTGAGACACACTTTGTACACATCTTCAAGATGGACTTGGCTAAGGAAAAGATAGTTGAATTCAGAGTCTTCAATGATTCTGCTTCGTTAGCCAAAGCGATACTATAACTCATACAACAAGAAATGGCAGATAAACAACAACCAGAATTCTTCAATGAACCATTCCCTTAAGATAAGAGACGAAGCGAAAGAGAGGATCAGAAGAGCCATTGGAATGATGGAAGCACATTATCAAAAGCTGCCAAATGCTCATAGCTTGAGAGAGATAATGAAGGTTGAAGTTGATGTTGGCAGGCTTTTACAAATTTTTATAGAAGGTGAAGCTAGCAGGCAATCAATTGGGAAGAATAACAAGAGGCATCATCGATAAGAAGAAGATACCCAAGACCGCGGAAGCACTGTATAATGGCTTCAATTCTGACGGACTCTATTTTACGTTAGGTGCTATGCGCAAAATTATTGATTTTATTGATGAGCTGTATCCGAGCTCTACCTCAGAGCAGAAAATGAAAATGATACAGACGTTGAAACTTGAAATCACAATGAAGTTCTGTCACTTGGCCGAGAATACAGCAGCATATGCATTAGCTTTCAAGAGCTCGTATAGCGATTCCAAAGAAGAATTGAGGGGCATTTTTGACAAACTGTCTGGTTATGGCATAGGAGAAATTGTTAATTTCTATGACACCCTTTCCAAAAGAAGAATCGATTATTTTGCAAAATTCATCGGTTACCCTCATTTTGATTTGCAGGAAAGTGCAACAAGAAAAATCCTAAGATCATCTTGCAGAACCGTAAAATCAGAGCTGAAAGAAGTAGCAAAATTATACAAGCAATTCCGATTGTTGTATAATGCATACAAGCACGGCTATAGGGTACTTGTCGGAAAAGACCAATATGGTTTAGACGGAAAAAGTGGTGATAAAGTGAATATTTCCATCATTAGACGCCAGAAGGATCCATCGCCGAATTCGCAAGGTCTAACTGTCATGTTTCCTAGTAGAGTAAAGCGATTGGAAATGGAGAAACAGGAAAGCCACACAATATACTCTAAGCTAATGAAGAATAAGGAGCAACAAAATCTTGGAAAGATCGTGGCAATAGATTTGGACGCCAAACAGATAGTAAAGATGGATTATGACCTCCGAAAGGTTATCGCTGCTATTAAGGCAACAAATTCTGCAAATCGGATAGAGATAAGAAGGATAGGCATTGGGAAGAAACTATCAATAGAAACGTACTAGTATTACAATTCACTCTCGGGTTCGTAAGCTTCCTGATATTTCCATCCGACGTCACTTTCCTTTGCAACGACATCTGTCACCAAGTTGATATTGATTGGAGCGGAGTCACAAGATGTACTATCCTTTAGTGATTTCAATTCATCAGCCAAAGCCTCTTCTTGTCAGAATTCAGACCAATTTTCTTTTCATATTTTTCAATTTTACCTACAGATTTTCCCGCACAAAGAGAAGGATCCCTATTTTTACTGCGGCTCTATCGTAGCCGGCGGCTTGCTTGACACGGCGTAGGTGACCCATGTCGCGCCTTCCACCTCGTTGGTGATCCGGTTGCTCATCCTTTCAATGACCTCGTAGGGCAAGCGCGTCCAGTCGGCAGTCATGGCGTCCACCGACTCGACCACCCGTATCATGACGATGTGGCCATAAACACGCTCGTCGCCCAACACTCCAACTGCCCTGTCGTCACCGACGGCGGCATAGGCCTGCCATACTTTATCGTAATAGCCAGCAACTTTCAATTCGTCTTCAACAATCCTGCTTGCATGCTTGGCTATCCTTGTCTTTTCCGGCGTTACCTCGCCAATTATCCGTACAGCCAGACCCGGTCCGGGGAACGGGTGCCTTTTCAGCAGTTCATCGGGAACTCCAAGCAGCCTGGCCACCTTCCTTACTTCGTCCTTGTACAGATACCGCAAGGGTTCGATAACCTTCAGGTGCAGCCACTTTGGCAGGCCACCCACGTTGTGGTGGGTCTTGATTACAGCCGCCGGACCCTTGGACACGCCGCTCTCAATAACATCGGGGTAAAGCGTGCCCTGCGCAAGCCACTGAAACGGCCCGTGCTTTTTTGCAACAGAAACAAACTCGTTGGCAAATTCCTCGCCGATTATCTTGCGCTTTTTCTCCGGGTCAGTAACGCCCTTTAGTTTGCGCAGGAACCGCTTTTCAGCATCAACGTAGATAAGGTCGATGTCAAGGTGCTCCTTGAACAGCCTTACCACTTCTGCTTCCTCGTCCTGCCGCAAAAGCCCGGTGTTGACAAAAACGCATTGCAGCTGGTCGCCGATGGCCTTGTGCAGTAATGCGGCAACCGTTGTGGAGTCGATGCCGCCGCTCACTGCCGCCAGCACGCGCTTTTTGCCCACCATTTCGCGGATTTCCTTGACAGTGGTATCGATAAAGCTCTGCATGTCCCATTCCGGCTTGGCTCCTGCTATTTCCTGGGCAAAGTTCTTCAGGATCTGCACGCCGCGCTCTGTATGCACGACTTCAGGATGGAACTGGATCCCGTACATCTTTTTGTCCTTGTTGCCTATGGCTGCGGACTGCGAGTTCTCGGTGTGCGCCAGCACCTGAAAGCCGTCTGGGACCTTGTCGGCAGCGTCGCCGTGGCTCATCCAGCAGTTGATGCCGCTTCCAAGGCTCTTGAACAGGTCAGCATTGTCGTCGATAACCAGGCCAGCGCGGCCGTACTCCCGGCTTGCGGCCCGCTTGACTTTGCCGCCAAAGTTGTCCACCAGCACCTGGTGGCCGTAGCAGATTCCAAGGATTGGCTTGCCCATGCCAAATATCCGCTTGTCTGGCTTGGGCGCGTCCTTGGCGTAGACGCTTGCCGGCCCGCCGGAGAATATTATGCCCTTTGGGTTCATCTCCTTCAGCACCTTGGCCGGCGTGTTGTAGGGCAAAAGCTCACAGTAGACATTTGCCTCACGGATACGGCGGCATATCAGGTGGCTGTACTGCGATCCAAAGTCCAGAACCACTATCTCGTCTAATTTTCTGTCCTGCTTGTCCATGTTAGCTTCCTGCCTTTTCCAGCATCCTGGTAAATACCCAAGCCGACGTGTTGAATATCTCTGACAGCCTCTCCTTTTCTCGGTAGTTGTTTATCACTATTCTTTTGATGAGGCCGCTTTCATCTTCCACCCTGTAGTTGAGGGTGTCTGGTTCCTTGAGGGCTCCCTGTCCCACCCTTTCGGCATCCTTGGTCTTCATGCCCTCTAGAATCCTGTTTAGGAAAAACGACCGGAACGGCGGCGTGTTTATGTTAAGCGCGATTTCTGGCACCGGAACGATGACGACGGCGCCCGGCGTCACCTCGGCGTTGGCAAGCACAAAATCGTCCTTGGCGCGCTTGAGCGGCCTGACTTCCTTGCCTACTTCAAAGCTTGACTGCTTGGCCGGCGGCGGGGGAGCGGTGGCCATCGCCTGCTTTGCCGGCGCTATCTGGGCCCGCGGCTGTTCCGTGGCAAGGGTGGCCGCGGCCTTGAAACTGCCCTGCTTTAACAGACTATCGACAACTGCAAGAGTACTTCTCAGCCTGTCCAGCTCTTCCTGTTTGTCTGCAATCTGCTTCATGAGCCACTCGCGGATCTCGGCAGCGCGCCTGATATCGTCTTCAGAATAGCTGGACATTAGCAGACCAGATTGATCGCAAATGGTATAATATCTTTTAGGGCGCGATTACCGTGGAGATAAAGAATTACGAAGGAAAGATGGTAACCTACTGAAGATGATTTTCTTCTGCAACAATTCCATTACTATCATGCAGAACTGGTAAGAGACTTGCAGCGACTATGACAAACTGTGGTGGCTATGCTGCAGTCTATCTACATACCGATGCCACAGCACGGAGAAGAAAAGAGTTAAGACGATAAGGTAAAATAGTTTAAAACCCTGCCGGATTTTACTGCCACCCAAAAAACCGCCAGGCAGGAAGACAAAAATCAAGGTTGTGATGTGGACTGTTCGAGCTTTTGGCGTAGCGATTATCGCGGTTTTCGTCAACATGTTATACGAAGATGTGTATAAAGAACCGTTGCTGAAGTTATCATTTTCCATCTATGATATCGAAAACGATCATTCTGTGACAGAACTTGGTCTTGAAAATAAGGGTCAGTCTCCTGCAACAAATTTGCGGGTAACCATCGATTCCAACAACAAAATACTGTATTTCGAAGCAAAGTCTGATGAAGAAATCAGCTCACGTCAAATAGACTCCATTGAGGACAGGTTAATAATGACAATGCCGCGGCTGACCAAGGAAGCATTCTTGAGCACTATTCTTACTAACGATTTCAAGGCATCAGATGTTTCTTACAGTATTGATATCACCCACGACAGCGATTCCATACACATAAACCAAAAAGATATCCTGGTGGATTTCAAGGCCAATGATCTCAGCATGGAAGCGATGGCTCTGGAAAAGGAAACCTTTCATTACGAATATGACCAGGAGAAAATAAAATTATCCAAATTTCTAACTAAAGATTCGACAAGCCTTTTTCTAATAATAGCTGCGGCATATGCAGTAATTCACATCTCCCTGGAAGCGACCATGAAACTCAGGAAATCTAAGGGACAATATTACTAACATAGTTATGAGCTCAGAACGGTAACGCAATCTGTTTTATCGTTACCGCTTTCTCTTGTTTATCTTGAGGAGTATTATCACGGCCACGCCCCACAGCATGATTGCGGGAATGTTCTGCTGCAGAAACCAGGCCACGCCGCCGGCAGCAGCAAAGACCATGCCCAGTATGGCGGTGGCCTGCCTTTTGCCGACCATGCCTAGTAGGGCTCAAAACCCTTGATGGGCTTTTTGGCAGTGTCATACAACTTTGAACGCGAATGCTTTGCCAGCATCTCCAAAAGGTGCTTGCCAGACTGCATCTTGCGCTTCTTGAGCTCCGGGTCCTTGACCTCTTCTTTTGAATACCGGCCAATGACGTTTCCAAAGTCCATGCCAACAAGCACGATGCTTTTGGCCCCGAATTCCTCGGCCAAAAACACGCATCTATCGCCGTCGGTAAAGCCGCCAAAATTGTAAACGTTTTGGACTGGCATCACCTGCGTTGTGCCAACCAGCTTCTTGAATTTGGGGACCAGTTTTCTGAGCGCTTCGGTGTTGTCGCCGTGCGCGTGCACCACCATTATGGCGCCCATCTTCTCTGCCTTCTGCAGCGCTGCTGGACTTCCGTCAAGGTCCGTGACTACGATGTCTGGCCTGATCTTGTTTTCAAGCAGCGCCTGCACAGTGCCGTCGGCTGCTATCTTGACAAAACTCTTGTTCTTTTTGATAAGTGCAATTTTTTCATCCAGACTGGGGCCGGCGCCTATCACAAAGACGTCCTTGCCGGCCAACTTCTTTTGCAGAACCTTGGCATCAAGCGCCTTTCTCTTTATCATGCCGGAAAGCATGTTTGCCGCTTCCTGGTCCTTTTCTGTGCTGTAGCCAAATTCTGCACGAATCCCCTGATAGTAAGGGAACCAGTCGACGAATTTCACAAAAATTGTGCGTGAACTTTGGTATTAATATCTTCTGTGCCTGCCATGCAGGAATCGCTGAAAACCGTCAGGTTGCACTGGAAACAAGTTCGTTCTGCCTGCTAACGTTAATAACGGTATCCAGTGCCACTAGACAGGACGCCTAAGACCAATGGAACCCAAGATACAGAGCAAGTCATGGAACCACGAGATTGAAAAAGAGATCCTGAGCAGGTGGGAGCAGGAGGACATTTACCGCTTTACAATAACAGACAAACCTGCCTTTGTCATCGACACGCCGCCTCCCTATCCTTCAGGCAGGCCCTGGCACATCGGCGCTGCGGCGCACTATGCCCAGATAGACATGATTGCCCGGACTGCACGGATGACTGGAAGAAACGTGCTTTTCCCCATAGGGATAGACAGAAACGGCCTTCCAGTAGAGATCTACACCGAAAAAAAGTACAAGGTCCGGATGCGGCAGATGGACCGGCAAAAGTTCCTTGACCTCTGCAGAGGCGCTCTTGACGATCTGGAAGCCGAGATGCTCCAGATAATGAAGAACATGGGGCTGTCAGGCAATTTCAAGGAATACTACCGTACCGATTCTGATGAATACCGTGCGCTGACCCAGAGCACGTTCATAGAACTCTGGAACCGGGGGCTGGTCTACCTGGCAAACAGGCCTAACAATTACTGCCCGGACTGCGGGACGACCATCGCGGATGCCGAGATCATATACAACGATCTGCCAACCAAGCTGGTGTACATGAAGTTCAAGGTAAGCGGAAGCGACGATCAGATCATCATCGCCTCTACCAGGCCAGAACTGCTGTGCTCCTGCCAGGCAGTCATCGTCAATCCCGAAGACGAGCGTTACCTTGACTATCAGAACCGAAAGGTCGTTCTGCCTTTATTTAACAGGGAGGTTCCTGTCAGGTTCCACCATTCCGCCAAGACGGAATTTGGGTCCGGCGCCGTGATGGTCTGCAGCTACGGCGATCAAAACGACGTGCAGGTCTTCAGGGAGCTGGGGCTGAAGGAAATAGTGGCCCTCAACGAGAACGGCTTTACCACGGAGGCTGCCGGCCCGTACGCCGGCCTGCGCGTGAATCAGGCAAGGACAAAGGTAATCGAGGACCTGAAGGCTGCGGGCCTTGTCGAGAAAGAAGAGAACATAATGCACAGGACGCCGCTTTGCGAGCGGAGCAAGACTCCCATAGAGATAATTCCGTTGCACGACTATTACGTCAAGCAGCTGGATTTCATCCCGCAGCTGCAGGAGATGTCTAGGAACCTGAAATTCCATCCAGAGATGCACAGGCAGATCCTGCTCAACTGGCTTGATTCCATAGCCATAGACTGGCCGGTCTCCCGCCGCCGTTTCTACGGGACCGAGATCCCGATATGGTACTGCAATTCGTGCAAGTCGCCGCTGCTGCCAAAGCCGGGAAAATACTACAGACCGTGGAAGGAAAATCCGCCGTTTTCAAGCTGCCCCAAGTGCGGCGGCACGGAATTCACCGGCGAGGACAGGACGTTTGACACCTGGATGGATTCAAGCATTAGCCCGCTTTTTGTAACTAAGTTCTGCAGCAATGAAGAATTGCACAACTACACGTATCCTGCAGCCGTCAGACCGCAGGCCAAGGACATCATCCGAACGTGGCTGCACTACACCATGCTCAGATGCGTGCAACTGACCGGCAAGCTGCCCTGGTCTGAAGCGTGGATTATGGGGTACGGCGTTGATGAAAAAGGAGAAAAGATGAGCAAGAGCAAGGGAAATGTCATCGACCCCTTCCCGGTCATACAGCAGTATGGCGCCGACACATTCCGGTTCTGGTCTGCAAGCGAGGCCAACCTTGGCTACGATTTCAGATGCTCAGAGCAGAGGATAGCCGGTGCACAGAAATTCATGTCCAAGCTGTGGAATGTAGGCCGCTTCCTTTCGTCTTTCGACGTGGTCAGCGACAGGCCGGCAGAGCTTGAAGCCTCCGACAGGTGGATACTTGCCGAGCTGGCCAAGCTGGTCGAGGAGTGCCAGCGCGGCTACGATGAATACAATTTCTTTGTCCCTGCAAACGCTGTCCGTGACTTTACATGGAATCTTTTTGCCGCTCACTACGTGGAGATGGTCAAGGGCCGCGCCTACAGCCAGGAAAGTCCGGGCCATGATTCTGCACTTTATACGTTGCACAAATGCTTCAAGACAGTACTGTTGCTGCTGGCGCCCATAACACCTTTCATAGCCGAGGAGCTCTGGACCAAGATGTATTCAAATAAAACCATCCATCACCAGGAATTGCCGCATTTCAATCAGCAGCCGGAAGCAGACGGCGAGATGACCAAGTTCACGACGCCCATAACCGAATTCAACTCGCTTGTCTGGAACAAAAAGAAGGAGACCGTGTCAAAGGAGACCGGCAAGCCGCTTTCACTAAAGGACCCTATAGACATCCCGGTCCCAGACCAGCTGACGCCATTCAGAAAAGACCTTGAAGAGATGCACAATCTCCAGAAATGAAGGCCGTTGTATTTCACCAGCACGGACCTGTTGACGTCCTGCAGTACCAGGATGTCTCAGACCCGGTACCCGGCAAGGACGGCATTATAGTCGACGTCGACTACTGCGGCGTTAACCATCTTGACATCTGGACAAGGCAGGGCATAACAGGCAAGAAGATAAGGCTGCCGCACATCTGTGGCTGCGACATTGTCGGTACTGTTAGTAAGAGCGCGGCCGGCTTTGAAGCTGGCGAGCCGGTGATGGTATATCCTGGCATCAGCTGCCATCAATGCTCGCATTGCAAAAGCGGGCGTGAAAACCTGTGCAGCAAGTTTGCCATCCTGGGCGGCCTAAGCGACTACGACGGCGGCTACGCGCAGCACGTGGCAGTGCCGGCGGCAAACCTGATAAGGTTATCGGGTTTGGAAAGCAAGACGGCTGCAACACTGGCTGTTTCGTACCTGACATCGTGGAACATGCTCAGGACCAACGGAGCCGGCAAGGGCCGGTCCCTTCTTGTTTACGGAGCTGCAAGCGGCGTGGGGATGGCAACGATTCAGCTGGCAAGGGCCCTTGGCATGTCTGTGATTACCACGGCAGCCGGCAGCCAAAAGACAGAATTCGGCAGAAAACTTGGGGCCTACCACGTCATTGACCGGCTGCAAACCAGGGACATCGCCGGCGAGGTCATGAAACTGACCGAAAACCGAGGCGTGGATATCGTCATAGACCATGTAGGTGCAGCTACATGGCAGACCAGCATCGCGTCCGTCAGGACCGGAGGAAGAATGGCGGTCTGCGGCATGACGTCAGGCAACGAAGCCACCGTGCCAGTACGAATGTTTTACAGCAAGCAGATAACGATGACCGGTGCGCTTTTGGGCTCCAAATTGCAGCTGCTAGAACTCGTTGATTTTGTTAAAGCAAACAAAATTCAGCCGGTCATAGATTCCATCTACGCGCTTAAAGAAGCAAAAGAAGCGCAGACAAGGATGGAGCAGGACCTGCACGCCGGCAAGATACTGCTCAAATGCAGCTAGAACTTGCCGTTCAAAAGCTCCAGCGTGTCTTCGGCTATGTCCATCGCCGTATGCGAGTCAATGTTGGGCTCAAGGGCCAGAACTAGCGTATGCCCGTCAAGGTAAAATGTGAGGATCGAAAGCTTTTCACGTTCGACGTATGCAAAGCGTGCCCGGCCCATGGTGGTATCAAACCTCTGCCGCATGGTCTTGCGCAGCGCAGTCTGGGCCAGGTAAAGCTCGTCGTTGGCCTGGTCGGTTATCGAATCGATGCCCTTGCGCATGCCTCCGGCAATCAGCGCACCAATATCATCTATTACGCCGGCGTATCTGATGTCATCATTTAGATCAAGGACGCGTTCACATAGTTTCGCAAAATCCATATCCATACCTGACAAGTGCTGTCTTTTTACTATTTTGATGTGCTTACCTGACTGCCTTGATGAACAGCTCAAGGGCCCTTCCATCAAGCGGGTCCAAAAACGCAAGCAGCATCTGTTGCACGCCTGCCTTTTCATACTCTATTACTTTTTCTGCGATAGCATCCGGCCTACCAACCAAGCCGCGGTTTATGTCATAAGCAGGTCCGCGTTCTCTTGCAAACTGCTTCACCTTTTCCTGCAGTTCAGAATCCGAGTCTGCTATCACAACGTCCAGCTCAAGCGATCTGACTATGTCTCTGCCTGTCGTTTTGCTGAATACGGAATTCAGATCATGGAACTGTTCCGGACTAAGGTAAGAGGACTCCCATACGTCGGCGTGTTTGGCCGCGATTTCCAGCATTCGGGGACCTTTGGCCGCAACGGTAACGGGTATGCGATATGATTTCTGCAGACCTGCACAGTCAACCTTGAAGTACTTCCCCCTGAAATAGACGGAGGATTTTGTCCATAAATCCCGAAGCACCTGCAGACCTTCTTCTAGAATTGCTGTCCTCTGCAAATTGTCAGGGTAGTCTATGTCGTATGGCTGCCACCATGCAGATGCGTACCGTGGAATGGCGCCAGCGCCGGTGCGGAATTCCAGCCTGCCGGCCGATATCTGCTGCAGCGTCGTTGCCTGCTTTGCCAGCAGTGCAATGCTTCTGTATTGCGGCAGGACATATGTTATCACCGGACCAAGGTGGATTGCATCGGTTTTTTCTGCAAGCCCTGAAAGGACCACCCAGCAATCAAGGTCTATGTCTGTGAGCGACTCGCCGTAGTAAAAGCCGTCGTATCCAAGCTTTTCAGCAAGAATGCAGGTGTCCCTTATCCTTGCATAGTCTGTACCCCATACCTCAAGGCAGTACTTCACGTGGCGTTTGTCGCAAAGGCAGGATTACTAGTTTGCGCAGATAAAGTTCTGCGAATAAATTACAGAGCAGCTGTACAAGACCGTTGGCTGCCATTGGCAGGGTAAGGGTTGGAGGAAAATCCTCCGCAAAGGTAATGGGCATAATCAACGCCAGCCCTGAATCGTTTTACAAGGGCTCGATAAGGACAACCCCCGGCGATATTGCCAAGACTGCAATGGAGATGCAGCAGAGCGGCGCACAGATAATCGACATAGGCGCCATGTCCACCGCCCCGTACCTTGAAACCATGATACCTGTTGAAGAGGAGATTCGCCGGCTGAGAGGGGCCATAAAAGCAGTAAAGGAAAGCTGCAGCCTGCCTGTCTCGGTGGACACGCCCAGATCTGAAGTGGCACAGGATGCCATCAAGGCAGGAGCCGATGCTATTAACGATGTAACGGGGTTAAAGTACGACGGCAAGATGGCCAGGCTGGCAGCAGAGGCCAGCATCCCGGTAATTGTCGGAGCATACAGTCAATCGACTGTCACCGGTAGAATTGAAGGCACGTTTTCAGCGTTGGAAGAAAGCCTGTCAATAGCAGAACAGGCAGGCATCAAGCAAGACAACATAATAGTTGATCCATCAATAGGGTTTTTCAGGCAGGAAGGCAAGAACCCGTTTTTCACGATGATGACGGACATGCCCTGGTACACCCGTGATATCGAGGTGTTGTCAAACTTGGGAAAACTCAAGACGCTGGGAAGGCCTATCTGCGTATCGGTTTCAAGAAAGTCGTTCATCGGTCACCTGCTGAACCTGCAGCCGGAGGACCGGCTTGTACCTTCGGTGGTATGCGAGGCAATGGCTGTCATCGACGGCGCCAGCATCATCAGGACGCACAATGTCAAGGAAACCGTGCAGGCTCTTGCCATGCTCGGGCTGATCTGCTGATCTTGCAAACGCTTATAATCCTACAAATGGACTAGACAGCAAGGTAATATTTGGACTTTAGAGAAGGTCTGACATTTGACGATGTTCTTCTCGTTCCCAAACGGTCTCCTATAGTATCCAGATTGCAGACAGATGTCCGTACCCGACTGTCAAGAAAGATCAATCTCAATATCCCGCTGATCAGCGCGAACATGGACACTGTGACAGAATCGCAGATGGCCATAGCCATTGCAAGGGAAGGGGGGATCGGTATCGTACACAGGTTCATGACCATCGAAGACCAGGTGGACCAGGTTCTAAAGGTGAAGCGGTCCGAATCCGTGGTAATCGAACAACCCTACGCTGTCAGGCCTGACGTGACAGTCCATGAACTGAGAAAGAAGATGGCCGAATACGGCGTTTCCGGCATGCTGGTGGAAGACGACGGCAAGCTGGTCGGCATCATTACAAGACGTGATATCACTTTTGAAAAGAATCTAAAGCGCAAGGTCTCAGACCTGATGACAAGGGACGTTATCACAGCCAAGGCTGGCACAACCATTGAACAGGCCAAGGAGATCCTGCACAAAAACAGGATAGAAAAGCTCCCGCTGGTAGACGACAAGAAACGCATTGCAGGACTTATCACCAGCAAAGACATTCTTATGATGGAGCAGTACCCGCAGGCATCAAAAGACAAGAAAGGCCGGCTTTTGGTAGGTGCAGCGGTAGGCGTTAAAGGTGATTATCTTGAACGCACAGAGGCCCTGCTTGCTGCTGGCGCCGACGCGATAGTGGTAGACATTGCTCACGGCCACAGCGAAAATGCCATCAACACAGTCCGGATGATCAAAAAAGCGTTCCCGGACTGCGAGCTCATTGCAGGAAACGTGGCAACCGGTGATGGTGCGCTGGATCTCATACGGGCCGGCGTTGACGCCGTCAAGGTAGGTGTAGGCTCCGGCTCGATCTGCATCACTAGGGTGATCACTGGCTCCGGCGTTCCGCAGCTGACCGCTGTTATTGACGCCGTCAAGGTATCCAAGGAGTACGACATCCCGGTAATTTCAGACGGCGGCATCAGGACTTCTGGCGATCTAACCAAGGCACTGGCGGCCGGCGCGTCTTCGGTCATGGTTGGAAGCCTTTTTGGCGGTACGGATGAAAGCCCAGGCAAGACTCTTGTCAAGAACGGCAAAAAGTACAAAATGTACCGTGGAATGGCTTCGTTCTATGCCTCGCTTGGAAGAAAATACCGGGAGGAGGGACCAGAGGTAATAGACTCTGACGACCTGAACGACTACGTACCCGAAGGTGTGGAGGCCATGGTTCCGTACAAAGGAAGCGTGGTAGAGATAGCAAGGCAGCTTGTAGGCGGCCTTCGTTCCGGGCTAAGCTACTGCGGCGCAAAGACTATTTCGGAGATGCAGCGCAACGCCGAATTTGTCCGAATAACGTCGGCAGGTTACATAGAAAGTCAGCCACACGACGTAGACGTTATGTGAAACTGATTTCAAAGCTCGGCTGCTTAATTACAACATGGTTTATCTAAGGCCTTGACGGCGTCATGGTATTGGGATCGCCGAAGACCTTTTACGCGACTCTGGGTGCTGGGGCTGTGTTCATTGTTGTAGGAATAGCCGCTGCCATATACTCCAGCGTGCCTGTAGACGTATCGCTTGACGGCACACTAAGACCGGGATTGACCGATGTGCTTTCGCCGGACATGAATACTGGAAACACTGCGTCGGTTATGATTAACGGATCTGTTTTCGATGTAACAATCGAAGATCCAGACAGGCAAGTCATCAAGTCAGAAAAGGGCCTGTCAACATTCAGCTACGAGCTTACAGCTCAAAAGTCCGGGGAACACAGGATAACAATCACCAATACCGGCAGCGAGGAACTTGAAATAAAAGGTCACGCCCAGACCAAGGGAAGCCCGCTTGGCTTCAGCGGTCCGATGTTGCTCTTGATCACCGGCGTCATAGTAATCGGTATGAGCCTGCGGTTCAAGAGCAGATAACGATCAGTGAAATTCTGCTTTCCTGTAAGAACCCAGAACTCTCAGGTAAGATGTCTTGGTTTTGATGGCCTTGATAACCTGCTTGACTACCTCGTCGTTGGTATGGCCTTCAAAATCGACGTAAAAGTTGTACTCCCATGGTTTTTCCTTGGTCGGCCGAGATTCTATCTTTGTCAGGTTCAGGTTGCGAGTGGCAAATTCTCCCAGTATGCCAAACAGGGCGCCAGGCTTGTGTTTGATTGAAAATATGATGGATGTTTTGTATCCTGCGTTTTTGTCGATGGGCTTCTTTTCGACGGCCGGAGAAAGGACCAGGAACCTCGTATAGTTGTTCTTTCTATCTTCTATTCCCTCGTCTAGGATCTGCATGTCGTACAGTTCGCCGGCCCTCTTGCTTGCGATGGCCGCTGCATCTGTCAATTTCTTTTCCTTTATCATCTTTACAGCACCAGCAGTGTCGTACGCGGCCAACGGTTCCAGCTTTTTCTTTTGCAGATAATTCCTGCACTGTCCAAGAGCCTGCGGGTGGGAATACACGGATCTTATGTTGCCTAACTTTACGTCCTTGTTTGCTATCAGGCAATGCCTCACACGCTGGTAGACTTCGCCGATAACCTTCATCTTTGTCTGCAGCAAAAGGTCGTATATCTCGCCCACACTGCCTTCGATGGAATTCTCCACCGGAACAACTGCAAAGCTCACCTTTCCTTTTTCAGCGGCCTCAAAAACATCGTGGAAGGACTTGCGTGGAACCGTTGTGGCAGACGGGAAGTACTGCAGGACTGCCATCTCGCCGTAGGCTCCGCGCTCACCCTGGAAGGCAACCCTGGCTGCCATCCTAGACCTACTTTCCTGATCTGTGTATGAGCCGGATCGTCTCTTTGCCGTAATCATTGGTCAGTTTGCGCGGTTCGTAAGCGCCGCACTCGATGCACTTGATGGAATCGTTTATCCTGACGGTATCGCCGCCACACTGGAAGCAAAGCGCATACAGTACGCCAAATTCCTTTTCAGCCACGGTCAGGTGCACGGTGGAATTCAAAAGGCTCACCACCCTTCCGCGAACAATGTCGCCAGCCCTGAAGACGGGTCTGTCTCTTCTGTCGCGGCCTCCACCTAGCCTTATTGAGGCGATGGCCGAATAGCCGGAATAGGACTTTTTGTTGTTAATGTACAGGATCTTGACTGAGATCATGCTGCTGAAAAGCATGTCTATGAAGCCCACTACTATGTCGCCGACCTTGGGCAGCATGGGTGAGTTCTTTTGTTCTATCTTTACTGTACGTCGCTTGAAATCGTAAACCTTGGTTCCTACAGCCGCGGATCTTACCGTCCCGTCTGCAGCAACGTATGTATTCTTGCCGCCTTCAAATTCTTCAATGGAGGCAAGCTGTTCTCCTGGTAATATCGGCTGATCATCTGTCTTGCTCAATTCGGATTGAACATCGCGTCGGCAAGTTATAACTGTTTATGGAATTGAAAAATGCAAAATTTGAAATTAATGGCTGCAAAATGTGCGTGTTTCTTAAGGCTCGGCAAGAGCGAAAGATAATAAAGGTATAAAGACCAGTTAGTTGAAGGTGTTAATGTGAGCCAGAATACATTATCCCTAAAGGTGCTTGAAGCGTACACAAGGGACGTCGGTAGAGGAGTAGCAAGGATCGACTACGACTCGATGGACTCTCTGGGCGCATCAACTGGTGATGTTATTGAAATAAGAGGCAAACGCAGAACCGTTGCCAAGTGTTTACCGCTTTACCCGTCTGACGAAGGCAAGGGAATCATCCGGGTTGACGGTCTTGTAAGAAACAATGCCGGCATAGCGATAGGCGATACCGTTACCGTCAAAAAGATAAAGGCAGTTCCAGCTGAAAAGATCATAGTTGCGCCGCTAGAAGCTATTCCTCCAATCGATGAGCGCTACCTTGCCGATGCGCTGGAAAGCGTGCCACTGATCAAAGGCGACAACGTCATGGTTCCGTACTTTGGCGGCAGACTCACGTTCCAGGTCATTGGTGTCACGCCGGCGGCAGATGCTGTCCTAGTTACCCAGAAGACGATATTCCACATCGCCGAGAAGGGCGAGACCATGAGGGGTGTTCCACAGGTCACCTACGAGGATATCGGCGGCCTCAAGGAAGAGATCCAGAAGGTCCGCGAGATGATAGAGCTGCCGCTGAGGCACCCTGAAATATTTGAAAAGCTGGGCATCGAGGCTCCAAAAGGCGTACTGCTGTACGGTCCTCCTGGAACCGGCAAGACCCTGCTGGCAAAGGCTGTTGCAAACGAAAGCAACGCGCACTTTATCAGCATATCCGGCCCGGAGATCATGAGCAAGTTCTACGGTGAATCAGAGGCACGCTTGAGGGAGATATTCAAGGAGGCAAAGGAAAAGGCTCCATCCATCATATTCATCGACGAAATAGACTCCATCGCACCAAAGAGAGAAGAGGTGACCGGCGAGGTCGAAAGAAGAGTCGTATCACAGCTGCTCTCGCTTATGGACGGCCTTGAAGCAAGAGGCAAGGTCATTGTCATTGCTGCGACCAACAGGCCAAACGCCATAGACCCGGCGCTAAGACGTCCAGGCAGGTTTGACAGGGAGATTGAAATCAAAGTCCCAGACAAGCGCGGCAGGCTGGAGATACTTCAGATTCACACCCGCAACATGCCCCTTGACACGGACGTGGACCAGGACAAAATAGCAGCCGTGACGCACGGCTTTGTAGGAGCAGACTTGGAATACCTCTGCAAGGAAGCTGCAATGAAATGCCTGCGCAGACTGCTGCCGGAGCTCAACTTGGAAGACGAAAAGCTTTCTCCGGATGTCCTGAACAGGCTGATCGTCACCATGGGAGACTTTGAAAACGCAGTCAAGGAAGTCATGCCTTCTGCCATGAGAGAAGTCTACCTAGAATCACCGGACATACCCTGGTCTGCCATCGGCGGACTGGAAGAAGTCAAGCGCGAATTGCAGGAGGCTGTTGAATGGCCGTTGCGTTACCCAGAGCTATATGCAAAGCTTGGACACACAATGCCCAAGGGCATACTGATGCACGGCCCGTCAGGAACCGGCAAGACCATGCTGGCAAAGGCTGTGGCCACAGAATCAGAAGCCAACTTTATCAGTGTCAGAGGCCCGGAGCTTCTCAGCAAATGGGTCGGCGAATCCGAGCGTGGCATCAGGGAGATATTCCGGCGCGCAAGACAGGCGGCACCATGCGTGGTGTTCTTTGATGAAATTGATTCCATCGCTCCAACCAGGGGCATGGGCGGCGACAGCATGGTTACCGAGCGCGTAGTATCGCAGTTGCTTACAGAGCTGGATGGAATTCAGGCCCTTTCCGGCGTCGTTGTCATCGCTGCAACAAACAGAGCCGATATCATCGACCCCGCACTGCTACGTCCAGGCAGGTTTGACAAGATAGTGTTCGTACCAATGCCTGACAAGGCCACCAGACAAAAGATTCTGGAGATTCATGTCAAGAACAAACCAATCAGTCCGGACATCGATGTCCTCAAGATAGCAGAACTGACGGACGGCTTCAGCGGCGCAGACACCAGCTCGGTGGTGAACACTGCCGTGTCGCTGGTACTGCACGAGTACCTAGCGAAGTATCCGACTCCAGAAGAGGCTTCCAAGCATGCATCAGAAGCGCACGTAATGATGCGTCACTTCGAAGAGGCTGTCAAGAAGATAAAGACACAGCGTGAAGGCAAGCCCGGAGAAAAAGTCACAGTACAGTACTACAGGTAAGTACTGCTGGCCCACACTTTTTCATTTTTGTCGAAAAAAATTTTCATCGTATTTAGTCTCCGAAATATATCACGTTATCAGCCACTAAAAGTTGTGTCAAATAGATACAAAAAAGAGGAAATTTTGACCTCGTCAGGTATATACTTTGCAGCCTAGATGCGAAATCTTTCCAAGATGACTAGGGAAATAATATTAGGTACGGACTTCAAAGATTGTGGGGCAGCACTTGTGGATATCCAATGTTCTCAGCAATCTCCAGGGTCGTTCGCGCCACGAATTGCTGAACACTTCAAAAATGCATTCCGGTGAATTAGTTGGCTAAACCATCCATACTTATTAGTCACAGTAATAAATTTGAACGCACACTGCGACTTCTTGTCCAATTCCTTCATGAGCTTGGAATCGAGCCGGTGGTGGTAGAGGACCAACCTAATCAGAGTATGAACCCTGATGAAAAAGTACAATTTTACCTCGGAGGAGTGGATGCTGTATTAATTTTTGCAACTCCTGACGATGAAGTTCAAAATGCCGATGGAAACTATATGCAAGTGCGACCTAATGTTATCGACGAATACTCACGCGCAAAATCAGATCCGACCAAAGCTCATAAGATAATATTCATGAAGGAAAGAAAGGTCAGACTTAATTCAAACATCAACCCTGCGTATATCTCATTTGAAGTGGAGAAGATCGACGATTCATTGCAGGCGTTAGCACAGTTGCTTCGTGAGTTGAAATCAATGGGGCTCCTGACGGTAGTTGGTAGGGACATGCAAAGCAATTTAGAATTCTCTACTGACAAGAAAACCTATAGCAGAATCGAATCAATTATTATTTCAGGTCGGGTTAATCCTGTGATCGATTCTCCAATTTCTTTGCAACTTTTCTCTCCTAGCAAACTTGAATCGTTCCAATTACCTCAAATTCAAAATGATGGAACTTTCAGCAGTCGCTTCGTTCTCAGGAGTGATGCTGTCTTAGGCACTTATACTATACAAGCTACTTATCTTGGGAAGAGTCATGATGCCCGAATCGAGGTGACAACATGAATCCAAAAGCGAATATCCATGTTGGCAACATACTTATTCATCTACCTGATGGAACTATTGATTTCATAGACGGAAAGCTTACCAATGGACGTGTAATTCGAGGCACCACAAAACCTGTATTCGCAAGTATCGTTTTCGAGGTTGCAACAAAAATAGATGGAGATGGATCATTGGTTCTTCATCTGCCGCGCTGGCTAATCGATGCCAGAAAGAAAAACGATGACGATGATTTCATAGTATTTGTGGACGGCAAACAAGTGGAAGCACAAGAAACAGCAAGAAGTGAAGAATTAAGGATAATAGAGATAAAAGTTCCCGCTGGGTCAAATACCGTAGAGCTTATAGGTACAAGATCCGCGCGGAAAAAGCCAACAGAGGAGCCAGAAGTGGAACTGGATAAGGAATTGATTGGTCCTCTATCGCAATTCATGATTACTGTGATAGATTCATTAGCCAAGAGGGACGCCAGTGACAGGGAGTCTGTTGTGGTCTTTGTAAAAACAGATGATGGTAAACAAGAGTTGGAGCTCAGGCTATATGAGAAAGATAGGAATAGTGGGCTATTTACGGGCATGCTTAGACTAACTCCAAATCTCCGGCTCTTCCCGGGGGACCTCGAAGTAAAGCCCGGCACGCTCATTATGATAAGTTATGAAGGACAACAATATGACAAAACAGGGAATCTAAGGAATGTGACTGTTACCAGAGTGAGCGAGATACGGACCTTCAATCCAGAGTTCCTATTCGATAAGGATCATTATTCTATCGGCGATCACGTATCGATTAAGATATCAGATCCAGATCGCGATATCCATTCGACAATAAGAGATACGATCGAAGTCAGGATATCTTCTACTTCAGATAAGAAGGGCTTAATCCTAAAACTTGTGGAGACTGGCTTATCCACAGGGGTTTTCGAGGGCACTTTCCGTCTCCTGTCAACCACTAATCCCTCTTTGAATTCGCTTAAAGTAGCAGATGGTGATCAACTTATAGTTCATTATTCTGATCCATATCCTGCTGACTACCAGGACACCACTTTGGGAAGAGAATTCATTTTTTCTACAAATGTTGGTATTCAGAAACCTACGCCGTGGGAAGTAATTCTTTCTACTCCTCGTATAGTCGATGCTCGGGGGTTAGAACTCAACCACTTATCGCAAGGACAGCTTATCATGGTTGAATCTCAAATAGAGAATGTAAAACATAGAGAAATGAAATTCGTATTGCTCTTGGAAGTTCGTGATTCTGAGGACCACACAGTACACATTTCTTGGACTGAGGGATCTATTACTGCTTCTGGTTTTACTAATGTAGGATTGTCCTGGACGCCACAAAGTACTGGTAGATTCGCCATTAGAACTGTAGTTCTAACTAGCATATCTAATCCTGTTGCGCTTTCACCTGTGCAAATAATTGATGTTAACGTGCAGTAGTACGCGGATACGGTTGGCACTAAAAATTTTCGCGCGTTGTCATAAAGTGACGCCGCGCAACAATTTTGCGGGGTAATGTTTTTAAACTGTCGGTTTTATGATAACAACATCCAAAAAAATTGATGGAAAATTCCCAAGTCCAACTCGTACAAAAATCAGTACCGCCGCTGAATCGTTTTGTAACAGCGCTTGACATCAATAATCTAGTCGCACAGTATGGCACGCCACTCTATCTTGTTGACGAGGACACCCTGCACGCCAAAGCAAGAGAGCTCCACAGAGCCTACTCTAAATTCAGGGGGCCAGTCAAGGTGGCGTACTCTATCAAGGCGAACTTTACGCCCGCGATAATCCGCGCGTTCATGAAGGACGGACTGACGTTCGACCTGACTTCGCTTGGCGAGCTTCACTTTGTCAAGCAGTGCAAGGCTGATCCAGAGAACATCATCTACACCAGCGTCACCGAAGAGCCGGATGAATATCTGGAAGTCCTTCGCAGTGGAGTCCGAAGAATAGTCGTCAGCTCGCACAAGGGCATGATGAATCTTGCCATGGCTGCAGGAAAGCTAGGTGTCAGGCCGATGACCATGATTCGAGTCAACCCCGAAGTCGGCGTCAAGGCCGAGGTCCGCGCGTCGTACAAGAACGGCAAATTCGGAGTTCCCTTCAATGGCGGAACCATCGATAGCGCGACCAAGATGGTCAAGCACATGATGGAAAGCGACCTTCTGAAATTTGAGGGATTTCACTTCCATCTGGGTTCACAGATCACGGACTTCTCCTGCTATACGCATGCGCTGGACAAGATGGATGCCTTCATGACCAAGATGAAGAAGGAGCATCCAAACTTCCATGTCAATACGTTTGACATTGGCGGCGGAACGCCGGTATTCTACAACGACCCAGTACCGACGCCGGCAGAAATGGCCAAGAACCACGTGGACAGGCTGGATCAGCTTGCAGAGAATCATGGCACTTTCACGCTGATGATCGAGTCAGGCCGCTTCCTTGTCGCTGAATCGTCCATCTTGGTATCAAGGATTGTAAATACTAAGGAGTACAACGAGCACAAGATAGTGATCGTGGATGCCGGCTACCACATTTTGCTTGACGCTGCACTACTCAAGCAGGAATACCCACAGGAGATAATCCCTGTCATCGACGGCAACGACAGAACCACAAGCCTGGCAGCACCAACCACGGTCAAAAACACACACCTTGCTGGAAGGCTTTGCGACACATACGACGTATTTCCGGTCTCCAAGGCTTCAGACCTCAACGGAGCGGATGTTGGCAAGTACGTCTCGTTCTACAACGTCGGCGCCTACTCTGTGGTGTTCAACATGCCCTTCCACTGCCAGACCAAGCCACCCATAGTCATGAAGGAAAGCGACGGCAAGTTCCGGCTGGTCAGAAAAGGCACGACCTATCAGCAGCTTTACACAGAAGAAGGCGGAGATCTGGCCTAGTTTTTTTACAGATCTCTTGACAACCTTTTAAGACCGTAGAACTATTCTGGTCGTTGCGTGCAGCTATGGCTGGATCCCAATAAGGTTTCGTTTCAAGATGCTATGATAAGGACTTGGCCTGCGAACGACTTGCAGCATAGGAACTTCAAAATTATGGCCTGACAAACGGCGATGGAATCCACACCCGTTTTCGAAGTAGAGGTCTTAAACATGCGGAGCCGGCCAACGAAAATCATGTCGGAGAGAAGTGTAACCCAAAGCTCGAGGCCGCAGTATGGTTTGATAATTCCGGCAAAAAGGCAGTCATTGCCAGCCTTAGGATAAGGGAAGCCGCGCAGCTTGGTCTGGAACTGTTGTCTATAAAAGATAAATCAAGATTAACAACCAGGTACTAGCGTACATATGACACGAAAGGCCATCATCATCGGTGCTGCGGGAAGGGACTTCCATAACTTCAATATGTTCTTCAGGGAAAACCCGGGCTACCAGGTCGCTGCTTTCACGGCGGCCCAGATACCGTACATCGAAAACAGAGTTTATCCGGCTGAGCTGGCAGGCAGCATGTACCCTGATGGGATACCGATTCACAGCGAGGAAAAACTCGAAGAGCTTATCAAACAGCATGATGTCGATGAAGTCTTTTTCTCGTACAGCGACATCTCGTACGAGAATCTGATGCACCTTGCTTCCCGGGCAATAGCCGCCGGCGCAGCATTCTGCCTGCTTGGCACGAAAGACACGCAGCTTGTATCCCGCAAGCCGGTTGTCGCCGTGCTGGCTACCAGGACCGGCGCAGGCAAAAGCACCATAGCAAGGATGGTGACTAAGGCCGCGCAGGAGGCAGGGCTAAAGCCGGCTGTAGTCAGGCATCCCATGCCGTACGGCGATCTCAGGGTTGCGGTACAGCACTTCAAAAGCTACGAGGACTTTAAGAAATATAACATAACAGTCGAGGAGGAAGAGGAATACTCTGACCACATCGGAAGGGGAATCGATGTCTTTGCCGGCGTCGACTACAAGCAGATACTTGAACAGGCAGAAAAGATCTGCGATGTAATAATATGGGATGGAGGCAACAATGACTTTTCGTTTTACAGGGCAGACTGTACCATCGTCGTGGCCGACCCGCTTAGAGCCGGGCATGAAACAGGCTACCACCCAAGCGAGGTAAATGTACGGCTGGCCGACGCCGTGGTGATAAACAAGGCCAACGCCGCGACTGCAGAGATGATAGAAAAGATCATGAAATCTTGCAGCAGGATCAATCCTGAAGCCAAGATCTTTAAGGTGAACTCCGAGGTGACCGTTGACCGCCCAGATCTTGTCAGGAACAAGGCAGTGCTTGTTGTAGAAGACGGACCGTCAATCACACATGGCGAGCTTGGAGAGGGCGCCGGTGGTTTTGCCGCCAGGATGCTCAACTGCCGGCAGGTTGACCCACGGCCAAACGCGGTGGGAACAATCAAGCAGGCATACGAAAAGTATCCGTGGATGGGTGCAGTCATGCCGGCCCTTGGCTACAGCACCGAACAGCTTGCAGAACTTGAGGCTAGCATAAACGCAACCAACTGCGATGCTGTGCTCCTGGGGACGCCGGCAGACCTGAGAAAAAGGATCAGTATCCGCAAACCCGCGGCAAAGGTTACGTTTGAAGGCAGGGATGCCGGAGAACCGGCTTTCTCCTTGTATTTGAAAGAAATGTTTGGCAGGCTTAAAGGCGCCAGGGCCTAACAATTTTAGCCCGGAAAGAGGCCATAAAGCATGATGGAAGTAAATGGCAAGAGCCGCGCGCACATACTGGTCAGCGGCAAAGTGCAAGGAGTCTACTTTCGGCAGAACACACTGATTGTTGCTACCGAGCACGGCGTCATGGGCTGGGTGCGGAATCTTCCGGACGGGCGAGTCGAAGCGATACTAGAAGGTGAGCAAGAAAACGTCAGCAAGGTGATTAAATGGTGCCACAGAGGACCGCCGGAGGCACGCGTTGACGACCTGAACGTCAAATATGAAAAGTACATTGGCGAATTCAGGGACTTTACAATCACCGACTAGCGGATCTTCTCATAGGCTTCTGCTATCATCTTCTTTATGTCTTCAGCTTCCTGCTGCGTCCTTATTATGGCTCTGGTTGGAGGGCTTGCCCTGCTGGATCTTATTTCAATTGCCAGATGATCCACCGCAGGCTCGATGTCAAGAAAAGTGCGGAACGTCAGTGTCTTGGCGTAAACCACCCGATGCAGCCGCACTTCCTCTATCACGTTGGTACCAAGCGACGTGGCAAATTTCCGGAGATCCAGCATCACAGACTTGACAGGCTCATCCAGCTTCTCAAGGTGCGTTTCGAATTGGATCTTGCCGCCGGAAGGAAACAGGCCGAATTTCTCCATGCCCAAAATATCGGACGGCCAGTTATTATATTCTGATCTTGATGCCGTTTCGCTTCAGGTATTTTTTGACCTTGTCGACGGTGGATTTTTCATAATGGAATATGGACGCAGCCAGCGCCGCGTCAACATCGGCCTTGGCGAATACTTCAAGCATGTGGCGCGGGCTGCCGCAGCCGCCTGATGCGATAACCGGTACGCTGGCTGATTTGCAGATGGCCCGGGTAAGCTCTATGTCGTAGCCGTTCTCGGTCCCGTCGGCATCGATGCTGGTCAGAAGGATCTCTCCGGCGCCGCGCGTTTCTACTTCCTGGGCCCACTTGGTTGCGTCAAGGCCGGTGCCTTGCTTGCCGCCGTAGATCATCACTTCAAACCAGTATCTGTGGCCCTTTTTGTCTTTGAAGGTCTTTTTACCGTCGCAGCCATCATCGCAATACCGCCTTTTTACATCGATGGCAACCACCACGCATTGCTTGCCAAAAATCTCCATGAGCTGGGTTATCAGCTCCGGGTTTTTGACGGCCGCCGTGTTGATGGATACCTTGTCTGCCCCGGAAAGCAGGATGTCCCTGGCGTCTTCCAGCTTGCGTATGCCGCCTCCCACGGTAAACGGGATGTCTATAACGCTTGCCACCTTCCTGACCACGTTCTTCATGGTGTCGCGGCCTTCCTGGGAAGCCGTTATGTCCAAGAACACGAGCTCGTCAGCGCCCTGCTCACTGTACTTTTTTGCCAGCTCCGCCGGGTCGCCGGCATCCTTTACATCGGCAAAATGTACCCCCTTGACTACCCTGCCGCTGTCAACGTCCAGACAGGGGATTATGCGCTTTGCCAGCGTCATGCTACGGCCTTCACCCTCTCAACGCTAACCTTGCCGTCATACATGGCCTTGCCCAGGATTACGGCAGAGCAGCCCACGCTTTTTACTCTTATGGCATCCTCAACGCTGGATATGCCACCACTGGCGATTATGCCGACCCTGTCGCTGAATGCAGCGGCCTCTGCTAAAGTCGCGATGTCTGGCCCCTGCAGCGTGCCGTCGCGTTCTATGCTGGTGAGCAAAAACTCGTCAATTCCCATGGCATTGAACTGCGCCATGGCGTCGGCCACCTTGACGCCGGACGACTCTGTCCAACCCTTCACCATGACCTTTCCTTCAACCTGATCGATGGATATCACGATTCTGCCGGGGTATTTTTTGGCCAGCTTTCTGACAGATTCCGGGTCGCTGTAGGCCATAGTGCCAATGACTACTCTGGCCGCTTTTTCAAGAGCCTCTTTTGCAGATTCGGCAGACCGGATGCCGCCGGCCACCTGCACGGGGATTTTTATTGCATCGGTAATCCTGGCAATGACATCGGCGTTGTTGCTTCCAGTCTGAATTGCGGCATCAAGATCCACGACATGAAGCAGGTCCGCGCCGGCCACCTCCCATTTCTTTGCCACCTCTACAGGATCTCTGCTGTAGACAACCTTGTTGGCCGGGTCTCCCTTAACTAGCCGGACGACGCTGCCGCCCATTATGTCAACTGCTGGTATGACTTTCATTTCTTTGACTTTCTGGCCTCTTTGCACATCTGGATAAAGTTCTTGATCATGGTAGAGCCTACTTCGCCGGACTTTTCCGGATGGAACTGCACGCCCACTAGGTTGTCCCTTTCCACGACTGCGGGGATGCTGACGCCGTAGTCCGATGTGGCTGCCACCAAATCCTTGCTGGCAGGGGCAGCCCTGTATGAATGCACAAAGTAAACCCATGAACCATCTTTGACGCCCTTGAGAAACTTGCTTTCAGCTTTTATCTTCAGGTTGTTCCATCCCATGTGCGGGATCTTGACCTTGCCTTTGGGAAGCATGACCACGTCTCCATCAAGTATTTTCAGGCCGGGCAGCTTGCCTTCCTCGCTTCTGTTGAAAAGCATCTCCATGCCAAGGCAGATTCCCATGATGGGCATTCCGTGGTTCATGGCCTCTGAAAGCTTGCCTGCCTCCTTTTCGATGGATCTGATGGCAGGATCAAAATTTCCGACACCGGGCAGCACCAACCCGTCGTATTTGTCCAGATCTTTCATGTCATGGATTATCTCAGCCTTGGCGCCGTTTCTCTGCAATGCTGCCTTTAGACTGAACAGGTTGCCTGCCCCGTAGTCGAATATGGCTATCTTCATCTACATCGCACCTTTGGTGCTTGGAACCCCTTTTCTCTTGCTGTCTGTGCCTGATGCCGCTCTCAGCGCGACGGCAAAGGCCTTGAGGGCTGCCTCTACCTTGTGGTGATCGTTATCCCCGTACTCCACTATCACATGGGTGCATGCATTGAGGTTCTGCATCAGTGACCTGACAAAATGTTCAAGGTCCTCCCTTGGAAGGCCCTCTATGCTGTCGCGGACAAGCTTAAGCTCTGTCTTGTGGAACTGCCGCTTGACCAGGTCTATTGCTGAATACGCCAGCGATTCGTCCATCGGAACCATGGCTGAGCCAAACCTTGTAATCCTTGATCTGTCGCCCAAAGCCTTGTCGATCGTTTGCGAGAGCGCAATTGCCACATCCTCTACAAGGTGGTGCAGTATCCCGTCGCTGGACTTGCCAGTAAGGGTAATGTCCATCATGGAATGCTTGCCTATGGAAGTTACAAGATGATCTATAAACGGAATACCTGTGTTGACAGCCGTGTTGCCGCTGCCGTCAATGTCGACCTCTACGGTGACCGCTGTCTCTTTTGTAACCCTCTCTAGCTTCGCGGTCCTTTTCACTGCTGCCAAGTGTACAGGTTTAGGTTGCCAATACTTTATTTATTATTGTCGGCAGGCAGTCGACGCTTCTTGAAACAGCATCGGCGCCATGCTCCCTGAGAAGCCTGAGGGTCTTGGCAGGCTGAGAGCTAAAACCGTATATGCCGACAAAGGCTATTTTCGCTCCTGTCTCTTTCTCTGCTCTGCGGGCCATGAGCATATCCTCCTCTGAATCGCCGGCATACACTGCGGTTGCGGCCTTCATGACGCTCATCGCTCTTTTAACCGAATAGGGGTTGGGTTTGGCATACTCTCTTTTCTCGTCCTCAAGAAATACGCAGGCATCCATGTTGAAATAGTTCATCACTGGCTTGAGGGAGTACTCCGCGGCCAGCCTGCTTCTGCCGGAAACGATAGCAAGGTTGCCATCGAATTTATCGTGCAGAACCTTCAGGGTTTTTTTGCTTACCACAAGCCTGTCTTTTTTGATGAAGGGCTTGGCGGCTGTGCAGTATTTTGGATCAAGGCCGTTCTGCTTCCTAAACAGTTCGGGGCCGTAGAATAATTCGTCAAACACCCTGCCGATGTAGCTGTACTTTACCGGTGCAGGATACACCAGCGTCTCCTTGTGCCTGGCGATATCATAGCCGGACAGGAACTTTTCTACCGAGGAAATGCCTGTCTCATCCGCGTTCTCTGCTACCTGCAGCAGAAACTTTCTTGCCTCCATCATGGTCTTTTGCGGGTTGGCAAGCATGGCAAGGGCTATGGCATAGCTGGTATCTGTATCGTTGTTAAAGCCGCCGGTCTGCCTGAATCTCAGGATGAGGCTATCAGTTACAAGGTTGCCGTACTTTTTGCCTGCTACGTGGCTGAGGACGAATTCCACGGTCTTTTTGATGGCATCGTTGTACGACTTTCTGATATCCACAAGCACGCCGTCGATGTCAAAAAGCGCACAGTCAAAACCGTCCATCAGTTCATGGCAGCCTCTTCGATGCAGCGTAAGAACCTGTCGTTCATTTCTCTTGTGCCTATGGTGACCCTCATGCAGCCGGGATGGCCGTTTACCCTGTCAAGAAGCTTGACAACTATACCTGCCTGCTTCAATGCCCTGCAGACGGCCCTGTACTTGCTTCCTGTTTCTATGAATATGAAATTGGCGTCCGACTTGAAGGCCCTTATGCCCTTTATCTCGGCAAGCCTGTCAGACATCCTCTTGCGCTCGCTTCTGACTTCTTCAATCGTCTTTCTGACGCTATCAGCTTTCTGAAGTACACTGGCAGCGATGGTAAGCGAAAGCGTGCTAACGGGGTAAGGCGACTGGATGGTTGACCTGAACAACCTGGCCAGCCTTTCGTTGGTTACCATGTATCCGACACGCGCGCCGGCAAGGCCAAAGGCCTTTGACAGTGTCCGCAGCACGATCACGCTGTCCTGCTTTGTGGCGCTGGCTGCCAGCGAGTAATCTGCAAAATCTGAGTAGGCTTCGTCAACAAGTACAAGTTTGCCTTGCAGCGAGTCGATGACCTGCATGACCATCTTTTTGTCGAATTGTTTGCCCGTCGGGTTGTTGGGCGAGCATATGTATGCGATGTCTGACTTGGCCGCGCTTTTCAGGAAGGCCGCAACGTCCAGATCAAAATTTCCGTCCAACGGGACCGTGGTTACCTTGATGCCGTGAAGCTCGCATCTGTTTATGAAATACGAGAAGGTCGGCGTGAATACCGTGGCACGGCAGCCTCTCCCAAGGGTCGTAAGTAAAAGCTCGATTATCTGATCGGATCCACTTCCAATGCCGATGAACTTTTCCTTGACACCAGCATAACCTGCAAGCTCAGAATAAAGGCAATCCAGCTGGTCAAGCGGGTACTCTCTTAGGTCTGCCTTTCTTGCAGATTCGGTGGCTACAGAATTGATAAACTCCCTGTCAAGCGCGAAATTCTCATTTGAATCAAGCTTTAAGGCATCCTCAATCTTGGCGGGTCTGACGTAGTGCTCAAGCCCAGAGATCCTCTCGATCTCCTTTGATATCCTGCCCTTCATCTGCTCTTCCTCGCTCTTACAGCTTCATAGTGGTTGGGCAGCCCCTCTGCACCGGTCATTTCCTTTATGGCCCTGTCGACCTTTGCCAGCCCTGACTTTGAAGCCTTGACCCTGTTGACTATTTTGACAAAGTCAAGAACCGAAAGCGAGGCACGGGACTTGCCAAACCCCATGGTCGGAAGGACATGGTTGGAACCTAGGCAGTAGTCGCTTGCAGACGATGGCGTCTCCTGTCCTACCAGGACAAGCCCGGCCGATTCGATTTTTTTTGCTATCTGGTCTGGCTTTTTGCAAATGATCTCCAGGTGTTCTGGCGCAAATTCATTGATAAATTCTATACACGCGTCATCGTCCTTGCAGACTGCGATGAATCCGTTGTCCTGCAGGCTCTTTCTTACGATGTCTGACCTGGCAATTTTTTCTGTCATGGAATTCAGCACAGATTTGACCTGCATTGCCAGTTTTTCAGACGTCGTGACCAGCCCGCAGACCGTGTCTGGGCTGTGTTCTGCCTGGGAGATGAGGTCCACTGCAACAATGGCCGGGTCGGCAGACAGGTCGGCGTACACCAACAGCTCTGTTGGCCCGGCAACCATGTCCGTTGACAGGCGGCTGGATGCTGCCAGCTTGGCTGCAGTGACAAACATGCCACCGGGGCCCACTATCTTGCTGACCGGGCTGATGGACTGGGTTCCAAACGTTAGTGCGGCTATGCCATGCGCTCCGCCGGCCTTGTAGAATTCATCAACACCGCAAATATCGGCGGCAACCAGCGTAAGAGGATCCACATTTCCTTCCTTGGTCGGCGGAGAGATTGCCACGATGCGCTTGACGCCAGCAACCTTTGCCGGAACGGCGCACATTACCACGGTGCTTGGGTATCGTGCCCTGCCGCCGGGTATGTAGCAGCCGACGCTTGCCACCGGCTGCACCATGCGGTTTATAATGACACCTTCAGACTTGATGGAGATGTTGCGAAGCCGTTTCAGGACTGCCAGCTCGCTTTTTTCAAGCCTTGATTTCATCAGCTTCAGGGCCTTGATCTGGTCCTTTGTAACCCTGCTGTAGGCGTCCTGGATCTCCTTGTCTGTAACCTTCAGCGCATCCAGCCTTACCCCGTCGAACTTGGCTGTATAGTCAAGGACAGCCTGGTCGCCGTACTTTGCAACATCGCCCATGATCTCCTTGGTCTGCTGAATAAGGGCTTCAGAAATCTCGTTGGTCTTGCGAAGCCGCGCTGCCTCTGCTTGCGGGTTTACAACACCGATGATATTCATTACGAGTATCCGTCCAAGTTTATCTCTTCAAGGGGAAGTATCTGCCTTGGCTCAAGAACCACTAGACCCTGCGCCAGCTTCCTCATCTTGGGGACAATCCTGATGAATTCGTTCTTGTCTATGATGGTGTTGACGCTGAACCAGCCTTCCTCGCTGAGCGGGCTTACCGTTGGCCTCTTGAGGGCCGGCAACGTCTGCAAAAGCTTGTCAAGGTTCTCCTTCTTGACGTTTACAAATATGTGCAATTTCTTGCGGCCTTCCACAACGCCTTTGAGCAGCGCGACCATGTCTGCTATTTTCTCGCGCTTGGCGGCGTTTTTCAATGCCTTCTTGTTTGCCACCAGCACGGCGGTGGATTCAGCCACTATGTCGATGATCTTCAGGTTATTCTGGACAAGCGTTGTCCCTGTCTCGGTAATGTCGAATATCGCGTCCACGTCCTCTGGCGGCTTGGCCTCGGTGGCTCCAAAGGAAAGGAATATCTGGACATTCTTGTTGCTGCCAACCCTCAGCCAGGGGGTTATTATCATCGGGTCCGCATCTCCGAAGTGCTTCTTGTAGGATTTGCTGGCCTTGATGTGAGCCGATGTCGTGGTGAGGTATTCGGAGGAAAACCGGAGAGTCTTGCCTTTCTGCGCAAAATCCGAGATAAGCTCGTCTAAATTGTTGTATGGAAAGCTGCTGGGGATCGCTATCACTTGCTTGACCCGTCCGATCTCCAGGTCCAGCAATACTTCGATGTCGGCCTTGGCTTCCAGTATCCAGTCGCGACCTGTAATGCCCACATCGTAGAACCCCTCCTGCACGTAGGTGGGGATCTCTTGCGGTCTGAGGATCTTGACATCAATCTCGGGGTCCGAAAGCCTGACCCTGTATGTGCGGCCTCGCCCGCTGACTGTCTGCCAGGCCTGCTCAAGCACCTTGAATGTGACTTCCTCTATGCTACCCTTTGGAATCGCAAATTTCACCGTGGACATGAATAATTGTGCAAGGGCTCCTTACTGGATATATACCTTATATCCTATTTGCGCAGAGAGTCAAGTATCTGCTTTGCACGGTCGATGGTGACCGGTCCGTCGGCAACCTTCCTGGCAACGACATCAATCTCCTCGCCCTTTGCACCGGCCATGACCGCGATGTTCCTTGCATGAAGCCGCATGTGACCTTTCTGTATTCCTTCAGATGCCAGCGCCCTTATTGCAGCAAGGTTCTGCGCAAGGCCTGCTGCCGCCATGACCATGGCAAGCTCCTTGGCACTCTTTATACCAAGTATCTTCAGTGCAGTCTTGGCGGTGGGGTGCACCGCAGTCACTCCGCCTACTATGCCTACTGCCAGCGGCAGTTCGATCTCGCCGGCAAGATGGCCGCCTTTTGTGCGCCACCATCTGGTAAGGGAGCGGTACGCTCCATCCTTTGCGGCGTACGCGTGCGCAGAGGCCTCGATGGCTCTGAAATCCTGACCAGTTGCAAGGGCTACAGCATCGATGCCGTTCATGACGCCCTTGTTGTGCGTGACTGCTCGGTAGACATCTGAATATGCCAGGGCGTAGGCGTACAGTATGCGCTTGACGATCTCGCTTCCGCCCAGCTCATCCTTGTCAAAGACCGCGCGGCATCTCACCATCCTTTTTGTCGCATAATTCGACAGTATCTTGAGGACTACTTCTCCGCCCGTGATCTCGGCTATTTTTGGCGCTATGGCCTCACACATGGTGTTTATGGCATTGGCGCCCATGGCGTCCTTGGTGTCGGCCGTCAATTCCACAACCAGCATCCTGCCCATCCTGTTGGGGCTGCCATCGCGTAGCTCTCGCGCCTGCAGACCAACGGCGGCAACGGACCTGCTCTTGGAGTTGGCTATCTCCAGCAACTCCTTTTTGCAGGCAAGCACCTTTCTTTTGGCCGCCGCCACGTTGGACAGGGACACAACCTGGACCTGCCCTGTCATGTAGGACTCGTCTGCATCTGCGGTAAAGCCACCTTGAAGCCTGGCTATCTTGGCAGCCTTGCTTGCGGCAGCGACTACAGACGGCTCCTCTATGGCCATGGGAACAAGCCGCTCCGTGCCGTTGATGATGAAATTGGTTGCAATGCCCAGCGGGATGGACGTGATTCCAACCGCGTTTTCTACCATCCGGTTGGCGTCATCAAACGTAAGCGGGTTGCCCAGCGCGGCAACCTCTTCATCAGACAGGCCAGCCTCTTTTTTTAGATAATAAAGGCGTTCGTCCCTGTCCATTTCGTGAAATTTCTTGGGCATTGCCAGCAGCCTAGGCTACGGACTTGACACCCTTAAAATCTTGTCATCGCCGGGTTCCGCTATCGCCCTGCCGTCGCGGTTGCTTGTGAGGACGTACAGCGTTCCGTCCGGCGCCTCTGTCACATCGCGCAGCCTGCCAAAGCTGGTAAGGATGTTGCTTTCAGTCTCTGATTCTAGGTCTACAAGTCGGAGCTGCTTGGCTTTCAGGGCCGTCAGCAGTATGTCACCTTCGTACCCAAGCCTGTCAGAGGACGCAAAAGTCATGCCTGCCGGGGCTATGGCCGGGTTAAAGCACACGATCGGCTTTTCAAACTGGGTTGCATCGCATTCCTCGACGGGCCAGCCGTAGTTCTGGCCGGGCCTGATAAGGTTGATCTCGTCATTGCCGGATTCGCCATGCTCACTGACGTAAAGATCACCCGTTACGGGATGCCACGCCATCCCCTGGATGTTGCGGTGGCCATACGAGTATACAAGGGATCCGGGGAACGGATTGTCTTCGGGAATGCTGCCATCCGGATTAACCCGCAGTATCTTGCCTGCCAGTGACTTCGCATTCTGTGCCAGCTCCGGTTGCCTTGCATCGCCGGTGCTGATGTACAGCTTGCCGTCAGGCCCGAACTTGATGCGGCCACCGTCGTTTCTGTCTGCAGCCGGTATGCCGTCTACGATGACCTTAGAATCAATGATCTTGTTGTCCTTCTCCGTAAGCATCAGAACCTTGTTGTAAACACCAGTTCCATCGGAGTATGTGTGATAAACATACAGAAGATGGTTGTTGCCAAAATCCGGGTGCAGGGCAAGACCAAGCAGCCCTGACTCGCCACGCTGTTCAATGTTGATGTAGGCAACAGGATCGGCAAGCAACGTACCGCTGGAATCAATGACTCTTATCCTGCCGACGCGCTCGGTGAAGAATATCCTTCCATCCTGTGCTATGTCGATGGCCCAGGGAACCTCCAGATTGTCGGCTACAATTTTGATTCCCGAACTGATACCCGCGCTGTCGCCTCCCACGCTGTCCGGCTCAGGGATAGGGATGCTCGTGCCAGACGGGGTGTAAAAATAGGTAACTACAGCAGCGATGACAACAGCCGCTATGGCTACCAGGGACAGCTTGCGTTCCTTATCCATCGACAGAGGTTGGAAATACGAAGGCTTAAAATGTAATCCCCTGAATCTGAATATGGTAATGAAAGTTTCAGAGATAATGGTTACAAATGTAGCCACTCTAACAGAAGAGGATACGATAGCCAAGGCATTCAACCTGATGGGAGACAAATCCATCAACCAGGTGCCCGTGGTTGATGAACAAGGCAGCTATGTGGGGATGATATCTGCCAAGCATCTTTTAGGCTCAAGCGCTCAGCCTTCCTCAAAACTGAAAGGTTTTGTGGTCAATACGTCAACCTTGGATCCTGCTGATGACATTGAAAAGGCCGCCCAGCTTGTGATTGGAACCGGCAACCGCGCTCTTCCGGTGGTGGAGAATGGCAGACTCGTCGGCCTGGTAAGCGAGACGGACATAGTCCAGACGGCCGATTTCGGACACGCCACGGTCGATGAAGTGATGTCCGGCGCCATAGTGATAGAAGACGATACTCTGCTGGCAGATGCACTTACCAAGATGCGTCGTTACAACATTTCTCGCCTGCCCGTGATCGACAAGAAAGGGATTCTCCGCGGCACGCTGAACATTCTTGATGCCGCTCGGGTGATATCTGCCCCCAAGGAGCGGACCAGCAAGTCAGCCGCTATAAGCGGCGCAACTACCAAGGTCAAGGGCAACGTCAAGGTAAAGGATCTCATGCGCCGGCCTGTCTCTGTTGAACGCGGCACCAAGCTCAACGATCTGGTCAGCAACTTCAAGAACAAGGAAGAGGTCATTGTTGTCGGCGACGGCAGGCCCATGGGAATTGTAACTCCGAAGGATGCCCTGGAAATGATATTGCCAAAGAAAGACGAGCCGGTTATTCACATGGCACACCTTGACAATGAGGATGATCGTAGAGATATAGAGGAACATCTGGCACGATTTTTGAAAAAGATCCAAGGCAAGCTTGGCAACGTGCTATCCGTGGTGGTGTATGCCGACAAACACAAGACAAGAAAATACTCCATCCGGACGCGTCTTATCACTGCAAAAGGCGTGATAAACGCCAGGGCAGTTGGCTACGATCCAATCAGCGCCGTCAAGGAGCTAATAGCCCGACTCGACCGCCAGATCAAGGCAGAGCATACACAGAAAGTAAAGGGCAGAAAACAGAGAGAATCTGCAAGAAAGATGTAGGCGCAGATGAGGAGATTCGAACTCCTGATCGCCCGAAGGCGAATCGGCTCTCCGGCCTGAAACCGACTCAAGGCCGACGCATTATTTTGTCCCCACATCGGGGGAGACCACTCTGCCACATCTGCGCAAGCTCATTTCTTTGTCAACCTACTATTATATGTTAACAGCACTTCTGATTGTCAAAATTTTGGAACTTGGACGCCTTCGATTTTTATACCTGAAACGAGTTAGTGACTGTGTTGGACAAAGGCGGTAAACAGCAGCTAAAATCCATTTCGGTACTGATCCCGCTGGAAAGGGTGGAGGCTAGTCTCTCCGAGATTGGCTTTGTCCTTCAAACAACCGCAACGGTGGTTGCGGACGGCAAGTTCTGGACCAAGATGCTGTACGCCAGGGGGAACGAGACCATTAGCGTTTCTGAAGAGATCGGAGATGCATATCCCAAAGATCCTATCATCACCATATGCGGGTCTAGGGAAACCATAACCCATGTTGTCAAGGGTGTTGGTGGATAATGCCGCTGTACGAGTGCAACGAAAACCAGTTCGTGGAGAACATCCGGCGGCTTTTGGAGGCAGGCGAAAAGTTCCTTGTCAACCGCCGCGTAACGGTTCACGACGATGCAAAATACGGGCCAGCAACACTGCCAGATGAAGAATTCAAGCGCTATGAGATGCTCTGCACAAGAAAGTCTGTAAACTCGACCGTTTATTCCAAGATCCCGTTCATAGACAGCTTCCATGGCAGCAGAATGTATGACACCGACGAGAATCTGCACTCTGCAACTGCGCTCAAGTTTCCGCGCATGTCCATCCCGTACTACAAGGTAGAATATTCTGTGAACGTCTGGGGCGGCACCTACTTCTTTACTTTCGACGTGTTGTTTGATCCGGAAGTGGTGATGGAGCGGCGCAGCGGAAGAAAGCTGGGCCGGGGCGCGCTAGTTCACGTGCTGAAGTACAATCCGCCACAAGAGCGTATACTCACAATAAACCTGCCCAAGGAAGTCATGGTTTTTGATGTCAAACACATGGTGCGTGTAGTCGATCATTCATCCAACTTTTGATGACATCCACCTGAAGAACGGTTCAAGTGAGCTGGCAAATGGAAGTGACCGCGAGCCCTTTACGTTAAAACCAAGAAGCAGCATTCTTGCCGCAAGTCTTCCTTGCAGCGAACGCGGCAGCTGCTCCTCTCTAAAGGGACCAAATATTTCAAAGTAATAATCCTGCTTGTAGTGCGCTACGTGCTGGGCAAAGCAGTCCGACAGTATGGCGGGGTCCCCGGCCACCCGTTTGTTTAGCTCTGTCTGATCCATGCCTGCACTGTCAACTATTATCTGCAGGGATCTTTTGGTATAGTTCTCTCTGGTAAATGCGGAGTTCAACCTGTTGGGCGTCACCGCATACATCCTGATGTCCTTGGCAGCCTGCTCCACAGTCCTTCTGGCCAAGTCCTTTGCTTCCTTTATCTCCGCATCCCCATGAACGCCATGGTCTTTGCCAAAAATGTAAAACGCAGCGACGGTCTCTTCTCTTTTTATGTATGGAAAGTCAACCTCGCCGGCCAGAAAGCGCGTTATCCTGCTTGAAATATCGGAAGGCATGAAAATGCCCATGTACGAGTCTACAAGGACCGGCAACGGCAATCAAATAGCAAGGGCTTGATTTAATCTTAAAGACAATAAAAGAAAGGAAAAAAGGGATTTAGTGAGCGTGCGGTGGTGCCTGTGAGCTTTTTGCCAGCGCCTCGTTGAAGGTGCCTGCAGCCTTCTCGTGGAATTCGAGATTGGACTGGTCGACCTTGACCGCCTGCGGCGGACATACCGAAACGCATGCCATGCACCAGATGCAGTCGTGCTCCCTGATCGGGTCTGCCTTGTCGGTGTAGTCCTTGCGTTCTTCCTTCACAGAGCTACCGGTTCCAGCGTATGTTTGGTTGTGTGCTTCAGCTCCCGGAACGTCATGCTCTGTCCTGTACCACTGGTACACCTGGACCGGACATGCCTCAATGCATGCACCGTCAGCAACACATGAGTCCCAGTCGATGGCAACCATTGTGCCACTTACGCCCAACGGGACTAACTCTTCGCCTCTTGCCTCGTATGCATGCTTGACTTCTTCATTCTCGGCGGCTTCGGCTACCTTGCCGGGCCCCCATCTAAAGTGGTAGTGCTCGCCATCTGCATGCACGATCTTACCGATCACTTGATGATTCCTTGGAAAGTCTGGATCTATCGGCATTTTCTATTCTGGGTGTAAAGAGATGTAAATATTATATAAACTGTTTGACAGGCAATTATCGTACAATATATAGCCGAAAGTTGGCCTCAATCCAGACGGCAGTTAAGAACGAATGCCGCCGCTGTTATGACAGATCCGATGATCTAAGCCATCTTCTCGAAGAGCACTTTTAGCCTTCGATCCTCAAGTTTTGCGCGGGTAAGCTTCATACCTGCCGTTGCTATGGGCAGCGGAACAATGTTGACGATCCGGCCTGCAGCGGTCTTGACGCCTACGGAAAGCTGGTCGCCAATTCGCTCGATGTCAAAGTCGTCTTTTTCTGAAAATGGCACTTGGACTGTCATGTGTATTGAAGTGCCTTCCGATTCGAATTTGTACGGCTGGCCACGGTAAAAAACCTGTGCAGGATCATCATCTCCAAAGAGCTTGTCTCCATGACGCGATAGCATGTCTATGCCGCGCAGCTCCGTGGGAAAGAGCTGTATCTCCCTTATAGGAAGCGGGTAAAAGTTGGCCTTGGCCTCCTCGACCTTTGACTGCTGGAAGCTGGCCCATCGCGCATAATATTCGTCTGAAGAGGGGATCATTATCTTGTTTATCACTGCCATGTCGACATTTATGCCGTACAGGCTTGCCGACATGAGTGCCCGCTTGGCATTTTCAATGCTAAACGTATCCGGGTTGGCCACAAGACGTATGCTGGTGACATCGCTGTTCTTTATTATATCCGCAAGGCTGTCAAGCCTGTCCAAAAGCTCCACCTCGCTGGTTATGACGTCCCTGCTGGGAGCCGGAATCTTTGCAAGAGGCTGAAAGACCTTGGCAAAGCCGCTGAACAGGCCCGCAAGGCCGGAGAGCTTGCGCCCTATACTTCCAACAAGCTTGGGAAAGTAAAGGTACCGCAAGGCCTCGCCGGATGCTGGCATGTCCAATACGATGGCATCAAACACCTTGGTCTGCCAGACTTCTTCGATCTTGAGAAGCGAGAATAGCTGCGTCATTCCAGGCAGCATCGCAACTTCATAGGCAAGAGTCTCGTCGATGCCTTTTGCCGAGAACACCGATGCCATGTACGATAGTATGACGTTGTACTGCCGGCTCATCTCGGCCACCGGGTCTATCTGCAGGGCCTGAAGATTTGTCAGGACCTGCTTTTGTTCATGGCTGATGTCTGGAATCATAAGGGCGTCGCTTAAAGTATGGGCCGGATCGGCGGATATGACCAAAGTCTTGTAGCCGCGTTCTGCAAGCTTGATGGCCGTGGCACACGATGTCACCGTCTTGCCAGTGCCGCCTTTGCCGGTGTACACTATTAATCGCAAAGCAACAAAATTGTGGCTTGTTGGGATAAAAGGATTTAGAAAATAAAAAGGAAAAAGGACGGGAGCCTAACTGACGTAGGCCCGTTCTGCGTGCTGGGTGATGTCCAGACCGATGTCTTCTTCTTCTTCCTTGACCTTCAGGCCTATGGTCTTGTCTATGATCTTCATGATCACCACGGTTCCGGCAAATCCCATCACTGCGGCTACGCCAACACCCAAGGCCTGGATGGCAAACTGCATGGGGTTTCCATACAGCAAGCCGTTTGGACCAGCCGGGTTGACTATCTGGGTTGCAAGGATACCTATGGCCAGAGATCCCACGATGCCTGTGACACCGTGCACAGAGCTGACGTCCAAGGCGTCGTCGATGTGCAAGTGCTCCTTCAGAAGAAGGATCGCGTAGTACGAGGCAAAGCCAAGGACGATACCCAGGAAGAACGAGCTCTGGGCGTCTATGAAACCTGCCGCTGGTGTTACACCGGCAAGTCCTGCAATCGCGCCGTTGATGACCGCTGTGGTGGAAGGCTTGCCAGATCTCTTCCATGAGAGGAAGATCCAGACCATTGCCGAAGTGGCTGAACCGATGTGCGTGACAAGCAATGTGTTGGCGGCAAGTGCTCCTGACGCCAGCGCGCTGCCTGCATTAAAGCCAAACCAGCCTATCCACAGCAGCGCCGCTCCTATTACTGCAAGCGGAATGTTGTGTGGAACCATGATGTCTGGTCCAAAGTTCTTTCTGCGCCCCAGCACCAGTGCTGCTGCAAGCGAACCCAGACCTGCGCTGGTGTGGATGACTATACCACCTGCAAAGTCAAACACGCCCATCTGGGCCAGCCAGCCTCTTCCCCAGACCCAGTGTGCAAGCGGGAAGTAGACCAGCAGGCTCCATGCGATTATGAACACAAAGAATGAACTCCACTTGAGCCTTTCTGCAAATGCGCCTGTCATGAGCAACGGAGTAATGACTGCAAACATCATCTGGTACGAGCCAAAAGTCACACCCGGTATGGTAGGTGCATAATCCAGTGTGTCGTTGAACGGAACGTTGTTGAAGAATACCCAGTCAAGTCCGCCAATGAAGCCGCCCTGTGAGGGGGCAAACACAAGCGAGAACCCGAGGACAAACCAAAGCGTAGAGAGTATTGCCAGTCCGGAAAAAGTCTGCATTATGATGGACAGCGAGTTTTTACTTCGTATCAGACCTGCTTCAAAAAAACCAAGCGCCGGCGTCATCAGCATGACGAGGCCTGTAGAGATAAGCATCCATGTTGTATCTCCAGTATCGATCGGCATTTCCAGCCCTTATCTGCGAGAGATTTGATATAAAAAGGCATCGAATCCATGATATTATCATAATATATTATTTTTATGACATACTCGGTAAAATTGCGATTATTTTAACGCCGTGATCCACGGCCCGCAATTATGGATTTTTGAGAGCGGCATGGAGCGTAGAGGCAATTCTATGAATGCCCTCCTCATCGACACCGGGGTGGACCGGCAGAGACAGGACATGTTTTGAGCTCCAATCCGTTTCTGGCAGTTTTGTTTCCGGTGCCATCATGCGATAATAAGGCGTCTGGTGAACCGGCGGGTCATAGTAAACGGCCGTGCCAATGCCATTGGCCTGCATCGTACTTTTGGCCATGTCCCTTGCCGCATTCTCGATGGCCACGGTGTATAGGTACCAGTTGAACTTGCTGTCCCGTCCTTCTTGCGGGGTCCTGACAAGCTTGCCGCAATCCCTGAGCAAATCCGACATCATGTTTGCGTTGCTTCTCCTTATATCAAGCAGGCCGGCAAGCTTTCCCATCTGTACTTTGGCTATGGCCGCGCACAGCTCTGGCAGCCTCATGTTCAGGCCAAAGATTCGCGTGTCGTAGCCTTCTACCATCCCGTGATTCCGGATCATCCTCAGCTTGTCTGCAAGGCTATCGTCATTGGTTGCTATCGCGCCGCCCTCGCCGGCGGTGATTACCTTGCTTGCGTACATGCTGTAGCAACCCATGATCCCAAAGGTGCCAGTCTGTTTCCCCTTGTACGTCGAGCCAATGGACTGGCAGGCGTCTTCGATGACTGAAAGAGAATGCTTCCCGGCCACTTCCAGCAGCTCGTCCATGCCGCAGGGGTGGCCATACAGATGGACTGGTATCACTGCCCTTGATCCGGATGTAATTTTGCGTTCAAGATCTGCCACATCGATCGTGTAATCGTCTCTTTTTATGTCGACAAATACTGGCCTAGCGCCAGCTGCAACGACGGCGTTGGCGGTGGCCACAAAGGTAAAGGACGGCAGAAGAACCTCGTCTCCCTGACCTATGCCGGCGGCAAGGAGTGCTGCATGAAGCGCGGCCGTGCCGGAACTAACGGCGACAACATGCCTGACTTGAAGAAAATCGCGCAGCAGAGATTCAAGATCCTGAACGCGTCTTCCGCCTTTAAGCGACGCATTTGTAAGCGCACCTTCTTCAAGCACGCTTAATACCTCGCGTACTTCCTGGTCGTCAATCAAAGGCTTGTTTATAGGAATCATGTCGGTCCCTGCAGACTAAAGGATACGTTGATAGCTAGCATTAAGTTTCTTTGTTTTTGCGGGCTGTCAGGCCTTCGGTTGGCCGTACAAAGGAGTTAATAAGATCAGCGACTGGGGTATGCGAGAATGCTTCAGGTAGCACCATTATATTAATAACATCGTTCCACGTTCCTTGTCGAGTGCCTAACTATCGGGACTTGTGCAATGAAATATTGCAGCTCGATAGGGTGTCCTTTGTTGGTGTCATTACCATGGGTGGCAAGATTCTATTTTCTGATTACAAAGAGAGCAAACCCATGTATAAAAAATCGGAGGCAGAAAGCGCGCTCATGAAAGCGGCCATAAGGATGGGCTCAAGAAAAGAGTTCCTAGAAAAGCTAGGAGATGTAAACTATTCACTTACGGAGTACAGTTTGGCAAAACAGTTCACCATCCCGCTAGAGAAAGACGTCCGTACCTTGCTTTTTGTTTCAGAGTACAACGGCAGCAACGGCTCGAATGACAAAATAACCATTGACAGCATAATGGATATTCTAATGAAGCACGGTGTGAGATGATCTATGGTCTGGACAAAATCTCTTTTTTGATCTCAGACTTGATGGAATCAAAAATGATGTCGGCTGATTTGCCAAACATTCCCCTTATGGATTCTTCAAAAGCTTCCGGCTGAGAGATGATGTTCCCGTCTGCTGCATAATTCCCGGCAGTCTTGAGAATCAGCTTCGACGTCTCATTTGGAAAGAACCTGTTCAGGGCATTTTTCACAACTTCAATGCCTTTTTCAGGAGTCCAGACAAACCGTTCAAAGTCGGGGTAAATGATGCGCTGATGCGAATTCAACAGACCAAGTATGTAGCTCAGTGGCAACCTTTCGATGCACCCCATCGTGTAACAGCACACGGCTTCAATTCCAGAAAGGTTATCGAAATTTTTTGCCACCAACTTCTCGTATTCTACGATCTTCTTTTGGTTAACCCCTCTTTCAAAGAAAGCATCCGGAAGCATGCCCATAACCAGAAAACCCTTGAAACTGCCGTTTTCCTTGATCTTGGAAAGAAGGCTGTACCATTCATCTAGCATTGGGCGGCCATAAAAATTCATTTTTTTCGGTAAGTAGAACGTATTTTTGTCGATCAAGGTCAGGGCTTTGGATTCCAAGAATCTCTTGCTTTTCGGATCTACGCCGGCTATCTTGCTTGCAACCTGGCTTGGGTTAGATTCTACCACATAAACGACGGCATAACCTTCAGAAAGATACTTGCTTATTTGTTCGTAAAGCTGATGGTAACCAGAATTAGGTGCAACACCCTCCAAGATGTACATAGAGTGAAAATGTTGCACATTCAATAAACAATCCTGACATTTTTATAAAGTTGATGCCACATGGTGCAAAGACGCGTATTACAGTAGAGGCGACGGCTTAAGGATAGCGCAGTGTTTATACTATCATGCCATGCACGTTCTGTAATTTACAATAATTGTGTTTCAGTGAAATCGTTTTTATTTACCGATTATACAAGATTGGTTAGTATTGGTATTTGTAACCATAAAATGCCGATAGTTGTCAAATCGAGCTATTATTTCTGTCCCTTTTATGATACTAGTTGGAGACTTTATCTAGCATCAAAAATTGTTTAAATACGTCCTAAACAATTGCGGTTCTGCCATGTCACACGTTTCTGACAGCAATGGAGGGCCATCGGATTTCGCGTCCTGTATGCTGCAGGCACTGGATCTGGTGGGAAATGAATCGAGGGAAGTGATCCTAAGCTACATAGAGAACAGATATGGTGTGGAACGTGACTCTATTGCAGAACACAAAGATGAATTTTACAACTATCTTCGTGAGACTCTGGATTCTAGCGCGGAAATTATTATTTCCAAGATCAATCAGGCACTGGAACAAAACAACTGTGCACAAAAAGGAGCGCAGCAGAGCAAAAGAATATCGTCGGATATCCGATTTCTGATCTGCAATTCTTGCTTCTGGTGCGCCTCACAGCTATCCTCCCAGTTTGAGCAGACATGTCCTTCCTGCGGTCAGTGCATAACCGAATCCACGTCCATTTCAGTCAACGAATTGTACAAATTCGATTATCATCCAGAACATGGTATTATTGAATTCAAAAGAAATGGAATAGCCGAATAATCGAATGTCAATTATTAATCGCCATTTATAGCAGCAAAGGCATTGCTGAGTGCATTTCAGAATTTTACGATGCTGCAAAGATTCGATCTTGTGTAGCAAATCTTGCTCCTTTTAGCAAAGTTATGGTGGATGGGGAGAGATTCGAACTCTCGACCACCTGTGTGTGAGACAGGTATCCTAACCAGGCTAGACTACCCATCCACCTGACACTTGTTTTCTAAAAGATTGATTATATATTTTCAGCTACTGGTTGTAGTTGACCAGGTACGGGTCAGGCTGGTAAAATGACCCGTATTTTGAGGCCATGCCTTCCAGGGTCTTGACCACTTCTCCGACGCCGAATTCCTGCACGGTGGCAAACAGCTCTTTTTTCAGACCCATGCCAAGTTTCAGGGCCTTCTCCAGATCCTCCTTGCTACACACGTCATTTGAGATTAGCCAGGCCGCATTGTTGGCCGCCACCGCAACCAGCTTGATGGGGTTGTATTTAGCAGCCTCTTCTTCTGTAAGGTTGATTCTCTCGTATTTCTCGCCCTTGTATTCGTAAAAGCCCTTGCCAGTCTTCTGGCCCAGGTTCTTTTCATCGAAAAGCTGCTTGACCGCCGGGTGGGGGTTGACGACCTTGGCATCGCGGGAGTGCATTTCGATGGTGGCCTTGTGGATGACATCCATGCCCGTATAGTCAGCCAGCTCGAATATCCCCATCGGAAATGACATCCTGAACTTGACGGCAGAGTCGATCTGAGTCATGGTAGCGCCGTCCCTGTCCTTGCAGTACACGGCCTCATGGACAAGCGGTATAAAGATGCGGTTGACTATGAAACCGGCGACGTCCTTTCGGCACAGCACTGGCTGCTTGCCTACCTTCTTGATGAAGTCTAGTGCCAGGTTGGTGATGGATTCATCCGTCTTGCCGCCGGGAATGACCTCTACTAGGGGCATGAGCTGCGGCGGGTTGAAAAAGTGGATGCCCACAAAACGTTCCGGCCTGTTGGTAAGGGCGGCCATCTCCGTTATGGGAAGGGTGCTGGTGTTGGATGCAAATACCGTCTTTTTCTCTGCAAAGCTTTCAACGTCGGCGTAAACCTTCTTCTTCAGGTTCATGTCCTCTGGAACAGCCTCGATGAGCAGATCCGCGTCCTTGAGGGCCTGCTTGAGGTCCACCACCGGCGTGATGCGGGCAAAGATCTCGTCAGCCTCAGCCTGTGATATCTTTTGCTTCTCGACAAGCTTTCCAAGGGACCACTTGATCTTGTCCATTGCCTTGTCAAGAAAAGATTGCTCGATATCGCGCAGCGTCACGGTATATCCGGCCATGGCAGAGACCTGCGCAATGCCATGCCCCATTATGCCTGAGCCCAGAACGGTTATCTTGTTAACTGTGAATGACATTTTCCTTGATCCGGCGCCGGGTAATTTTTAATGTTGCTACAAAACAAAATGAATAGTAAGGCTGTTACAGGACCCGCTATGCGGCCATTACAAGCATGGCAACGTAAGTAGCAAAGGTTATGCCGATAAAGACCTTTGTTATGTTCATGGACCTGTCAAGGGCTTTTGAATAGTCTTCAAACTGCTGCTTGCCCATCACCTTGACTGATGACTGGGAGCTGCAGACCTCAAATTCTGCCCTTGCCGCGCGGGATAAAGCTTTCTGGCCCATGGCTCTAAAGACAGCGGCAATTCTCTCATGGTTGCTGGCAGTTCCAAGGGCAAAATATCCCTCGCGGGTTCTCTTGCCGGAAGTTGAATGCGTGTCGGAGCTGCAGACCTCAAGCATCGTCACTTCCCTGGATGCGGCGATTATCTTGTCCCTCAGCGTGTTTTCCATGTTGTTTGAATCGGCCCATCCTATGGCGTACTTCCGTCCTCCTACGCTTACGGCCATGACTGCAAGACCCGCCTGGCCAAGTTCTGCCGCCGGCCCAAATTCGTTTGACGACAGGTCTTGAAGGTTTGCATAGCCTACCTCAAATTCCTGCTGCGGTCGGCGCTTCAACTCTTCAAGACATTCTTTTGCTGCAGCCATCAGGTCGCCCTCATCTTCACTACTTATGTGGCCGCCCATGGCATTGTGGCAGTCTACAACCAAAATATCGCCAAATCCAAGGCTTGAAGCAAGGGATTCCAGCTGGGCACGTATGCTCTGGGGGACGTCTTCCATACCCTTTGGGGCAAGCGAGAGCATGATCATTGCAGACTTGTCAAAGGCCAGCCCGGTGACAGTGGCGTTGCCCTTCTTTATCTGGACTGGTTCTGCGCATCTGTCGCCCTTGACTTGTATAGAGAGCCTTTGAAGGCCGGATACGTACCTGTCCACTTCACGCTGGGATGGGATGTTAAGCGAGTGATCCGAGACGCTGTGCATCACCAGCGCCTGTTTGGAAAAGGAATCGTACAGCACGTAGGGAAGGTTGCTTCCTCCCACCATGCTAAAGGGGCCAGGATGGACGTCTGGCAGCACCACCGTGCACAGCTGCTTTTCTGAAGAAAAGCGGATTATCTTCGTGCCTACTGCTGATTCGTAGGCCCTGCCTTCAAAGAATTCTTCAATCTTGTCCACCTTGTTCTCGGTCCATGCATCTAAAAATGCCTGCAGCAGTTTGAAAGTGCTGGCCACGGCTGGCCTGCCGGCCTTGTCAGCAATGATGGTCCAGACTATGCCCAGTATGACAAAGGCAGATCCAAAGGCAAGTGCCATAGGACTTGCAATAACACTGTAAAATGATGGCGGCAGGAAGGCGAAAAGAAAGATCACCGGCTGGATGAAAGCGATGGCAACCGCCCTTGAAAGACTTGAACCAAACACCGATACGTAGATACCTATCCTCAGGCCGGCAGCAAGCATCATGCCGGCGATGATGTAATCGGTAGTGATGGCCGGCTTGGAAAACACGGCGTTGGCTGCGATTCCCATGATGACTGTGAGAGCCCAGAGCAGGTTGGCAAAGGACGAAACATGAATAACCTTTGACAGCTTGACCGCCGTGCCTCGCAAAGTCAGGTGGTCAAGCAACGTGGTTCCAAAAAGCACGCCCAGACCGAGGGGCAGGTACACCGCCAGCTCAGAAATGCTGCTTTGAAGGTGAAAGATGTGTGAGACTGCCACCACCATAGTGGCGCAGGCCAGAGTCATCGCATACGATGACTTGAGCGAACCCGGAGTTAGCCTAGTAAAAGACCATCTTCTGTGTATGTTGGAAACGTCGTCTTGTTCTGCGGCCAGCATCAGCGATCAGACAGGGAAGACAATCCTGATGATAACCGAGATTCCTATCATCGCACCGGCAATGGCCAGCACGATCTGGGGCCTGATCTTGATGCCCCTAGTCTCGTCTTCAAAGAATCTAAGCAGACCAGCGCTTGAAGCCGGCAGCGGGGCATTCTTCTTCTTACTGCTCATAATCATGGTAGGTTAGTTGCAATCTTTTAAATACATTCCGCTATTGCTTCCCGGTCAGCAGCCTCAGTTTTTCAAGAATCCTCAGATATCCTTCTATTAATTCGGCCTTTTGCTTCTGGATGGCGATATCCTTCTCGGCCTTTATCTCTGCGACAAGGCTGGTGATTTTGTCTTCTATGGTGGTAGCTGCCGTGGCAAGATCCGGCTTGATGGCTGGAGCGCTTTCTGGTTTTGGCTCCTGCACGGCTAAGACGGTCTCGCTGCCGCAGTTGACGCAGGTAACCTTGTCGCCGAATTTTATCTGCACTCCGCCGCACTTTGAGCAGGCCTCGTTGATAAGTGAGCCGCCCTTTACAAGCAGTGAAGCGGCAGACCTGATCCTTGCCTCTGGACGGTCGGAGACCTGCTCTTCGGTCATCAGCATATCAATTATCACGCCTTGTAAAATCCTTTATGTGCGCAGGAATAAGGCTTAATAATAGGCCCTGTGAAAATCGAGGTACCTGATGGCGGTTATCTGCAAAAAATGCGGCCTCCCAGACGACCTGTGCGCCTGCGGAGAGCTGGACAAGGAAGAAGCACGAATCGTTGTCCGCCTGGAAACAAGACGCTTTTCCAAGACAACCACCTTGATTGAAGGAATAAACCCAAAGCAGAGCGATATGCACAAGATAGTCAAGGAACTAAAGAGTACCTTTGCCTGCGGCGGCACTGCCAAGGACGGCTTTATCATGCTGCAGGGAGACCATAGAGACGATGTGCGCGATTACCTGGTAAAGATGGGATTCAACAAGGCAGCTATTGAGGTACAGTAGCAACTGCAATTGTCGTAGCTAACATCATTACCTGATTTCTGGTAATTCATATTCAAGACCATCAATCCGATGAAACAATCAGACCCGGCTAATCTACCGTTACTTGGGATGTCACCACTGCAGAAAGGATACCAGGGCTATCGACGATACGATCAAGGACAAGCACTCTTACCTCATACTCACCGGCTGCCTCCGGCGTCCAGAACAGACCGATTCCAGTGACGGCGTCTGGATTCAATGTCCCTGCCTGCCATTGCAGGTATATTGTCCTGTCTTCAGAATCCCTTACTTCCATGATTGCCACAAAAGGTAGCGCTCTGGCCCTGTTGTTCTCAATCTCTGTGGACAGAGCCACCTGCTGGCCGGCCTCTATCTGGGTCAGCTCATTGCCAGTAAAGTCCCTGACCTTTGGTTGTGACGGCGTCGTCGCATCCAGACCTGCTATTTCTCCGACAATAAACGTGTAATGGAACTCTTTGTCGGGGTTGTCGGTCTCCTCAAGCCTCGCAGCGTAGTCTGCCGGGAATTCATCGGTGTAAACTATGGTGACCGTATCTCCGTCGCGGACCATCACTGCCCCTCCCCGCGCTTCGTCTGCAAGCTGAAACGACAGCCGGAATTCGCCGCTGTTCTCGCCGGTTTCCAAGGCAGAATAGGTCTGGCCCACAGCATCGCTGTCGGAGAACACCCTGATGCCGGTCAGCGAGTCGGCAATGTCCGGGTCCAAGTTGGCGTCAGGATCAACTATGGTTACCGTTACGCGATCGTTTACGTCGTACGATTCCTTGTCCTGAGTGAATTGCGGATCCCAGCTTTTGACCTCGACGGTCGTTGATAATACCTCCGAGCGGCCTTCTGCGTTTCTGTTGTCTTCGTACCTGATCATTAGCAGATCGCCGGGAAGCACGCCAATCCTGGGATCGGAGCCTCCCCGTACTGGGATTGGTTGGCCGTCATCGCCACCTTCTATGGGGACCAGCTGTATTTCAAACTTAAATACGCCGGTGTTGGGGCCGGTCTCCTCAAGGTCCGGGCTTGCCTGCCCCGCTTCACTCCTGTCGGTCCTGAATACAACCATGCCGTCGCCTGTATCGTCGCCCTCAAACTCGTCGGTTCTTTGTGGATTTATGTTAAGGTCAAAGTCCGCTATCTGGATTCTAATCTTGGCACCTGGACCGATGGCATCCGCCGTTGTTCCGATGACATTGGACGTACTGGCAGAAGCGTAGCTGCCGTTTGCAAGAACCAGACTGACAATCGTGCATGCGGCCAAAAACAAGCAGAGCGCGTGTCTCACGCTCATCTATGCAATATATGCATTTTTTAACTAATAGAGTTTTGCTCTGCTCACCGCGCTTGCATTGCTGCGCGGCAGTCAGGCCATCTTACATGTGATACCTGATGCCGCACTTTTCGTAGTACTGCTGGTGGTATTCTTCGGCCTTCCAGAATGTAGAGGCAGGAACTATTTCTGTTACTATCTTCTTTTTGAACAGCCCGGAGTCCTGCAACTTTTCCTTCATCGACTTTGCAGCTGCCTCCTGTTCGGGGGTGTGGAAGAAAACTGCAGACCTGTACTGCTTTCCGATGTCCGGACCCTGCCGGTTTAGAGTGGTGGGGTCATGGTTGCTCCAGAACATCTTGAGAATCTCCTCATAGGATATGGAAGCAGGGTCGTACTCCACCTGTACCACTTCTGCATGCCCAGTCCTGTCGGTGCATACATCTTCATAGGTGGGGTTCTCAAGCCAGCCGCCCATGTACCCGACTTCAGTTGACTTGACGCCCTTTATCTTGCGGAAAACATCTTCAGAGCACCAGAAACAGCCCATTCCGAAAGTTGCTTTCATGCCACAAGTAGCACCGTTTGAAGAATTAAGCGTTTTTCCAATTCATTTCCATATTCAACATCTTTTTTCCACAACTTACATCAATTGGATTACTTGATGCTGCACCGGGAAATGGATCTGATGCTGCGCGCAAGCAGAAATGGCGCAACCGCAAGGGCCGGGATGCTTGCCAGTATGAAAACAGTCTGGAACGAGGCAAGCGCGCTGGTGCTTGCGCCGGCTCCCGCTACGCCAAGGCCAAGGACGGTTGAGAAAATGCTTCCTGCGCAGGTCGGGCATCCAACAAAAAGGCCGGTAGTTACGCCGATCCCGCCGACCATGGACGTCCGTGTTTGGACAGTTTTGCTTAGCCGGTAAGCGTAAACGCTCAGGGCAACGTTAAAGCCGACCATTATAGAGACCACGACTGCCAGAATCACGTTGACGGGTATGACCAGTAGAAGGAAGTGGTCCGTGAAATATACCGTGAACATGGGCATGTACCCCGGCGCGGCGCAGCAGGGTATCATCTCAAATGAAGGGACCACGATCCCGCGTTCAACAAAGGAGACATCGGGCCTGTAAACGAGTATCTGGGATAAAAACGCGAAAAATATTCCGTAGCCTATGCTTGCTGCCACCATGATCTTCCAATACTTCCTGTCGGAAAATGCAGCGGTGATAAACGACATCAGCCTGTCGGTGTTGGCCGTGCGGATCCTTTCTGCACGAAAGATGGTGTACGCGCCATGAACAGCAGCGGCCATCGAGGCAGCTGTTATTGCAAGCACCGCATATGCTAGGTTTGTCAGCTGGGATGCTTCAAGTGGCACGCCGGACGGCGCCGAAAGGCGCGAGTAAATGATGAACGCAACGGCTATGGCGACCAAGCCTACGAGAAAGATCCTAAAACCACTCTCCCGAAGAGTCTGCCACTCTGCGTTCATACCTGATATAGCCTGCCTTACAGCAAATTAAATCCTACTTTTCCCTGTAAATACTTAATTTGTTGTGTTACCAATAGTAGCGCATGAGCGGAAACGCCTCCCAGGAGGACGATGAATACGTTCTGGCCAAGATCAGCTATGTTGGATTTGCTGACCAGATGGGGCTTGAGGGCGTCGTCATACTGAAGTCCGAGGACGAACGGGAATTTCCGATGCGGGCCTTTTCCGGAGAAGTGGCAAGGCATATCTCGCGGTTCAGGGAGGGGGACAAGGGCAGCATACCCACCATCTATAACCTTGTTGAGGAAATATCCGTCATGCAGGATCTTTTGCTTACAGAGATCCGGGTTTACCAGAGCGGCACCGTCCTGCGAGCCAACCTCTACTTCAAAAGCAGGAAGGGCGAGATCATCCTCCGGAACTACCGGGCCTCTGACTCGATAGCTCTTGCCGCCTTTTACGACATCCCGATCAAGGTTCGCAAGAGCCTGTTTGAAGAGGCAATAGAGCACTAGGTTACGATGTCGCGCAGCTTTCGCTGGGCCGCGGCGTTTTTGATCTCCATGGCAATTCTGCGGCCAACGCCCATCGTGTGGCCGTAGTAGTACTTTGTGTACGGGCTTGTCGTGGCCATTATGGGGTTTCCAGGAACCCGCAGCGATACATCGTATACGATGAATTCTAGGTCTGTCGTAACCGCGCTTTGAAGCGAGATGGGGCCTATTATGCCCGGCGGGTATTCTTTTCTGACCGCGACGGTGAATTTGTCGCCCATTTCAAACACCTTCTCAAGGAGCGACTCGCGGATGCTTGCCGGCGTGTGCCCGACTTCGATGTTCTGCGTCTGGACATCCATCTCCATCTGCTGCCTGGCTGGCATCGAAACAAAGTCATGAAGGTTGGTCTGAAGCCTCCTCTCGATTCCAAGGAATTCCGTCTCGCCGGTAAGCGGCGAGTGAAAGAAGTTCAGGTTAAAGTATGTCCCAAGCACGTATTCCTCGATGACGGCAGATTCCAGATCCTGCTCGCTTACAAGGCCTTCCTCGATCTTTTGCTGGGATTTTTTCTTGTAATCCTCAAATGAGGTCACGATGAAAAACGCCCTCTCTAGCTTGCGTTTGGCCTCCTGCACTTTAACCATGGCCGGACCGTCTATGTCTGATGGCTTTCTGTAGATCTTGGGGTGCCTTATGCCGGCCTTTTCAAGCAGGTAGTACTGATTCCTTGCCGCGGTTCGTTCTTCTGCACGCAAAAGGGATCTGTTGCCAAATACCGGAACCTTGAAGTTGTTCTCGATATTGTCGTAGCCAAGGTACGCCGTAAAAGCGCGGTGGGCCACCATGACGCAGTTAAGCTCGCGCAGGCGTTCCTGGTTCTCGCGGTTTAAAACGTCTGAGAATTTGTCAAGCAGGATTATCTCGTCAGCAAGCCTTTTGAACCGCCGGTAGGGGAGGTCTCTTCCCTTTTGGCAGATGCAGACCGTCTTCATGTTCTCGTCTTTAGCGCCGTCCATGACCTCCAGCGCCGAGTGGCTGCCTATGGTGCCTATGGTTATGTTCTTTGCATCGTACTGGTCTACAATGCCGGCTATTTGCTGAAGGCCTATCAACGCCTACAAAGTCAGAGGATTGTAATAAAAAGCCTACTTTTTGGTTCCCTTGCTCAGCTCTAATTCTATAGCTGCCTTAAGCTCCTCGTCGTTCTTGTTGGTGTAGTCTATGCCAAGGGACTCGGCGATCTCTTCAAGCTTTTCTCTGCCTACCCTGTTCTGGCTCTTCATCTGCTGCAGTTCGCGCTTGGCCTCGATCTTGGCCTTTTCGTATTCGGCTGATGCCTTGCCAAAGGATCTGGCAATCTCGGGGATTTTTTTCACACCAAAAAAGATGACTACCACTGCGATTACGATGAAAATCCATTCCATACCTGAAGGGATCTGCATTATCAGGTCAAGTAGTCCTGCGGACATCTATACCGGATAACAGCCGCTTGGAATTTAAGTGTTAGGTATTGGCCTTGGCCGTGCTCTCTATCCTTTTGGCCCTTCTCTCGACGGCCACCATGCCTACAAGGTACAGAGCGATCATGGGCCCGGCGACAAACCACATGGTGACGCCACTTCCATCAGGGGTTATGATGGCCCCGAAGATCACAAGGACGATGACAGCATACCTAAAGTTGTTCCTCCAGAACTTGGGGGACATGGTATCGGTCAGCGACACGGCATACATCATTATCGGAAGCTCAAACGCTATCCCAAAGCCAAGGAAGAACTGCATCACAAATGAGATAAAGTCGCTTATATTGATGAGGGGGAGGACGCCGACGGCCTCGCCGTACTGGTAAAGGAAGTTCAGGGTAAACGGGACAGCCGCGAAATACGCAAAGGCAACACCGGCCACAAAAAGTATGACGGCTGGAACCGTTATCCTTGAGATGCTTTTCCTGCTACGCGGGCTTATGGCCGGCGAGATGAACAAAGCAATCTCTCTGACTATGACCGGCATCGAGGCTATCAGGCCGATAAGGGCAGAGACGTAGATCTGTGCAAAGAACGCCTGGCCGGGAGCTGTCTGGACAAGGGTCACGCTGGGAGGCAAAAGAGTCTGCTGCATGTACAACGTTATTCTGGCCGAGAGGTTGTGTATCGGGTCAGGAAACGGGTAGGCCAGCATGATCCCGTTGTAGTCCATGGGCCGCAGGTCAAAGGACATGGCAAAGACGGTAATCACTATTATGGAGATGACTATCCGAACCACGCGCATGCGTAGCTCTTCTAGGTGCTCGCCGATGGTCATCTCCGTGGCCATTGAATATATACAATAAACGCCTGCGAAATATAATTTAGTCGGGGCCGGGGATTGGAAGCGCTTTGCCGGCGGGAAGCTTCCAGGACTCCTTGTCTACGTCGTCCTTCGTTGCCTTTTCAAACTCCAGCGTGAGCTCGACGGGGGCATTGAACTTGAGGCTTAGCTCGTTGGCAAGCACGCCGACAGATCTTGCATCCGCAAATTCCTTGGAGCCCTGCAGGAAGCCTCTGTTTTGTCTGTATAGCAGCTGGCCTCCAAACTTGCCCTGCAAAAATGCGGCCAGATCTTGCACGGTCTTTTGTGGCACGTCGTTAAAGTAAAAACAGATGCCGTGCACGGGCTCCTTGTCAAAGGGGGTGCCGTACCTGTACCAGAAAACACCGAAATGCTCGTACTCGCCCTGCATGCACTTGATGTCCCAGTGGTTTGCCTTTTCAGCGGGGTAGTCCGCCGAGAGGACATCAGTGATTACAAGACGCCAGTACCTGACGCGCATGGCTGTCGTGTAGAATATGGCATTATAATAACGTTAGATCGGGTAAAAAAAATAAATGAACCCTGCCTGCCATTCGTTGTATGCCAGCTACAAAATACTCACTTTCCACCGACAGGAACAAGCTTTTCGAGGAAATGGAACGGCAGTTTGAAAGCAAGGACATACAGTATTTCAAGGGCCTGCTGACCCATGAAGACAGCGTGGTCAGAACACGGGCCATCTGCATCTTGGCCGAGATTGCCGGTGAAAGTGCTATCGAGCCTATCAGCAACATTCTCAAACTTGACAAAAACGATCTTGTAAGGCATGAGGCTGCCTTCTCCCTTGGCCAGCTGGGTCTTAACAGCGGCATTCCGGCCCTTGCCGAGGCAGTCAAGAAGGATTCAAGCTTCTTCGTCCGCCACGAGGCCGCGGTGGCCCTGGGCGTCATCGGGTCCGAGGATGCAAGGGAGACGCTGAACCAGGCCCTGAACGACGAAAGCGAAGAAGTTCGCGATTCAGCAGTGGTCGCGCTTGCCAACCTTGATTATATCAAGGCGGTAAATAGAATAAACGACTTTACGAGAATGACCGGCGGCTAAACAGTATAATACGGGATATGGAGGTACAGAAATACCATGTCCAAGGGAGTCTGGCTCGATAACATCTCCGGCAGCTGGCGCGATGTCAGATGCCCCTGCGGAAGCACATTTCATTTCCGCGGCAAGATAGACGATCTCTTTGCATGGGAACGAATACATCTGCGCCACATGGCCTCCGACTACGACAATCATGAGATGCTGTCCTTCTACCCAAAGGACATGGTGATAATCTACCACTCTACTTCTGGCTACGTGATTGAAAGACGGAAACACAAAAAAGAAGAGATAGGCGAGGTCAACCAGGCTCGCATGTACGGGCAGGTTAAACTGGCCGGCGTCTAGTTACTTTTCCATCGGTTCCCACAGAGCAAAGGTGTTGTTTTCCGTATCCGTACACACGGCAAACCACCCGTAGGTTGGAACTTCTGTCTTGGGGACCATGACTTTTCCTCCAAGCCTTTCTACTTTCTTGGAATAGTCATCAACCGAGTTGACACCGATGTAATTCGTTATGGTGTGCTGCGGATGCTGTCTTTTCATCATGCCGCCTCCTATGGTCTCTTTGCCATTCTCGTCGGTGGTACGAAACATCCAGTATTCCATCTGTCCGGGAATCTTTTCTATCTTCCATCCAAAAAGATCGCCGTAGAATTTCTTTGCGCGTTCTACGTCGTCCGTTGGTATCTCAAAATGAACTATTGTCGCCATACATCATTACCTCTTGCTAGTAGATATAAAAAAGTAATATATTAATAGGTAGGTGAATCGCAGGTAATCAGGTAAAGGCGCGGTAAGTTGTCCATCGATTTTGCCAATGCAATGCAGCAGCTGAAGCGCTGTCCCATCGATTTTACATTTCAGGTGATCGGCAAGAAATTCGCTGTGCTCATACTGCGCAACATGATGCATATTGGCCATGTACGGTTTAACGAATTTCTGACGATTGAAGGCATCAACCCCAAGACGCTTTCACAGAGGCTTAAGGAGATGCAGAAAACCGGCCTTGTAGAACGCAAGGTGTACCCCGGCACACCAGTCAAGGTAGAGTACCATCTTACAGATAGGGGCTTGGCGTTAAAACCTCTTCTCGATCAGATGATAGCCTTTTCAATACAGCATTATCCAAAAGAAGTTTGCATGGACGGAAAACCCAAGACGCTGGAGGATCTGTACGGCAAGCCTAGGAATTGAGGCTGCCGGCGCAATCGCATCGATCCGAATAACGCATCTACGCTCAGTGTCTGTATAATCCAACTTTCTAGTGCCGTGTTTGAATGGCCTCGTATAGCCCCTGATGGTGTGTTCTCGTACTCGAAGAGTCTGATTCTGATCTTTTTGTTGAACTTGCCGCTGACTAGATGGCATTCGTGGCCTTGCTTATTGCAATGGTCTGTGTTTTCATGTTTTACCTAAATCAAGAGAACAGCCTTTCGGCGGAAGGGAATTGCATGTCTGATTTCAACATACAACTTTATTTACGATGACTATGCAATTGTAATTAAATGGGATCAATGGAACTTGCAGTCAGGATAAACGGAGTCCTTCCTGATGTAGCGGCTGGACCCGGTGAGGCGAATACTTCAGTTTCAATATACGCGTCTGATTTCCATCTACTCGTGGATGCAGGAAACGGCGTTTCTGCCAGTCTTAAAGCCGGCCAACCGCAATTGGGCAGGCCGATGCCGGACGCTATCCTGATCACGCATGCTGAAAATGAACACATAAGCGATTTGCCATCGTTGGTTTCTCAGTTAAACGTCAGGATATTTTGCACGACTGATTGCATGAATCAGGTAATCAACAAGCTACCGTCTCTTGCTGACAAGCAAGCCATGTTTACAGCCATCCAGCCGGGCCAGACTTTTGAAGCAGGTCCGTTTTCAGTGACTCCCGTGGCCGCGGAAAACTCGGGTGATGAGCCGGGTTACCCAGGCTCTGTCATCTATGTCGTCAGAATTGGGGATAGGAAGATAATTGCAGGCTGGGACTTTCTTACGCTGCTCAATGCCGAGCAGAATCTGATGTGGAATCCTGATCTGTTGTTGCTGGGAACAGAGACCTACAACGAGCATCCGTCCACCGGCATGATCTCTGTCTCTGAAGCATACGATATCGTCCGGCGATGGAACGCCAAGGACTGCTACGTGCTTCATTACAGCGGCGAAAAGGACGTGGAGGATAAACGGAACCAGTGGCACAGGGGCCCTGTCGGACCGCTGGCTCCAGACGAGCTTCAGAAAGTCATTAACGATCATCTGCTTGTTACCGGACAAGAAGGCAAGTTTGCAATCACGGTCGCCCGGCAGGGTATGGTGTGGACGCCGGCTGCAAAGGTGGAGGAGGAAGGACCGGTTGGAAAGAAGATCGAAATCGAGGCTCTGGAAAAGTACGTGTTCAGCCTTGAAAAGCTGCCCGATGGCAAGGTGGCTCTGTCCATCGAAGACAGCGTAAACCGGCTGACTTCAGAGTTCATCAACCCGCGGCTGGGAGGCGACGGCAAGTCGCTAAACACCGATGCAATCAAAAGCATGATGATGAAAGGCCCGGAACTTCATCTCAGCGTGTCAGAATCTTCAGTAAGGATGGACGTCATGAAGGGTAAGAAGCCCACGTTTGCCAGGGATATCCCAGTCAGCGAGCAGGATGCACGGAAGCTGGTTAGATACCTTCAGGAGAACTTTACCGCCTAAATGCGCGGCTAATCGCTCAAGAATCTGTGTAGTATCTGACAGGCCAGAGCTGGTTTCTCGGCAAAGGGGGCGTGTCCTGCATCGTTTATTACCACACTTTCTGCGTTTTTTAATTCTCTTTTGAATGTCTGGTAGTAATCAAGCGGTATCAGCCTGTCCTCGCTTCCCCACATTATAAGGACCGGAATGCCGCCATCGTTAATTTTCCGGAGCCTGTCAGTTCCGAGCCGGGTTTTCGTGCTGTTGTAGAAAGCCGACCGGAAGGCATGCTTTGCATTTGGCTGGCTGATCCTGTAGATGAATCCATTAACCAAAACCTCTGGGATCCTGACCGGGTTTGCCACCAGTTGCTCAAATACACTTCTTACCGATTGCTTTGATGGATTCATTGCCGCATCCAGGTACTGCTCAAGCAGGGGTGTCGGACCGTCAAGCATTCCAGACGAGTCTACCAGCACCAGTCTGCCGACAAGAGGCCTGTTCTCTATGGCCAATTCAGCAGCTATGTATCCGCCAAGTGAATGGCCCACTATGCATGTCCTGCCGTCGTCTATTCGGGTTTCATGCATGAACCTGATGATAACCTTCGCAAAATTCTCTATGGTGTAGTCCATATTGGCAGGCCTGTCGCTTCCTCCAAATCCCGGCAGGTCGACGGCAACCGTATGCAGGCCTGACAATGACAACGCGTCGGGTATGTCAAGCCACCTGTCAGAAGAAGAGCCCAGGCCATGGATAAACAGTACGTGTCTTTTATCGGAAATGGAATGGCTTTTTGTATTGTCATCTCTAACCGCGTTGTCGGCTGACTCTAGATACCTTATTTTCAGGCCATCCACGTTGACAAAGGCTTCTCTCAACGCGCCTTTCTTGTTTGATACTAAACATTAATCTTCTTAATTATCCTCTTTTTCTTGATGAAGATCGGGATAATATCAGACACGCATGACGACGTTGACAATGTAAGAGAAGCGATCAGGATATTCGATGAAAGAAACGTCGAGCTTGTCATTCATGCCGGTGATTACATCTTTCCCGGCGTGGTAAAAGAGTTCAAGGCTCTCAAAGGCGCAAAACTGGTAGGAGTGTTGGGAAACAATGACGGGGAGCGGACCGGCCTGCTGCACAGCTTTCTTGAGATCGGCGGCCAGCTTTTGGGCGAGCTTGGAGAGCTGGAAATCGACGACATAAAACTTGGAATCTATCACGGGACCAGTGAAGAGATAAAGCAAATGCTTGCCAGCAGCAAAAAGTACGATATCCTTGTATGCGGCCACACGCACAAAAAAGAGCCAAAAGAAAACAGAGGCAGGATAGGCCAAGGAACATTCGTCCTGAATCCGGGCTCTGCACACAGAAGGGTTGAGAACGTTCCGGTATTCGAGCAGGCCGGAATCATGATTCTCGACACGCAAACAAAGGAGTACGACTATATGCAGCTTTGAGCCTTCTGTGGTCTTGAGCTTTTGCAGCATTGTTACTTTACATGGACGCTGACCAGATCTTTGCGCACAAAGCGCGTATTTAGGATAGGGCACATTCCTGAGGCCGTGACTATTACGTTGTAGCTTCCGGAATTCTTGGTCTCTCTGAACTGCCCTACAAGAACACCGGTTCCCGCGCCGATTGAGGGAACTGTTGGCGACACGATGCCCGGAACAGTAACTACTGGCAGCGGCGTCACGACAGATACGTCTGGAACGGTAACAGCAGTGCCCGAGAACAAATTTCCAAGCCCGATCCGCCTCAACGTGTCAGAAGACGTGCTCTTGAGGTTTACTGTGCTACTGGCAGTCGCAAATATGTCGGTTTCTTTTAGCATCTTGTTGCGCAAAGCCGCCAGCTTGGCCATGTCCTGCGGCATTTTGTCGCCCCGGCTTGACACGACTATCTTCTGCAGTTGAGAGGCGTACTTCGCCATTAAATCCGGTATGCCTGTTGCTAGGGTCTTGACATTGCAAGTTGCCGCAAACCCTTTGATAGGCATTTTGCCGTTGTAGACCTGGGCGGCAATCGTTATGGGGACGCCCCTAACCGCATGCTTGGGGAAAAGGGAAGCTGCTAACTTGAGCGGCGACTTGACAAATCCGCCAACGGTGTAACGAACGTGTGTATTTTCATGTGTCTTTACTTCCACGAACCATTGCCCGGGTATTGGCTCTTGGAGTTTAAAGATAACATAACCCTCGCCTTCTATGCGCCGAAGGTAGCCGTAATCGGAATTTAACAGCCGTCCACGAGGATCGCGCAGCCGCACATTGACTTCATTGGGTTTGCTTGGTTCGCCAGAAACAAATTTCAGCTTGGAGTCGGCCCATGAGACGGTAAAGGTCACCTCGCTGGCATACGCGTCTACAAAGGCCGGCAGACGGCTGCTGGAAGCCGTGGCCGAATCGTTAACAATTATGCTGTCGCCGCTGACCTGCCCTCTTATGTAATTGTATATCTCAAAAAGGTCGTCGATGGTTGGCATGTAGTAGTATCGGCCGCTGGTGGTACTGGCAATCTGTTCTAGCAGAGTCTGGTCCGATGCAGGACCCATGGCGCAGGTATAAACCGGCAGGTTTGGAGGAAGCAAGGCTACTGCGTCCAGCGCAGAGGGTTTTGATGGGTTTGCAGGGTCACAACCCTTGTTATCATAACCGTCTGACAGTAACACGACGGCTTTGGCTCCAGCAACGGTGGCCGTGTTCAGCAGATCCCGGGCTTTCAGTATGCCATCGCCCATGTATGTGCAGCCTCCAAATCCCATGCCATCGATCTCACCTTTAGCAGCATCGCGGACAGGCTGGCCTGTTATGGTTTGTACAGCTGGAGACGCGCCTGTCGGATATTCTACCGCCCCGGTGCTGCCGAAACTTACAACTCCGACCTGATCATCCACGCTCATCATGTCTACGAACTGCTTGCTGCTGATTCTGGTGACATTTTCGTAACCAAAAGTCACCATGCTTCCAGAACGGTCTATTGCTGGCACGACGCTGACCGGAGTTGCGGATGGAACCTCTGCATTGTCTATAACAAGTGCAAAATCCTGCCAGGGAGTGGCGTCAAAGGGAGGCCTTGCATTCATGCTTAGACCTGAAGCTATAACCCGCACCTGATAGACTCCATTTGGATTCTGGATGTAAACGCATTCTGTATTGTTGCGATCGTCAAAAGCACCACCAGTTGCAGAAAACCCGTTGTTAAACACATTTCCTCTGTAGACGTTGCCGGTGGAATCCTCTGTCACTTCGAGATCAAGGTCGTTTACCAGAGCAGGGTTAGCGTTGGCGGCCCCCGGCGCATCCGTCCACACAAGTGTAATCCGCATTGGACGCGCTGTATCCACCGGAGATACTCTTATCTGATATTCCTGACCGTTTGCAGTAAAAGCGTGCCGCTGGTCAGAAATGATCTTGGGCCCCCTGTTGGTGGCAGGGGCCTGCAGCATGATGTTTTCAAGGTTCACTCTGCCCCAGCCCTGGTCGTTGTTGGGTATGTTTGCAATCGGGATCTGATTTCCAGCTGCATCAACGCGGCGGGTAGATCCGCCGGCAATATCCACTGCCCCGTTGACGAGCAGTGCCTTGAGCAGAGCGGCGCTGGGGTTTGCTCCCCCGGTTCTGTTACGCCACCATTCAAACAACAAGGCGCACATGCCCGCAACATGAGGGGCAGCCATGGAAGTACCGCTATTATCATAATGATTGCTATGCGCTGTTCCACCGGTATCTGTGTAGGCAGTTCTTGGTTGCTGTATTCCCGGCGTTCCGGGGTTTGAATCAACGGTGGGCCCGGGTCGAACTGAAATTATGTTTGCACCGGGAGCCACGATGTTGGGCAGTATGCGCCCGTCCACAGCGGGGCCGCGGCTGGAGCTCTGCCTCAATCCCCTGATGTCATCAAGGTCCCCTTCGCCGGGCCGGAAGTTCAAGGAATTGCCCACCACGATGGCGTTCTTGGCCTCTGATGGCTCGCCAATGGTTGAGTTGTTGGGACCAGAATTTCCTGCGGCAAAAACAATTGCTAGGTTTTCGAGAGTCGCCGTGCCAGTGTTTGGGTCACGCACCAGCTGATCAAGGGTCCTGCACAGGGCAGTGTACCCCTGATTGAACAGGGCGACTCCCGCGTTGGCCGTCCCCCAACTGTTGTTCATGACGTTGGAATTGTTTGTGACGGCGCCTTGCACCCATGCATTCAGGTTGATGGCGACGCCGCCAGCTATGGCGTTTATGCTGCCGAAATTCGCGTTTGGAGCCATTCCTTGGCCAAGAACAAAACCCTGCGGATCAGCGTCCCCGCTTGTCCCGTTACCTGCCGCGATGCCGGCGACATGGGTTCCATGCCCGTTGCGGTCCACGGTAATGGCGCCGCCTGTCTGGTCAAGGAAAAAGGCCATTCTCCCTGCCAGGTCTGCCTGCATGGTGGCATTGTTATGGGTATCAATGCCGCTGTCGCAGATAGCAATGGTAACGCCGTTTCCGTTCACGCCGAGACCTGTCAGCGTGTTTGCGTAACCAGTGTTAGGCCCGGTATTGGGCGCAGCATTTCCGTCCAAATCACCTGCAGCTATCTGGCAAGAACGTTCATCAAGGAGTATTGATTCGGGATGGAAGTCAAGCCACCGGACATCTTGAAGACTTGCGATCTTGCTCAGTCTGCTTGCATCAAGTTCAGCAATAATTGAAACAAACCTGCCGGAAGCATTATCATCTTTTGAAACGATCTTCCCTTTTGACTCCTCTATCTGTTTGTAGAGCAAGGCTGTGTCACCGCTGCCAAGAAAACCTATGTTCACGCGCACATTACCACGCATCTTTAAAAGACGGGAGGAGACCTTGTACGCTGGCTGGAAAAGGCCCGTCCATGCAACAAAAGGCATCTTTTTAAGCTTGTTTACGTCTTCAGCGCTTCCAACAACGAAAAGCCCGTAGCTTGAGATTTTTTCAACGACATCTAGGCCCTGAGACTCAATTTCATGTATCCACTCTTCGGTGGGCGGTCCGATCAGCTGCACAAGGTGATGTCGCCACACTTTCTCACTCGATTTCGGCACCTGTAACTCCTTGGGTATCTCGGGGAGTTTTTCTTCAATGTTGATCTTGTAAGGACCGACGACAAGTATGTTGGTGTCGGGCAGTAATTTGATGCGAAATCCCTTCTTTTCCAGCTTTGCAAATTGTTGCTTGCTTCCTCTCACCAGCACACCGGAAGGAAACTCGTACTCAACTGCACATCCTGCATTACGAGCCTCACTGCTCTCTGCAATCACGCTGTCTTTGGTTCTGACCACACCTTTTTGCGCAATCAATGCCTTGAAGGCCATTTTCTCAACAGAGAAACGTAGAACAACAGGTAGTTAATAAAGGACATAAGCTTGGGAAACCAACCAGAAAGCACACACCGCCTTCACCATTTTTCATTCTCTGGTCATGGATGATTACTGATATTTTGATGCAGTTCATGAGGACTTGAAACCTTATTAGTTATTGATTGTGTTCTGGAAACGTGGATTTCATAGACCTTGAGAAGAAGAGAAATGAGCATTCCCTTGGTGGCGGCAAGGAAAAACAAGAAGAGCAGAGGAGAAAGGGAAAGCTTACAGCCTTCGAGAGAATGAAATCCTTGTTTGATACCGGAACCTTTGTTGAGCTTGACCCCTTTGTGACCCATGAATGCCACGATTTTGGGATGGAAAACAAAAAGATTCTCGGGGACGGCGTCGTCACAGGATACGGGATGATAGACGGACGTCTGGCATATTTCTTTTCACATGATTTTACAGTTCTTGGAGGCTCGCTAGGCTGGGGGTTTGCCTCCAAAGTATGCAAGATAATGGATCTTGCCATGAAACAGGGGGTTCCCGTAATAGGAATAAACGATTCAGGAGGAGCACGCATCCAAGAAGGAGTCATGAGCCTTGCAGGCTACGCAGAGATCTTTCACAGGAATGTCAAAGCCTCAGGAGTCGTTCCCCAGATATCTTTGATAATGGGGCCATGCGCCGGAGGCGCCGTTTATTCGCCGGCCATTACTGATTTTATAATCATGACAAAATCTGCATTCATGTTTGTTACGGGCCCGGAGGTGGTCAAGGAAGTCACGAAGGAGAATGTAAGCTTCAACGAGCTGGGGGGCGCCGATATTCACAACGAGAAAAGCGGGGTTGCACATTTTCTGGCCGAAGATGAGCAGGAGTGCTTTGCCATCCTCCGAAAGTTAGTTTCTTTTCTCCCTTCCAACAATCTTGAGGATCCTCCTCGGGTGGCCCCAAAGGACGATCCCAGCCGGCAGGATCAGGAGCTGGATTCAATCCTTCCCTCAAGTCCAAACAAGCCATATAACATGGAGGCCGTGATAAGGAAGATTGTAGACAACGGAGATTTTCTTGAGGTTCACAAGTACTGGGCCAAGAACATCATAGTGGGATTTGCAAGACTCGACGGTAACCCTGTAGGCATCGTGGCAAACAATCCCGAGGTTCTTGCGGGGGTTCTTGATATCGATTCCTGTGACAAGGCAACCCGGTTTACAAGGTTCTGTGATTGCTTCAACATTCCTCTGGTTGCCCTTGTCGATGTGCCGGGATTTCTTCCGGGTACAAGCCAAGAGTGGGGCGGCATAATAAGGCATGGTGCAAAGCTTCTGTATGCTTTTTCAGAGGCCACCGTGCCCAAGCTTACCGTTATAACCAGAAAGGCATACGGCGGGGCCTACTGCGTAATGAACAGCAAGCACATTGGAGCAGACTACAACTTTGCTTGGCCAAACGCCGAGATCGCCGTCATGGGACCTGAAGGGGCGTGCAACATAATTTTTAGGAAGGATATATCGGAGGCAGACAGCCCCGAGGAAAAGAGGGCAGAATTGGTCCAAGATTACCGCGAGAGATTTTCTAATCCATACATAGCGGCATCAAAAGGCTACATAGACCTTGTCATCGAGCCAAAGGAAACAAGGCCAAGGCTGATCTCCGCCCTCAAAGCTATTTACAGAAAAAGAGAGGAACGGCCAAGAAGGAAGCACGGAAACATCCCGGTTTAGGATGTATACTGATTCACAGTAACAGAACCGGGAAAAATCATGCCGGACCGGCGACAACGTTGGATGGTGTTTTGCACTATTGGGATAAGATTCCCAAACGATCTACCATAAGTTTTAAGATGTGCAAGTGAAACTGGTCAACATTTGGTCAAGAAAGTTCTCATAGCCAACAGGGGCGAGATCGTACTAAGGGTAGCAAGGACCTGCAGAAAACTTGGACTTGCACCGTATGGGATCTACTCTGACGCCGACAAGGAGTCGCTGCACATAAAATATTGTGAAGAAGCACTAAACATAGGCGGTTACCTGCCTTCGGAAAGCTACCTAAGGATGGACAAGATCATCGATGCAGCAAAAAAGCTGGGCTGCGACATGATACATCCCGGATATGGCTTTCTTGCCGAAAACCTCCAGTTCTCAGAGCTATGCGAGAAGGAAGGATTCATTTTCGTAGGCCCGTCCCCGGAAGCCTTGGTACTTTCTGGCGACAAAGCCATGGCAAGGGAGGTTGCATCAAGAATCGCACCAATCCTTCCAGGAAAGGAAGTTTCAACAGAAACCTGTGCCTTGGGTTTGGCCGAGAAAATAGGTTATCCGGTAATACTGAAAGCCGTGAAGGGGGGTGGAGGTAGAGGCCTCAGGATAGTCAGGTCTTCCGATGAATTGAGCAGATTGTTCATCTCCTCGCAGAACGAAGCAATGATGAGTTTTGGCTCCAATAGATTGTACGTCGAGAAATACCTAGAGAATCCAAGACACATAGAGGTGCAGATACTCGGAGATGATTCAAACGTAATCCATCTATGGGAAAGGGAGTGCTCCATTCAGCGAAGGCATCAGAAGCTGATAGAAGAAACGCCCTCCCCTGCCCTGACTAAGGATATCCGGAACAGGATGACAGGGACTGCTCTGGCAATAGCAAGGGAAATGAGGTACAACAATGCCGGCACGGTAGAGTTTCTCTTTAAAGGCGGTGATTTTTACTTCATGGAGGTCAATTCTAGGATACAGGTGGAACACCCCATCACCGAAGAGGTTACTGGGGTTGACATAGTAGAACAGCAGCTAAACATAGCCGCCGGCGCCGGCTTGCAAATAAAACAACAAGACGTAAAATCGAGGGGGCATGCCATAGAATGCAGGATAAATGCAGAACATCCGATAAGCTTTGCCCCCTTCCCCGGAACGGTCACCAAGTTCGTTCCTCCCACAGACGAGGGTGTTCGAGTTGATACCGCCCTGTATTCAGGGTATTCCATACCGCCTTTCTACGATTCGCTCATAGCCAAGCTGATATGCTTTGACGAGGACCGGGGCAGGGTGATAGAGAAAATGAAAAAAGCCCTTCTATCCTTCAGAATCTCGGGAATTCCATCCACAATACCCTTCCACATATCGGCCTTGCACGATGAAAGGTTCCTGCAGGGTGACTACGATACATCTTTTATTGACGAACTGAAACCCTTCTCTTCTCGAGACGGTGAGATGGCAGCTGCTGTGTTATCCCAGCTGCCAAAAAAGATCCAGTTCCTGAAAAGGGACGATGCCAAGGACCCCTGGATGAGAAGCAGGTTCGACAGAATGCAGTATGGAGATTATCTGTTATCCGGGTGGTCCAGATGAAAATCGAGGTTAACGGAAATGATTACGACATAGAAATCTTGGGAAATAAAGCCAAGGTCAACGGTGAAAACATCGATGTGACATTAAATGAGGAAGAGATCTTGATCAACGGAAAAAAATTCCATCTGGATTTCATTGAGGAAGGCGAGCCCTCTCTCATGATAATTAACGGAATGACATATCTGGTTTCAAAAAGCGCGGTAGGGAGCATCTCTGTCAGGGAACTAAAGGCGCCCATAAGCGGACTGATAATAGACGTTCTCGTTACGGCAGGAAGCGAGGTTAACAAAGATCAGCCGCTTGTAATATTGGAAGCGATGAAGATGGAAAACCAAATAAAATCTCCACTAAAAGGCAGGATAAGAGAAATCAGGGTAGATAAAGGTCAGTCCGTGAAAACGGGAGACGTTCTTGTAACCTTCGAATAATTCTGTTTCTAACAACGAGCAGATGTGTCTTTCCAAATGCTCTGATGACTATGTTCTCTGGCCAACATGATCATTTCCTGATCATCTGCAAAATTTCTTCCCTAACGCCCATCTTGCCCTTTTTAAACAGTCTTTCATCCATTTCCTTCAATGCAGAGCTGGGCGTAGGCGTGAAGCCCATCCTAGATATTATGTCCCTGTCCACGTCTACTCCAGGGGCAACCTCTTCAAGGATTAGCCCCTTCTCTGTCAGCCTGAAAACCGCCCTTTCTGTAATGTAGAGAATCTCGTGTCCGTACTTCAATGCTTGGCGTCCGCTAAAGACAACCTTGAATACGCTTTCAACAAATTTCGGTATTGAACCGTCCTTTACAATTTGCAGCTTGTTATTCAGGATGCTGATCTCGCTCTTTCCTGCAGTGAAGGCGCCCGCAAAGTAAGTTTTTGGCGCTCCGCCGGCTATCACGGGGAATCCACCTGGCCCGAAGATCCTGTCAGGTAGCATCGATGGATTCACATTTCCTGCCTTGTCGACCTGCAGAAACCCAAGAGAGGCAGCATCGATTATTCCGCCCTCAAAGTTGGAGAACATGTCCGGCACTGTTGAAAGCGCAAAGGGGCTTATGGCTAAACCAAAGTCAGCTCCTGAAAGGGCAATACCTCCCCATAGACCGGATTCCAGAACTGTTATAATGAACTCTGTTACCTCCTCTTCTGCTGCCACCAACGATACCAGAGCCGGTATCCCTATGCCTAGATTAACTATGACAGGAGCTTGCTTTTCTTCAAATAACCTGACCAATTCCAGGATGATCCTTCTGGCTATCACTTTTTCATATTCGCTAGGCGGCGCTCCGGTAAGGTCTTCAAGCAGCTTTCCAGTTATCGGCGGAATTACTTTGTACGAGATCCGAGGATCGTATTCAACGGTTCCTGTCTGCCAGTGGTACTGTTTTGGGGCGATAGTAACATAGTCTACTAGGGGACCTGGAACATCAACGTCCCTTGGATTCAATGCCCAGGACTTTGTTAACCACCTTATCTGGGCGATCACGGTTCCCTGCTTTGGTCTTGCCTTTGTGGCCTGGGCAATGCTAAGAATGGTTCCTCTCAGGCCTTCATCTTCCATCGATAGGCTGCCATTCTCATCTGCGCTAGTAGCCCTTATCAATGCATAATCCGGTTTTGGAGCCTGATACAGGAGGTACTCTTCTCCTTCGATATCCATTATGCTGACTTTGCAGGATGGATTCTTGCCTCCTTTTTCATTTAGAGCAGCGCCTTCCCTTCTGGGGTCAAGGAAGGTATCGACACCTATCTTTGTTATAAGGCCGGGTCTTCCGCATGCTATTTCCCTGAACCAGTATGCAGTAATGCCAATAGGCCATCCATAGCATTCAATCCTGTTTTCCCTTACCAGCTTTTGAAGCCACGGTGAAAAGCCCAGGTAGGGCATCAGAATTCCTCTGAGAAATTCTTGATTCGGGTCGCTGTAAAGCCTTTCAGCAACCCAGTCCAATGCTCTCCCAGGCGTTGCAGGTAGGGCATCGGAGATTACAAATACGTTCTTGGGGTGCCCCTGCTCTGCATACCGCTTGTACAGTTCCAAAATCAAGTATTCCGGAGTTGTAGCCATGTTGAAGCCGGAAATCGCGATGACGCAGTCGTCCTTTAGTTTTGAAAGCGGGGTAGCAGCATCGACAACCTTGGCGAACATTTCGACTTTGGTAGCGATAACCTTCCTAAATACAATTTCGTAGAATCGCCTTATTCAGGTTGATCACAGGAAGTGGCGGTTTAGTTTACTCTTTTAACGCTATTAATGAAATTGATTTGTATCCTGCTATCAGTAATGCTGCGCCAAATGCGCCAACAATGCTGCCTATTATTCCGTAAAGCTTTGAATTGTTTAACCACGCCTCCATAGCCAACGGACAGTGGTCGCACATAGTATAGCCGCCTTGATTGATCCTATATACCATGTCCGCATAGTTCCAGTGAAACAACAGACTGAGCCCAAGGAAAATACCCGCGATTCCAAGCAATGCCAAACCAGCAGCTACTTTTCGATTCGTAAACGGAATAGATTTGCCAAGTAAAGACTGCTAGGCGCCTACCTGATTGAAATCTATGGCCCCTGCTTCGGATATTTTCGGCTTTCGTCCGTGAACTTTCTTGTGCCTGTCGAGTCTTTCTTTCTCCTCAAATTCCATGCTGCATTTGTTGCACCTGAACGTCAAATTCGGATACAATCTAATAGGATGATACGGGTAGATAAGCCCATCTAACTGGGCGTATTTCTATCTGGTGTCCGATTAATCTACACCATTAAATATACATCGTCAATTTGTTAGTCCTGATTCTAGCGTTTTAATGCTAAATTATAACACTTTGGACTGGTGGTAGCTTAAGATACTTTTGTAAACATGTTATTTTGTGCATAACATCTGAAATCAATAGACGACTCGTCTGTGAATTGTTACAAGAAATTGGTGGCATCATCGATCATGTTTATAATGTTCGACAAAATTTCATATTGCATTGGTACAAGCCAAAATAAGACGTCTCTATATTTTTGCAATATCGCTGATATCCATCATCATTTTATCGCCGTTTCTTGCTGTAAATGGCAACGCCGCAGAGTCTTCTTATGAAATCTGGCATTTCAGTGCCGGCGGTTCCATCAACACAATCTCTGCGGCTGGAGATGTTTCTGGCGACGGTATCGGCGATGTAGTAATGGGCTCGGATGATCGCAAGGTCTACATGCTTGACGGCAAGACCGGAGAGGCGCTGTGGAGCTATGCCGCAAACCAGCCTGTTCAATGGGTAACACCGCTAGACATGAATCAGGTTATGGTGCTTGCAGGATCTAAGGATAATTCAGTCTTCCTCCTAGACAGTAAGGGCGCTCTTGTATGGAAAATCGACGATATAGGCAATAACTCTGTCAGTGCGCAGGACTCCTGCTATGTGCACTTGCGTTCCATCCATGTCATATCGGACATAAACGATGATGACCTGCCTGACGTGGTGGTCGTTTCAAGTTCCGGAGACGAATGCACGAAAAATAGCAGATTTACGGCAACTGCTCTTAACACAGCCGATGGCAGTAATCTGTGGGAATACAAACACGAACAGGAACTTCACGGGCTGAAGGAAGGAAACGCCGGAAGCAGCCCGGTTGCAGTAATCGATCTTGATGCAGATGGAGTCCTAGATCTTGTGCTGGTAGACGATCACAACGTCTTTTATGTAATAGATGGACTTACCGGACAAGAGCGGGCTACCAAACAGGTAACTTCAAACGGAGAAATATGGAGCCTTGCGGTTATACCGGATGTTAATGGTGACGGTGTGCAAGACGCGCTGGGGCTTCATTTCATTGAGGGTGGAGGAGGGCCTGACTATGCAAGGGTTAGCGTCATAGACCTTGATCCCATTTCTGAGGTCTGGAAAGTCAATATCGGTGACGGAACTTACAAAAGTGGCGCAGTATTTTCTGCCACATACTTAGCTGATAAAGACTCTTCACAGTATTATTTGGCAATAATCCAAAGAATCGACGATGATCTCCACGTTGCTTTGCTGGATGGCACTACTGGTCAGCAAAAATGGAAGTTCAATCTAGGAACAGACAGAAGCAGGGACGACTTTTCAAAGCGCTATCCTGTTGTCGGAGTGCCGGATCTTGACGGAGATAGTTTTGAAGAGGTGGCAGCCGGTTCCATAGATTCTACTGTCTATCTATTAAACGGCGGGAATGGACAGGTGATATGGAAACATCCCCTCAACAACGGAATTAACGCGCTGGATACCATCACGCAGGACGACAGAACAAACATCTTGGTCGGAGATTCCGTCAACACGGCGCGTGTCATTGCAGGTCTGACGGAGATTAAGACCACTCTTACTGCGAATGTCTCGTCAGAATCAGCAATAGCCCTGTCGCGCCTGACCGTTTCAGGGAGACTTTCTCCTACACTGCCGGGGGAAACACTGGAACTTTTGTATAAAGACCCTGACGGTAAGATCCTGTCTAATCTGGTTGTTATTGCAAAGGACGGAAGTTACACTGATACCATATTTCCTGAAAAAGAGGGCAGTTGGACCGTGTACGCGATATTCAAAGGTGAAGGGTACTATACCGGCTCGCAGAGCCCGACGCTGCAGTTCACCGTTACCAGCAGAACTGAAATGAACACTTTCAATCTGAGAGTCGATGATGTATCATACCCGATAAGATACAGCATTGAGGGCGGCTCGATAAGAGACATCGCCGTCGAAAACACGTCAATAAAAGTAGACATTGATACAACGATGAAAGGCACACTGTCTATACACCTGCCAAGAAACGTGATAGACGCAAGGGATTCCGATTACGTCGTATCTGTTGATGACAAGACTGTGCTTTTCAAAGAAACCGAGGCAAACGATGAGGAAAGAATCCTGCTGATACCTTTTCCTGCGGACTCGAGGGAGATAACAATAACCGGCACCTACGTGGTTCCCGAATTTGATGCAATAGCCATGGCAATGCTTTCATTGACAATAACGATGGTTCTTGTCATCAGAGCTGTGTATGGAAGGTTCTTTGGCAAAGGCACACGCCTTTTCTAGCTATGAATCGTTATTGACATGAATTTTAGGCCACCATCTTACAGATGCGATCATGACTTTCAGTGATCATTGTTAGACAAAGTACCTCTATGATATGCTACATTCTTATTAGTCAAACAAGGTTAAATAATGATGAATAAGCAATTTTTGTCTGTTAGGGGCTTGTCTAACAATCAATTATCCGCGTCTGGCAAGCCAAAAATGTGCAGGAAATGCGGCAGTCCGGCCACAAAAGAGATACTGTTTGATGTGGGAAACGACATCGCGGTTATAGAAAGGTATTGCGATCCATGTATACAGACTGTTTTAGCTAGCAGGAGTTCTGCATAACCTTGCCAAATTTTAGTAGAGAATCACCAGTGCTGGTACGCTCCAAGTCTCCGAAAAACGGACAGGAACAGATTGTTACCGATCGCGACGGTGTCAAACATCTCGAATATTTTTCAAATGGGAGTTGGAGGCATCACACGAAATGTAAGTTGCGGGTAAACAAGGAATGCAATAAATAGCGACCTTTTACCACTGCTCTGAAAGTTGCTTTTCCTCTTAGGTAAGCTATCGCTACTGGATCCGAATGCACATCGAAAATCTTCAAATTCCTTTTAAAGGAATCGCTAGAATTCTTAGCTTTGAAACTCGGAATACATTTCCAATCCTTCCATTGCCTTTGATTAATTGCAATTGTTTGTTATCCATATCAAACAAACGCTCTTTATTTGAAGCAGGTTTTAGCACTGCTTATACCAAAACTATTGGAATTTAGTACATGGGAAAACCAAAACTTCCTGTAACAGTGGAGTTTTTCTTGATAGCGGCAGGGAGCGTTGGAATGCTATCGTTTCTTGGCACCACTAGCGCAATGGCTGCAGGCGACTACTCACAAGAGATTGTGGAGTTGGCAAAAGAGCGCGTCGAACTTGCCAAGGATCCCGGTGCATACGGTAATGGAGTACCTATCTTGGACAAATTGGATACGAACCCACAGCTAATCGTCGTAGCAACAATCGTCATTGCAGGTGTAGTATTCCTGACGTTTGAAAGTCTAAGACGGGGGTCTGGCATTTCAAGTATGATTACGACTAGATAGCGGCATTCCAACAATCCATCTTTTTTGAATCATGTCGGGAACATGCAGTAAAGTTTCAACACCGGTAACTCGTGCAGATTTTTGTTTCCTGCTTGTTCGTTAACTTCGGGTGATGGTTTTAATGACATCTTTTCTTTTGGAAACTGATTTCCTAATTTTTTAAATACTTTTAACGACCTTTAGTCAGCTATTATGGTTTACGATATGGAAGAAATACGTGATATGCTCAGAGCTATCGATTTGAAATATTATGATAATTTAGCATTGGATGAAAGACAGATTAACGATGAATTTGCCATAGAGATTATTGTGGACAATCTGAAAAAGGCAGAGAAGGAATTTAAAAAGGGTACAAAGGACGGCAATAAGCACGGAATAGTTTATAGAGGTATTGCCAAAGGCCTTCTTGATTCACTTTAACTTTGCATCCTTATCCAACAGCTATGATAACCAGCCAAATCCATCGGCCCTAAAAATATCGTTTATTTCCTACCATTCTTGTCTATCCATCCGCATCATTGACTTGATGCAGCCTTTTCATTAATGACGGCAGCTTTTCAAATCGTTTGCCCAGCTAGTTAAGGACATACATTTCGGAGTTTACTTCGTCGCCATTGCTGGCCTTACTGTCCGGTCTTTCACCGGGTTTAGCTTCAGACAATGCCAGCCACTTCAGGAGTCTTGTCATTCAATTCTTCATGATGACGAAGCATTGAAGCCGATTTGCGAGGATTATGTTCTTGACTGCTATTCGATGTTATTTTCAGAGTGATGGAACTCTAGAATCAACATCGTCAATATTGTGGTGATTCACGGCCTTCTGTTAAATTCAGGGGATGATTGTTTCGGTTACGACGGTAATCTCAGCGACGTGTCCTGTCGTATCAGAAACATGAGCAAAAAAGGAGAAAATGCTACATCAGCGGATTCTCTTGAACGATACAAAATGTTCTTTTATTTCGTCTACTCTGTCTAACGAATCCGCGTTCTTCCTGAGGTCAGAAAAAGATGAATCATGACTGATTTTTTCTAGAAAAGAAAGAGCTTGTTCCCTTGTGGCTCCGTGCCTGATATCATAATCTATCTGTCTGCAAACATTCGTTAAATTGCCATATCTTTTATTCTGTCTCTTCTCCCACGCCGAAGCACTACTGGATAATCCTGTAACATACTTCAGAATCATTCTTTCCATGTGACTAATATGCCACTCTTTCATCGGAAAACTATTTTGAATCAAAAGCAACCGATCAGCTTAGACTCCACCGGCTTATAATCCCACTTGATAATCATCTATCTTTTCCTATTCAAGTCGTTTTCGGCGAATGAGTTCTGCCTCTGTCGGGTTTTCGAGCGCGGCCGAACCGGTATTGATCTTTCCACTGCCCGTATAGGTAGCAATGCTGACGCCTGTTGTAGATATTCTGCAGTCCCGCAGTTTTAAACCAACAGGGACTGTGCCTTCGCCGAAAAGGCGTTTGCCGGTACCAATGGTAAGAGGAAAGGTCCACACGCGAAACTCATCAATTAAATCATTCTTCAAAAGCGTCTGGATAAGATTGCTACTTCCATGGACTTGAATTTCGGGTCCGTCTTGTTTTTTGAGCTCTATGATTTCTTTCACAGCGTCGCCCGTGATGAGCGTAGAGTTTTCCCAGTCGGCTTTAGCAAGCGTTTTTGAGACAACGTATTTCCTCGCACTGTTCAGTTTGTCTGCGGCCATTGTGTTCAGCTTATCTGGGTCATTTTTGACAAATGGCCAATGAGCCGCGAATATATCGTAGGTCTTCCGACCAAGCAAGAGATCAAAAGGCTTGGCCAACACTTCATCCATCATGAACTTCATCATCATTTCATCCCAGTAATTGACTGACCAGCCGCCGTACTTGAAGCCACCTGTGGGATCTTCTTCAGGTCCGCCCGGAGCTTGCATGACACCATCGAGCGTTATGAAGGTATTTACAATAATTTTTCTCATGCTGGCATCTCCTTCGGCGATCGGGTTTTTAAGCACATTGCGGAAGGCAAGGCTTAGGTGCCGACATGTCGTTTAGAATTTTACGATCTTTGGAATTTTCTAGCCATTAATGGTCGCCTTATGGAAGGTTAAAAAATTGTTTAATAGCCGTTCTGCCTAATACTCATTGCAATGGTTTCTGCTTTTATACTCATTAATTGTAACTTTTCATTTGTCCCCACCGTTATAGAAGCATTGGGTAAAGTGCATTCTATAAGCGATGTTTACCAGACAGGTGGCATATATGATATTTTAGTAAAAATAAACTCCGTGTCTGAGAAAGAATTGCGAAAAATTGTTCTAAATGACATCTGCACAATTCATGATGTAAAATCTACGGTAACAATGGTTGTAGCTGAATGACATGCGGGGCTGTTCCTGAGTTACTGAATAATCCGTCTAACTTACCCTGCTACTTGATTACAATACCATCAGTAAGGAGTGTGATCTAGAATTGCCAGTTTGTGAAATATGTAACAGGGACGAAGAATACCATACTTGTGCCATATGTAACAAGCATTTGTGCAGGGCGTGTTTTAACACGGTTCATTTTGGGATAAACGCCCCAAGAACAGGCAAATCAATGGTATACAACAGATGCATTTTTTGCAACTATGTTTACGGAGCGAATACGAAATGTAGTGTCTGTGACAAATGTACTGTCATACTTACATGGGAGTCATCGATGAATTATCTAGCTGCGGTAAACAGAGTGTCAGATCTGATAAGGACAAACCAGTTGGATTCAAAATTGAGAAATGAAAACTACTGCAAGACAAACTTTGGATCTCGTGCAGCACAAGTAATAATGGATGCAATAGACTATTCGAAAATGCAATGATAATCATTTCTTGCATAGAAGGAAATGACTGGATATTACTTGCAGAGTCTGGCTTTCAAGAAATCATATGGATGCCTCACTAATTAAAAAGGGACGTACCTTTTCCTCTGGCATACCTATAATACGAGCTATCACCTATTAGAATACGGTTAAAGAAATGCCAATGCTTATGCTAAAATGCAAGACTTGTGGAGAGGTGTTCCCCGGAATTTACGTTGCTGAAGGAAGTAGTAATGATTCCAAATCGGCTGCCACAAGCGCTGACACTTCGCATACTTGTTCAAGAGGACACAAAAACGAATACGTCACAGAAGATTACATGGACTGGTCCTGATATCATTGAACAAGTTAAGGAAAGTAGTACTTGTAACGTACCCAGATAGTTTCACACTGGATGAAGCAAAAAGCCTCGTGGATTCAGCAGACCGCGAGAATGTTGGCGTCTTTACCCAAAAGTACCTTAGCCACTCCCAGTACGGGATAGGCTCCGGCAAAGCAGAAGAGGTAAAAGAATTCATAAAAAAATCTGACGTGGAGCAAATAATAATTGATGAACATCTTACCTCAAGACAAATACACAACCTAGAAAAACTGACTGGCGTGCAGGTAATTGACAGGGAGCGGCTGATACTTGACATTTTTTACTCGCGGGCCACCACAGCAGAGGCGAAGCTACAGATAGAACTTGCGGAAATAAAGTACGAAATGCCGCGTGTTCGGGAAAATGCGAAACTGACCTCCGGCAATGAGCGACCGGGAAAAGGCGGCATGGGAGAATATGTAGTTGATGTAAAGTTCCGCGATCTAAAAAGACGCATGTCATTTATCAAAGAAAAGCTGGATGAAGCTAAAAGAAAACGGGAACTCTATCATCAACAACGAATAAGGACTGAGATGCCCGTTTTTTCACTTGTAGGCTACACCAGCTCCGGCAAGACTACCCTGTTTAATCTGCTCACCCAAGAACACAAACAGACCTCCAGCAGCCTGTTTACGACACTTTCAACAACTACCCGGGCATTGGAAGTGAATGACAACGAACTATTGCTTACAGATACTGTTGGTTTTATCAGCAGACTTCCTACATATATGATAGACGCATTCAAATCAACATTGGAAGAATCGCTTGCCGCCGACCTGATCTTGCTCTTGATAGATGCATCGGAAGACCTTCGGGATATCAGAATAAAATATATCACTTGCTGGCAGGTACTTGAAGAGCTGAAGGTAGACAGGTCCAAGGTTCTCGTGGTTTTTACCAAGTATGACAGGCTGGGCTCGGAAGAAGTAATTGGACAGATCGCCGCAAATCTAAGAATATCAGATCCAATTGTTATATCATCAAAGAGCGGGTATGGCATCCATAAACTGAAAACAATGATGAGCCAGCACTCTAAGAAGAGCGCAATAAATATTCATGATGCAAAGCGGCAGTAGCACGAATTTGTTACACTTCCATACGTCACAATAACTGCCTTATTAAAAGCAGGCAGTTCATCTATAGTCTTGGCACTGTTGATGAGCGTGTGATATACAGCGTTTGTGGACGTGGGTTTAGTAAAAGGCTGGGTAAACAATGAAGTATTGTTTCTAAACTGCAAGATGCATCACTGGATAACCTGTGTGGTGCAACAAATGACATAAGATTCCAAAAGGCAGCCCATAATTTCCTGCTAGCTGAGCCCTGCCTTCCGATGCAACATCTTTACGCATTCAGAATATGTTCTGTATTTGAATTTGATCTCCTCCACCGGACTATCCACCTTCAAATAGTCTTTCCTCGTATCGATCTTGTATTTTTTGCCAATATCTTCTAAAATTTCATTTACAGTCGAGTTTTGGTATGATTCAACAATCAGCTTTGCCACAAAATACATGATACAAGGTTGCTTATCAAACTATGTGACCCAATTTGATCGGCATAAGAGGTTCTCCGGACTCAAAAGACGAGTTCTTAAGGCCGCACTATTGATTAATGCTTGTTATTTAAATCACAATAGTAAAGACTAGGCCAGCAACCCGAATCTTGCCGGAAAAGTAGCAGGATCTTTACTTTTTGTAATACTTTCTGTCCGGAATAAAGGTCTTGCATTCACATTTGCCAATCAGACATTTCCTTTTGTCTTTTTTGGCTGAAGCATCGTGATCTACTTTTTGGTGGCCGCAATTTGAACATTTGATAAAGAGATCGGATTCATCACTTGTCATTACTATTTTAAAACATCCTCATATTACTCAGGTTCTACACATGTCATATATTGTATTGCATATTCCCGCGAGATCGCTAGTTTATGAAAGAAGATCAATAGATTTCGAAGGTTATATCATTATCAGATTTCTGAAAAACTTCTGATGTCTCAGTTTTTGCCATGCTCTAAAAAAGAGAGAGATGAAAAAGTTAATATCGTCTACTTTTCATTTGCGTATGCGACATAGAACAATAGCCGCAATAGTCCGTATTTGGTCGGCTATGGCAAATACATTCACACTTGCCCCCGCTTGAAAATTTCTTTTTCACTATGTTTTTTGTATATTATTTATTGTAATTAATAGTATGTGGTAACAACAGTAATCAGATGAGAAAATACAACCCTGACCTTATTTCCGATAACTCTGAATTGACGTTGCTTTCCACGTCCAAATAAAACCGCCAGTCTCACAAATCTCAGCAGAGTACTCAAGCGTCGTTCATGATTTCCATATGTTGTGGATGGTATAAGGCATTCATACGGTGTAATGGTTGCCATTACGATAGCACGACTGTGATTCATTTAATATGGTGTAGGTGTTAGGACACATGTGAAAGGGGTGAGTCCCAATTTGATTATTGAGAAATTTGATGCCCCTATAAAGACGACAAGAGCTCCTTATTCGTACGCTCCTCTCCCAAGAGATGTTTATTGCAGAATGTGCGATAAACATGCATATTATAAAGTAACAAGGAAGATGGAATTCATAGACACGATTGAGTATTATTGTAAATCTTGTTTCAAGAGGCTGGAGAGATGAAATACTGCGCATTGAAAAGACATCAACGACGAACCACCAAAAACCCCCTCTTCTAGTCCATTTGGGGCATCATTTCCGCTGTTACACAAGACTCGATACATATTGCGATGATGGCAAAGGAAACAACTAGCGGGGTAATTCTTTATTGTGTGAAGAACACTAGTATAATTGTGGAGAAAGACGATGCGCCGTCTGACGTTCTGACACTTTTGGACGAAAATGAGAAGGTTCTCTTGTACATGAAGCAGAAGAAGTACCATCCTGCAATAAATATTGAATCCGTGACCGTTACTGATAGGCGTGTTATTCTCAGAAAGCCGTCAATGCTTAGAATAAAGAAAAGCTATACGGATTACAGTTACGCCGACATCCTAAATGTGACAATTAACAAAGGTGTTCTTAGGTCTACTTTAAAGCTAAACCTGAAGGTAGATGGAACCGATCTTTTGGTGAAGGATATTCCTAACGAGGATGCACAGGAAGCATTCAAAATAATTAGAGCAGGGATAGACCAAACAAGATCCCGTCTTCGCTAAGTAATTCTTGTACTGAATTAAGTTATCTGTCCAGAAAGTTTTTTGGGAATTTACGAATTCCGTTACATCATTGGACCCTTGACTCATTCTTGGCATGGGCCAAAGAAAGTTATCAAAATGGGCCGGGTCGGATTCGAACCAACGACCCCCGCCATGTCAAGGCGGTATCTTAACCAGGCTAGACCACCGGCCCTTGTATTGCAGATTCTACCTTTGGGGCCCAAATATATATCATAGATAAGATTAAGAATCTCTGCCGTCGCTTTTTATCTCGAAAGCTTGGTCGAATCTTTTCAGGTGATTTATGGGGACGCTAGTAAGGCAATAGGGAGCCTTCCGGCCGGCAAGTTCCGAGCCATCATCACATCGCCTCCGTACTACGGCCATCGCCGTTATGGCTCTGACGGCCAGGAGATAGGAAGGGAGCAGACCGTCGAAGAATACCTGGATTCACTGGTGAAGGTTTTTGTCAGCGTCAAAAAACTGCTGACCGATGACGGCAGCCTGTGGATCGTCATCGGAGACACCAGAAGAAGGAAGGAGAAACTGCGCGTTCCACACAGGCTTGCAGACCTTCTGGTCAGGGCCGGCTACAAGTTCCGAGAAGACATAATCTGGTACAAGAAGAACAGTGTCAGTAGCAGCTCGCCTGACAATTTTTCTCAGGCATACGAGTACGTACTGTTCTTTTCAAAGAATTCCCGGTCCTATGCAAACCTGGATGCAGTCAGGGTTCTGGGCAACGAGGCCGTCGAGGGAAGGAACAGGCGGCCTTCGCCTGAAATGGTGCAGTACGGGCCAGAAAAGCCGGACAAGGAAGCCATTGAAAGGATATCAAGGATAATTCATGGCTCAACGCCTTCGACGCCTCTTTCCAGCCTTCCGTCAACTTCGGAGATAGCCCGGGCGTACGGTTATGATCCTGAAAAGTTCTGTCCCACCTGCTACCGCAAGTTCAAGCGGCACGCCACCAGGCGCAGGATAGGCGGCCACAGGCACTACCCGATCTTTGCTGTCTGCAATCCAAATGGAAAGAACCCGTCCAACGTCTGGGAGATAGC
>CAZKXR010000002.1:0-97612 GCA_964556935.1 uncultured Nitrososphaera sp.
TGTTGCTGGCCATATTGTTCATGTTGCGCAATATTAATATAATTGTGCCCGCATTTATTGTTGACCAACATGACTGCACAATTAAATTCTCTTGCGACCATAAACTTGGAGGATTTCGGCATCGCGGAATCGGTAAGCAGGTGTCTTGCACCCAAGCTGGACGAACTGAGAGGGAAGAAAATCATATTCAACTCCGATGACAAGAGCCTGGTTCCGGCAAATGGCTGGGAGTCAAGGCTTGGCTCTGCTTATTGCGCAACAACAATAACCACTGTCCGACCAATCAAAGAGAACGCGATGGTAGCCGCCGTTGATTCCAGCAGCATCAAGCTGGCAGAGACGGAGGATGGCGGCCTGTACGCGATCAAGTGCGGCATTGCCATGGCCTACGGCGGGGCCGCCCTTATGCATTTCAAGATTGGCCCCATGCTTTACTACATAAGCGAGGATAATCTCCGCGACTCTCAACTTGACAGCAGGCTGGCAAGGCTGGTCCTTGCAGACAGTGACGTGGCAAAGCGCCTCATAAGGGTCAGGGCCGAGCGGGCAATCCAGCATGAGCTTTCCAGCCACATGAGAAATTCGATAATTCTGGTCGACGGGTCGCTAAGGACATCCATATTTGAAGACAGAAAGACAGGCATGTCTAGGATTGCTGAAAACTGTGTGTTGCACAAGAACCTGATCGCAGGGATAAGCAAGAACACAAAGCTCAAAATTCTGGAAAGAGCCGCTGCCCTACTGACAAAGGTGAGCGGTCCAGCCTACATTGAAGTTGACATGATAATCAAGAGCATGATTCGCAACACCATCGGCTCAAACCTTGTGGCCAAGCTGGACAAGAATAGCCCGGTGCTCAGGGTCGACATCGTTGGTGATAAAGAACAGACGCTTGGCAAGCTGCTAGGCAACGATCCTGTTGCATGCGGCTATCCGGAAACCCTCAGGCTGGCCCATCACATCTCTACATTCACAAACACGGAGGTGACATGCCTTCGCAGCCATGTCCTCAGCAATTACGGGGTAACAGAACTGGCCGCAGACGACATCAGGAGAACCCTGCTGGGGTCGATAATCGTATGAAGATCCTTTCAAAAAGCAACAACGAGCTTTTGCTTCTTGCGATGAAGGACGACTCGGCATCGAAGGGTGACTATTTGCTAATCGAGGACGGGAACCGGTGCATAATAGTCCAAGTATATGATGAGGAGTACCTCACATCCCAGTCGCTTTTTGAAGACATTGTAAAAGAAGAAGTGGTAAACGCCTCCAGCGTGGAAAATCACCACGATCCGCTCAATATTGGAAGTTTGTCCCGCCTTGTCAGGGACGCCAGGATATTTCGCGCAAAGATCAGGGCGGCAGTAAATGACGGTCAGCTTACCAGCAATGTTTCCTGGCTTCCTTCCAGAGTGGAATCAAAGATAAGAAGGTTGACTGTAAAAGAGCTTGACCTGCTTTTAGGGCGTAACGGAGTCTACCCCATCCCACTGGGCAGGGCAGGCGATAACGAAGAATTCGAGATATACGCCGAAGACCTGGACGGCAAGCTGACAATAATCACAGGAAAAAAGGAGTCCGGCAAGTCCCACCTCTCAAAGCTTCTGGTCAAGACGTTGGTGCAGCACGGTGCATTTGTGGTCGTGTTTGACCTGAACAACGAATACGGCGGCATAAGGTGGAACCGGGACGGATCGCCTTCTTCGGTGCACGACCGAGTTCTGGTTCTGGAACCAGGCAAGGACCTGCGCTTTTCTCTGAATTATTGCGGAAAAGAGACCGTGGCAGGCATGCTTAGAAATGCTCTGGACATGCCGGCTGCATCACTCCGGGAATTTTTCAGGATCTGGGACTGGCTTGAGAACAGGAACTCGCTGGACATAGCCGCCATGGGCAATGCCATAAACACTTGGAATATCAACGAACTTGTGCGGGACGCCCTAGTCTCAAGGTATCACACCATTCAGTCTTCCCGGCTGTTCACCGACACAGGTAGCGGTTTTCGGTTTGAGAACGTGACAAAATCCTGCGCCGGTGCAGCCATGATAATCAACATGGGCGAGGTATCGGGAGCTGCAAGGAGGATGACCGTCGAGCTTGTGCTAAGCAAGATAGTCAACTTGCTGGAAAGAAAAGAAATTCCTCCTATCTTTCTGTTTGCTGAAGAAGCCCACCTTTACATCCGCGAGACGTACTGGGAGGACATCATAACGCGTATGAGGCATTTTGGGGTTTATACGACATTCATTACCAACCAACCGGACGCCATAAACGACGGCATTTACCGTCAGGTCGACAACATCTTCCTGTTCAACTTTACCAACGACAGTGACCTGGACAAGATATCCAAGGTTTCGTTGGCCGACAGCGATACCATAAGATCCATAGTCAGGACGTTGCCGCAAAGAAACTGCCTTGCCATAGGAAAGGCAGTACGCGACTTACCGATCGTGGTAAGGGTCTCCGCAGTGGAAGTGCTAACGCTAGGCGAGACCAAGAGGTTTTTCAAGAAAAAGTTCTAAACCATGCTGGTCTGGCTTCGTTTTCTGGTGCCTATATCCACTGCCTCGCCGACAGAAGAAATGAATATCTTTCCATCACCGGGGGCGCCGGTGCTTGCGGCTTCCAGTATGGCCTTGATCACATTGTCGACTTCAGAATCATCAACAACGGTAACAATGTTAGCCCTTGTAGAGAATTCCGCAGTGTGGCTTGACGTTCCCCTGCCACTCATCACTTTCGGCTTTTCGCCCTTCCCCCTTCCTTTTGCCTCTACGATAGTGGCACCGCCAACACCTGCCTTTTTAAGCGCATCGTTGACAACGCTAACCTTTTCACTGGCGACAATGGCTTCTATACGCTTCATGGCACGTTCTAAAGGAGGTTGCAATATAAGGTTTTCAAATAAATTGTTATCCAAAGTTCAAATTTACCAGAGACGTTGTTTCTGATGCAATTATCATAAAAATGGCAAGATTCATACCAATCATTGGTGTTTAACGCCCGGCCGGTTCAGGTCAGCTTTCTTTGCAGATACAGCTTCTTTAGCATCCCCAGTCCAAAGATCAGAGCGATTACCGCCAAAACGGCAATGATGGCCCGAACTGCCGAAGTCGCTATAGAGTTTGGAAACTGAACATCGACAGGCGCCACGAATGTTACAAGAAATCCCGCAACGGCCAGCACCATCAGCCACATCACCACTATCAGGATCGAAAGGCCAAGTGCCATTTCCTTCACCGCAACAATAAGTACTGCATGGCCACGGTTGCAAAGGCCAGAACTGCCGAGACAATCGATAGTTTGAGTATCTTGTAAGCTATCTCCTTTTCTTCAAGCGGCCCGCCAGCAAGAATAAGCCGCACCAGGGTAGCAGGAGCAGATCTGTCCTTGGATGCTGCAAGCCGGTAATCGTCTAGAATAACCACTGGACGGGCCCTTACCTGCCGGTGCTCGACTATGCGCTTGACGCTTGAAAGAAACAGAAAGGAATTCATGACTGCCGGCAGCAGCGCTACTACTCCGATGATCTCTGAATTTCCGGCCACCGCCAGCGCGCCGTACATTGCACCCAGCAAAAGCGCACCGGAATCCCCGGGAAATATCCTACTTGGGTACTTGTGATATCTGTAAAAGGCAACCGTGGCAAAGAGGAGGGGCAGGGCTGCCAGGAATACCTCCATGCTTCCGAATATGGCTATTGACGCAAGCAGGGGCAGAGCAGAGACGATGATAAAGCTGCTGGCTACACCGTTTAGTACGTCGATAGAGTTGATGGTATTGCTTGCCACGGGCATTATTACGAAGATCAGCGGTATGTACAGTATAGGGATAAAGGCGCTGCCAAACACGAGATTGAGGTGGTCGCCGTGGGCATGCAGCAGGACCATTGGCAGGGCCGCAGCAAGCAGCGCAGCCGGTTTGAACCAGCCGGGCATGACTTTTGAATCGTCTACGTATCCAACGACAAACGCGATGACGGTGGCCAGCAGTATTGCAAGGACGGCAGTATTCATCGTCATGGCAAACAAGACGATCTCTGCTGCCGCGATGCCCAGCATCAGGACCGGGCCGGCGGGCCGAGGCACTGCAGGCTTGTTGGGTTTATGAAAGTCGGGTACTGTCTTCCCCCTTTTTGTCAGGGATTTGATGGCCACCGGCGTCAAGAGCAGGACTAGCAGGAACGAAATTGCCGAGACGATTGTTCCGTATATGACAATTTCATAGATTCCAAGCTGCACTTGTTACTGAACCTGCCCTCTCCTGTATAATTGTGCTTTCAGCTTTTCTGCAACGGCAGGCCCGATCTTTGGCACGGCGGCCAGTTTGGCGACCGAGGCCTTGGCTATCTTGGATGGGTCTGTGAAACCGGCCTTGTAAAGCTCCCGCGCCCTAACACGGCCTATCCCCTCAAGATAGACAAGCGGCATCAGTTCCTCTTTGACGCCGTATCTTACTCTGGATTGAAGGTTGTACAGTTCTGTCAGTATGTGTTGTTTGCCCATCAACTTGGCTATTTCATAAAGCGAAAATGCAAGCCACTGGCCCGTTTCCACCATCCGGTGCATGTCGCCGGGTTCTACACCCATCCTGTCGCTCAGGGCTCGTTCGCCGGCCTCCTCGATCCACTCACCAAGGGCCCAGAAACTGCGTGTACAATTGTATTCGCTTACGGGGTACAGCAACTCTTCAAGACGATCCTCCAAAAGCACGGCCAGCTCTTCGTAGTCCTTTTTCCGCAGGCCAAGTTTTGGATAGAAATCCGGGCTGGCAGTAATCAGATGCAGAAATCCAAGCGTGTGCTTGTGTCTTGCGTCGCCTATTTTCTGCAGGACATCGCGGAAAGCCGCCGCGGTCTGCGGATCTATGTACAGAAGCGAGACGCGCTTGCCAAATTCCGTGGCGATGTACCTCTCATTTCTTGACTTTACCATTTCTTCCTGTTCTAGATACTCCAGGGCCGACTGCACCTTAAAGTCCACCACCGAGTCACGGTACTGCCTGGCAAACAGCGTGCTTTTGAAAATGTCAAGGATCTCGGGCTTTTTGAGCCCAGGCATCATGGCAACGGTGGAAAGCAGATGGAACCTTATCGCCTTGTCCGATGCCATTTGTGACCGTATGGGCTCCGGCGTGCCCAGAACGTAATGGTCGTACAGCTCATCTCCATCAATGGAGCCTTCTGAAACTATTATCGCCTCGCCAGCTGAATCATATTTCGGCCTGCCGGCGCGGCCGCACAGCTGCTTGTACTCCATGATGCTTATGGGTACGTTACCGCCGTAATCAGAGTCGTACCGTAGAACGCTGGCCACCACCACCCGTCTTGCAGGCAGGTTGACCCCGGCTGCAAGGGTCGGCGTTGCAGTCAGCAACTTGATAGTGCCTTCCTTGAACGCATCTTCAACTATCTGGCGGCTGGAAGTGCCAAGCCCTGCATGGTGGAAGGCCACGCCCTTTGCAACTAATTGTGCCAGTGTACGTGTAAGCTCTGTATCATCCCCCCTGTTCAGTATGTCGGCGGCCGCCCTAGCTGCCAGCTCCTTGGTCTTTTTGTCGATAAGCCTGTAGACGGGTTCAGCAGCCTTTGCCGCCAGCGATGCAGCCCGCTTTCTTGTTTCTGCAAAAACAAGCGCCTGGCCGCCGTCATTAAGCGAATCGATGGCAAGATCTATGGCTGGCAGACCAGACTTTGTGGCACGAAACGTGCTTCCGTTGTTCATCTTGACGGTACCATAGTTGTACACTCCTTCTACCAATTTGGTCGGACGCCAGCTGCTTTCCACGAGCTTGCAGCCAAGCCAATCAGAGATCTCGTCTGCGTTGGTCACCGTGGCAGACAATGCGACTATCTGTGCATGCTGATACGTCTTGTGTATGCGGGTTAGCATCATTTCAAGGGTCGGGCCTCGCTCCCGGTCTCCAAGCAGGTGCACCTCATCAGAAACAAAGAGCCCAACTTCGCCAAGCCAGTCCGCGCTGTGCCGGAAAAGCGTGTCCATCTTTTCATTGGTCAGCACTATCACGTCGGCTTTGGCCAGTTCCTTTCCTGAGGAGTCATAGTCACCGGTCGAGACCATGACACTTGCTTTCCTGCCGATTCCAAGGTCGATGCTCTCAAGAGCCTTCAGGTCGGCATGCTTTTCGCTGGCCAGCGCCCGAAGCGGCGTCAGGTAAACAGCTTTTTGTCCTTTTTGGATTGTCTTTGCTATGGCCATCATGGCTACCAGCGTCTTGCCGCTGGCGGTGGGCGTGGTTACAAGCACGCTTTTGCCCTCAAGGATGCCGGCAGCGATTGCCAGTTCCTGTGGCGGATAAAGTGACGCATAGTCATGGGTTTGCATAATAGCCCGCACGGTATCATCGGCAATCGCTGTTGTCATTAAGGCCGGTTTGATATTCCAGCGACCCGAGTTTTTAGTGTTTTATTTCATCTTCCGGAATTCCTGCGATAGCCAGACTATGTAATTCCGCCGGACGTCTCTTTCTTTTATGGATTGAATGCACAGCTGCCTTATAGCAGCCTTGTTGCGAACCCAGCGATCTCTTTTCCAGCTCCTCAGGATGTAGTGCGGCTTTTCGTCTAGCAATTCCAGCTCCAGACGGGCCACGGTCCATATGTCACACTGTTTCTCGCCATGGGGTATGCCGTTTCCCTGCACAAGATGTGTAAATTCATGGGCGATGGTGGTATTTCTGACGCCCGGCTGTAAGCTGACCTTCTGAGGGTACGTCCAGCTGCACGCAGTCCCAAGGTACCGTGATCCTCTGTTGATGGATCCGCAGATTACGGACCTGCTGCCAAGTTCTGGAAATTTCGAATAGACTTTCAGTATCCTTTGCTTGAAGGTGGGATCAAATTCCCTTTCCGCCCTGCTCGTGAACCTGATTCCCGGCGTGGTCTGCAATTCTACGCCTTGGCCCAGAACCCGGGTCTTCTTTCGTATACCCGGCCTTCCCTAGAGAACTTGTTTATCTGGTTTCTGGCTTCCTCTTCTGTAAACCGGCCGGTTTTGACAAGCTCCGATATCAGGTTCTTTTCTTCAACCTCGCTGTTGTCCGTTCCCGAAAGGCCGTTGAAAACCTCCATGAACAGCTTTTGTCTGGAGACCTCGCTCTGTGGCTTGCCGTACAGGACGCCCACATCCATCTTGCCGGTGTTCACATCCACGCCGGCCGTCTTGAGCATCTGATCTACAAGGTATATGGCGCGGTTGGCATCCTCTTCTTCCACCTTGTCTTTCAGGAGAAGTCTTGCACGGGCTGTTGCAAGTCTTACAAGGCCCTCGAGCTGTCGTGGAGTTACCGTGATCATGCTTTCTGATTCGGCATTTCTCATGTTCATGTAATAGTCGCGTATGATGCTGATTGCGCCAGGAGTAAGGACTGGCTCACCGCGTTTTGCAAAGGTCAGGTACTTGCTGAATAAGTCTATGTCTATGGCAGGCTTTGCCGCATGATCCGTGTCGCGGTGGATCTCCAGAATATGGCTTGCGATCAGGCTGTCCTTTTCCTTTTCCGGCATATCGCGAACAATGAAGATCAGGTCGAACCTTGTCAGCAGGGGGATCGGGAGGTTCACGTTCTCGGTAATGTTCTTGTACGGGTCATATTTGCCGTACATGGGGTTTGCAGCCGCCAGTATCGAGGTTCGGGCGTTCAGCGTTGCAACTATGCCACCCTTGGCCACGGAGCAGGTCTGCTGCTCCATAACTTCATGAAGTGCTGAACGGTCTTCAGGTTTTATCTTGTCAAACTCGTCTATGCATACAAGACCCTGGTCTCCAAGCACGACGGCGCCGGCTTCAAGCATCATTATCCCGGATTTGTCGCGTATGACTGCCGCCGTAAGACCTGCCGCAGTCGAGCCGCGGCCGGAAGTGTAAAGCCCCCTTGGAGCAATTTTGGCAGCAAACTTGAGCATCTCTGACTTGGCTGTACCAGGGTCGCCCACCAACAGGACGTTTATGTCTCCCCTCCTGTTTGAGCCGTCCTGAAGCTTCTTGGTTACGGACCCCACTATCAAAAGAAGTATCGCTTCTTTGATGACTTCATGGCCGTAGACGTGGGGGGCCAGTGAAGCTATCAGCTTTTCGTAAGCGTCGGGCTTGCTTGCGATGGTGCGGATCTGCTTTTCATCTTCCGTGCTTATGGCTATCCTTTCAACAGTCCTTGTGTCTTTGCTTCCAGCGCGGCCGCCAAGGTACTCTATGTTGTTGCCCTCCATTCTGAGTCTGAAGAGACTGGTCCTTATCTGCGGCGAAACCTGCTCCTGCTCTATCCTGATAACACCGGTAAGCATTATCCTGTCTCCTGGCCTGCATTGATCGACCAGATCCCCCATCACTGTAACTTCGACATAATGCGGCAGCTGTCCAGCCGGCAGGTCCTCCGGCAGCTCCTGCAGCCGCACCATCTGAAAATCGATAAAGATGCTGTGTTCTGGATCCATCTCCAGGTCTTTTTCGCCGCATGCCGAGCATTTGGTGGGTTTTTTCAGAACCAGCCCCTTCATTTCACTCTCACTGACGACGCTGCAGTTGGCACAGCGGTAGGAGACTTTTTTTGCCAGCGGCTTGACCTCCGATGAGCGGACCACCATTCCTGACACGCTGACCAGCCGGTCTATCAATTCTGCGTTGATTTCGCGTAGGCCCTTCTGCACGGTATAGTTGCCGATCCTGACTTTGATCCTGCCATGAATTTCCTGCTCGTAATCAGGATGTATCTCCCGGAGTATGGCAAGGGCAGCCTCGTTGAATGCTTCCAACATCTCGTCAGGCCTGTTGGTAAGATGCTTGGCAAGATCGGGATTGAAGGAATCAAAGTCAATATAATCGACCACAAGCGATTGGGCGTTTAACGCCATCATGTTGTTTATCCTGTCAAAGTACTTGTATCTGCCATCGCGGTCTTTAAACGCCTTTAGGAACCGCTCCACGTCGTTTGCCAGTGCTGCTGCCGTTGTTTGTTGTTCAGCCAGATTTTAACACGTCCTTTTTGAATTTAGAAGCGGCACTATTAATCATCCTATAAAGCTCCTTTTCTTCCGCTGCCAGCTTGGCTTCCAGCTCCGCCGAGAGCGGTGACGCAGCTGCCAGCTTGACTATCTTTTCGATTCTGGATCTGACAAATGTGTTCAGCGAAACAATCAGGTTCTCTCTTTCCCTTTCCTTAAGGCCGTCAAGGTAGTCGTTAACCCGGATATAGAAATCGGGATCTATTCCCGACAGGTCGTGCGGCCTTGCTATCCTTTCCCGGTTGAGCGTCCTTGAGACGTAGCTGGCCATGTCGTTGGACTGGATTTCAATCGCATCCTGCTCAAGGAGGATTTTGGCCACCCAGCGGGGAATGGAAGACATGTCACCTTCCTTGGCGTCGACTTCTATATTTCCCACGGTTGCCCTGACGTCTCGCTTGTAAGATATCCGCACTTCCTCGTTCATGTAGCCGATACGATAGACGCTTTGGATAGTTTCTATACTGAGATCAGAAGACGTATCGGCCATCGTTGGTAGAGAATAGAGACAGCTGTCGTGTTATATCTTTTGTCCGGACAGTTTTTGTTAATCCGCTAGCTAGCTTGATGATACTTGCAAAGATCGGCAGCAATCTATTAATGGATTGCAATCTTCCGTAGGAACTAATTGTCAACCACCAAGAAAAGCGACCTGTCCCACCTTATGTGGACAGAAAAATACAGGCCCATGAAGCTAGATGAGATTGTCAACCAGAAGGAGATAGTAAGGGGGATTACAAACTTGGTGAAAAGCCCGGACATACCCCACATGCTTTTTGCGGGGCCCGCCGGCGTTGGCAAGACCACCGCCGCTCTTTGCATTGCCCGGGAAATCTTGGGTGAGGAGTGGAAAAAGAACACGCTTGAACTTAATGCATCAGATGAGAGGGGCATCAAGATGGTAAGGGAGCGGGTAAAGGAATTTGCAGCCTCTGTCAAACTGGCAACGGACAGGGACTTTGACAAGCCCAAGATAATCATCCTTGATGAGGCCGATGAGATGACATCCGAGGCCCAGACGGCCCTCAGGCGCATCATAGAAGACAGCTCAAAGACCACGCGATTCATCATAGTCTGCAATTACCTTTCACAGATAATCGAGCCGATTCAGAGCAGATGCGTTGTTTTCAGATTTACCCGCCTGCCAAAGGACGACGTGATCGATTACCTGAAGATGATCTGCGAAAAGGAGAAGGTCAAGTACGATGAGAAATCTCTTGCCCAGATCTACGATGCCACCGGCGGGGATCTCCGCCATTCCATCAACGTGATGCAGGCTGCCGCCGGAATGGGCAGCATCAACATGGCCAATGTGAGCACTGCAATAGGTCTTTCTGGCAGATCCAAGGTATCAGAGGTAATAAAACTGGCTCTTGCTGGCAAATTCCACGATGCGCGTGCAAAGTTGCTTGAGTTGACACAGGTGTACGGAATGTCTGAATCGGATTTCCTAAAGTATGCCAGCCAAGAAGCGTATGAGATGAAATTAGACAGGCCTGAAGAACTTGCAGAGTTGATGGCAGAGTATGATTATCGGCTTTCGGCGGGGGCCCATCCAGAGATCCAGTTGGCAGCCCTGCTGGCGCAGATGGGTAAGATTGGCGCTAAGAAGAACTAGTACTCCTCTTCGAACTCTTCGCCGGACTCTTCCTCTTCTACTTCTTCAAACTCTTCCTCGATCTTTTCTCTTTCATCTGCACTCTTGTACGGCAGGTCAACTTCGCCTGGTGCTCCACATACAGGGCATTTGAATTCGGATGTCTGCCCCTCGAGATCGAGAGGAAACTCTTTTGAGAAAACCTCGTCGCATTTGGAACAAACGAGGGTGGCCTGTATATTGTCTTGGCTGAACTTGTGCGCCTGCACCCGGAAAGAAGTATTTGCCAATATTCTCTTACCTATTGGAAGGGTCCTTTTTTATAAGCGTTCTTGTCTTGCCAAGACATCTTTTAGCGATACAGGCCAGAAGCTCAGTTGTCTTCTATGTCGATGTTTGCTTTCTTGTCTGCGCCAGCCCTATCCAAATCTGCACGGGACTTTCTTGCAGATTCTATCATCTTCTTTCTCCTTGGCTGTATTACCAGCACGTACAGCGAACCGGCCAGATAGACTGCAAGCAGGATCACCTGTGCCACAATAGTCTCAAGGGTGGGATGAATTCCGGTCATTGATGCCATGTTTATGTCAAGGCGTGGCACCGTACCTATGAGGTGGGTCGTCGGCAGGTATCCGACTTCTTGGAATTCACGTACTGCATTGCCCATGAACGCTATGGACATGTACGCGCCGATGCCCATGGTCAGCCCAAACAATACGCGTAGAGGAAGTTTCTTGCCCAGTTTTCTTACAACAAAGGTAAGGCCAACAATCACTCCTAGGCCGGCTAAAAGACCGGCAGCAACATACCACTCCATGTATTTTGCAAACGAAAGCATGGCCTGGTAAAACAGCACGGTTTCAAAGCCCTCCCTGTAGACTGTGAAGAATGACAGCATCACAAAGACCATGACGCTTCCGGTGGTTGTTGCCTTCCAAACCTTGGCTTTGACAAACTCGATCCACTTCTTTGTTTCCACCTTGTTTAGAATCCAGAAGCTCACCCAGAACAGCACACCCACGGCTGAGACTCCGGCTATCGCCTCGATAAGCTCCTTGCTGGCTCCGGAGATGTCGATTACATACTGTGCTACGAACCACGTGGCGGCGGTTCCGGCAAACGCCAGGACTATGCCGTAATAAACATGCTTTTTGAACCGCTCGTTTCTTGATGCCTCAAGGTACGTCAGGATTGCACCAACTATCAGGGCGGATTCCAGGCCCTCCCGGAATATTATAGAAAAGGAGGTTGAAAATGCAATTGCCGGCGCCACAATTCCAGCGCCAGAGACAAGACGCTCAGACTCGTCAAGACCCTTTCTTATCTCGACAACTTTTGACAGGACCTGCTCGTATGAAGTATTTGACTGTATCAGGTTCCGCAATTCCGCAAACTTGATCTCCATTTCGAGCGTAAAGTCAGGATCAATGGGGCGTAGAGGGATCTCGATATTTTCGTAACTATCCAGATACGCAGAGCGGGACGTCAAAAGGGCACCCTCAGAATTGCCATCCCTGTAAAGCCGCAGAGTTTCATCCAGTTTAAGCCTGATCTGGTCGATGTTGTTTCTCACTTCTGCCTTGGCAGGGTCTTCCGTCTCGCCTATATCCTTCCTGGGACCCTGGTACGTGCCAAAGCCCTGGCTCAGGCCTTCAATGTTGGCAAATTGCTCCGATGCGGCAGAACCGCCAGAATAATCTGGATCATTTTTCAAAAGCCCTTCTGCAGTATCCAGCTTTTCAAGTATATCATTGACAAACGCTTCGATTTCCCGCGGAGATTCGTTTGATTTAATCATCTTTCGCAGCTCTTCGCGCATCATTATTTCGAGAGTTTCCATCAGCTCAGAGTCGTGCTTTTCTATCGGAGCTTCAAGGTATTCGTAGTTGTCAAGGTATGCAGATATAGCGCGCTGGTCTGCCTGTTTGTAGTTGCCGGCTTTTACGTCATTGACAGATTCGGCAAGAAGAGTCCGGATATTTGAAAAGTACTGGGCAAGGCCTCCTGTCCCTCCGCTAATCGACAGATCTTCGGCAAGGTCTCTTTCAATGGCAGAAACCAGACTTGCCACTGAATCATAGGGTGCTTTTTCAGAAATGGATGTTTCCAATTCAGAAAAGAAAGAAGCGATTTCAAGCCTTCTTCTTTCATCCACAGAATCAGCAATTGTCAGATACCGGGATTCTGCCACCTCCACCAGACCTATCGCATTTTCATAGTCGACTTGCTGCGTTCCGGCGTTTGACAGCTGGTACGACCGCAAAGCATCCTGCAAAAGGAATCCTGCAGTCTGCGAAGTCGTGGCCCGGTCTGAGGCCAGCGGACCCATCAGAGTGTAGATGCCATCTAGCATATCAGTGATCTTGGCAGCCTCCTGCCTTGCCTGCTGCACAGAAAGAGAGCCATCATTCATCCCAAAAGCAAGTTCTGTCAGGGATGACTCAAGGTCGTTTGCTGACTGTTCGTCAAGCTTGAAAAGCTGGTTCTTGATTGCCGGAAACGTCACTGAATGCGGGATAAAAGCGTGTGCAAAGGCACTGTCCATGTCTCCGTTATCAAGGCCGCGCTCTGCAAGCAGGATCTGTGCCCGGATTCTTTCCAGGTTTACTACGACTATGAGCGTTTCCTGCTCACTGAGTGGAATAGCCAGTGCCTTTGAAGAGCTAAGAATGATTAGCGTTGATACAACTGCGACAGCGATTGCGTGTGATCTAGTTTTCATGGTTTTCAGCCAACGTCAAATCCCACAAAGATGGTACAATTAGGCCTACCTAACTCTTCATATTTAAACCATATCTGGAAGGGTCGCAGGCTTAACGTGAAGCCATTGCGATCCTTTCTTGTTCGTTCTTCTTCTTGACGGCGTGGCTTGCCATGTCGTTGTTGGAAGCCAGAATGATCTCTTTTGCAAGAGCTTCTTCTATTGTCTGCGGATTGGAATATGTCGATTCCCGGACACCTTCGGCTATGAACCTGAGCGCCAAGTCGACCCGCCTTAGCGGGGCAACATCCACAGATACGTGGTAGACCACACCACCATACACTATTCTGGTAGTGTCTTCGTTGGGAGATGAATTTTCAATGGCCCTGACAAGCAGTTCGACCGGGTTCTTGCCTGTTTCAAGGTATATTATGTCAAAGGCTGTCTTGACTGTGTTAAGGGTTCTTGCTTTTTTGCCTCCCATCCTTCCGGTGTTCTTGGCGTATTTTTTGCCGAAATGCATCAGCTTGTTGGCAAGGCGCTCTACAACGTTAACATCAGCTTTCTTTAGGCGCTGGTGTTCGTGCCTTCCAAAAGTGTTGGGAATCACTGAAGGCTTGAGGGAGATGGCAGACTTGAGTCCTAGATCATTGACTTCTATTTCCTTTGTCTCCCACTTGTTGAAAAGCATGATGTTGATCTGTTCTTTTCCGCTCATCTTCTCGGCTTCTCCTTTCTACCATAAACCAGTTCTCTAAGCGAGACCCCGTTTACCTTGAATACCTGCCATCTGACACCGGGGATATCACCCATCGCGCCACCCATCGAACCGCCGATGCCCTCGACCATGACCTCGTCGTGTTCGTCAACGAAGTTAAGAGCACCGTCCTTTGGAAGGAACGCGGTTACCGACTTGCCGTTCTTTATCAGCTGAACTCTGACGCACTTTCTAACGGCAGAGTTTGGCTGCTTTGATTCGATGCCAACCTTTTCCAGTACTATACCTCTTGCTTGGGGCGCCCCCTCCAACGGGTTCGCCTTTTTGTCAAGCATGAGCATTCTTCTTTTGTAATACTTGTCTGCCCATCTGGCGCGGCTTTTCTTTGACTTCAGTACCCCGCCGGCAAACAATCCAAGTGGAGATTTACCCATCTATATTCACCCTATTTCCTGCTAACTGCTGTTCAGGGCTGACTATCAGAACATTGGATATTTGGAAGTATCGCTTTGCAAGAAGCCTTGCCTTTTCGGCGTTCCTGCCTTCCCTGCCTACCACTGCACCCTTCTTCTTTTGGTCGACCGTGACAACGGCCTGCTTCGTCCCGTCCGCCCTCTCGGAGATGCGGACATCGTTTACCATGTCTGCATTAAGCATGTTGCGGATGAACTCGGCGGCGTCGTCCGAAAACTCCACCAGCTCGACTTTCCTGCCAACCACATTCTGCAGCTGTTTGATCGTAGCGCCGCCTTTTCCTATGGCCAGGCCCATCTGGCCTTTGTTGACCACAAAGATAACGCGGTCCATCCTTTCGTCAACGATGCAGTCCCGCACGCTGGCGTTCGTAACGTTCGAAAACAGAGATATCAGGTTCAGCTCGTTAGAAGTCAGCTTTATCTCCGTCATCTACAACATCCCTCTAGTGCGATGCCCGTAAGCAGATAACAACTCAATTCATGCTCAGTTCCTATGTCCCATTTAAGTCTTGACGCCGTGCTGCAGAAATAATGATGGGGCTCATTTGGTCGAGCCTTTCTCAGCCATGATGGCTTTAATCTCTTCGTTGGTGGCGCTTTTGAGTGCTATAGCAGTTACTCTAAAAGGCCTGTTACAGAGTCTGCCCAGCTGCATCGAATTGCCGTCGAATTCGTAAACTGCAACATTGGCTGACTTGGCCTGCTCGTCTAGCTTTGTCCTGTCGGCTGCATCCATTGATTTTGATACCACTATCAATTTGGAGCTCTTGACCGACTGGAGCACTTCCTTTGTTCCGCTCTTGTACTTGTTTGCCCCTACTGCGTCTTTGATAACTTTGGCTAGTGTCTTCATTTTACTGACCTTCCTTAACCTTCATGTACAGGTCTACCATTCCAGTGCCGACTGGTACTGTGGCACCCACTATAACGTTTTCTGTCACGCCCTTCAGCATTTCTATCTGACCTTCCAGCGAAGCTTTGGCTATGGTTGGCACGGTAATCTCAAAGGCAGCCCTGGCAAGGACCGACGTCTTGGTTCCAGCAATTCCGTGTCTGCCTATCTGCTGTAGATATCCCTTTGACGTCATCAGATCTGCGACCAGCATGATATGGCGCACGTCGACTTCAAGACCCTGTTCCTCCAGCGTATTGGTTATCTCCTTTACCAGCGCTGTTCTTGCAGCCTCTATTCCCAGTGTCTGCCAGATCTCGTAGACGTTGTTTGTTGTCGTCCTTGTCGTGTCCACACCATCTACAAGTATCACCTTGGCCAAGTTTGAGCCGGCTGTCTGGATGACCCATTCCTCGTCCTGTTTGACTATGGTTACACGCTCGATGTCAGGCACACCCTTGACGCGTGTGTTAAGAAGCTTGCTCTTCAGAGTCAAAAGCGTCTGGGCATCCGGTTCATCTGGCACCGTGATCTTGACCAGGTTCTTGTTTTCGTTGACCTTGATTTCGTACTTCTTTGTGCTTTCCAGAACTGTGCCGACCTCTTGAAGGGTGCATCCTCGTTCGGCCAGCTTTGCTTCTGAGAGATAGAACGTCAGAATTCCAGAGTAGTCTGTTTCAGACTTTTCTATCAGGTCTCCTACCTGAGTGAAGAGTATATCCCTGGCAACTTCAAGGGCCTTTTCCCGAGAAGCGCGGTGTTCTTCGTCAAGGTAGATGTCCATCGTAGGAGTAACAGGTTTCTTTCTGGCGTCCACCAGTTCTATAAGCCTTGGAAGGCCAAGGGTGACGTTTCTTTCCTTAACACCGGCAAAGTGGAAGGTCCTCAAAGTCATCTGGGTTCCAGGCTCACCTATTGACTGGGCCGTGACGACGCCGATGGCTTCGCCAGGCTCGGCAAGCGCCTTGTCCACAAGATCGAGAACCTTTTTCATCACTTTCTCTACGCCTTGAACACTGAGCCTGTTTTCCATCAGAGCCTTCTCAAGGTTGGCCTTCAGCCGCGGGTTAAGGTTCTGACCGTATTCTTTTATGATGTTCTTGACATCGTTCTCGGTGGCCTTCCTCCCCTCGTCCACGATGGCCTCGGCTTCGATGATCCTTGAGATATTGACCGCCTCGCCATGGTCGCTTTTGGCCGGATCTATTCCGTCCTCGCCGTACAGATACTGGACTATGTTGCCATGCGGGTCCCTGACGGTCTGATCGTATTCTATTTTCAGATGCTCCAGTGCGTTGATGAGCCTTCTCTGCATGTATCCTGATTGCTGGGTCCTGACCGCGGTGTCTACAAGACCCTCCCTGCCACCCATGGCATGGAAAAAGAATTCAAGTGGACTAAGACCGTCGCGGTAGTTGGATTTGACAAATCCACGGGCGTCGGGGCTGGTTTCGTTGGGTACAAAGTGCGGCAGCGCCCTGTTGCGGTAGCCCTTCTGAATTCTCTTGCCCCGGATGGACTGCTGTCCAAGGGCGGCGGTCATCTGGCCTATGTTAAGCGTTGATCCCCTGGCTCCGGTAGAAGCCATTATTACGCCAGAATTGTTGTCTGGAAATGCCCGGTCTGCAGTTCTGCCGGCCCTATCCCGTGCACGGGAAAGTTCGTTGACCACGTACAGCTCAAGGGCCTCTTCTGCTGACAGACCTCTGGTGAGCGGCAGCGTGCCATCGTTGTACTGCTGGATGAGCTCCTTGACCTTGTCATAGGTTTTTTGGATGACATCGAAGATCTCTTGCCTTGTTTCCGGCGAAAGCCACAGGTCAGAATAGCCGTAGGTGAATCCCTTGTGTGTGATGTATGTCTTGAGCATGGTAAGTATCGAGTCCAGGAATTTGCGCGCAGCGTCCGTTCCATAGTCCTTGGCGATTCTGTGAAGAACGCTGTCTGGCTCCTCCGCTCCTATGGATGCCTTGTCAATCACGCCGCTGATAAGCTCGCCGTTTTTAATGACGACGTCCTTTCCCTCACCTTTGGAAGCCTTGTTCCACTTTGATGTGATGACGAAGTTAAAGTCTTTTGGCAGGAACAGCGAGAACAGTTGCTTGCCTGAATACAATTTCAGGCCATCTTTTGTTATTGCCGGCGCCGGGAGAGGACCCTTATATCCTCCGATCAGGGCCATGTTGGCAAACTCGTCCTTGGTCAGTGTTGTTTCGTCTCTGGTAAGTATGAACGCGCCGGTGATGAAGTCCCTTATGCCTCCGATGATAGGTCCTCCGTATCTGGGCGAGATCAGCTGGTCCTGAACCCTCATGAGCAGGGTGGCTTCGGCCCTTGCTTCCTCGCTTTGAGGAACGTGAAGGTTCATCTCATCTCCATCAAAGTCTGCGTTGTATGGCGGGCACACTGCAGGATGTAACCTGAAGGTACGGTATGGCAGAACCACAACGCTGTGGGCCATTATGGACATCCTGTGCAAAGAAGGCTGCCTGTTAAAGATCACGATGTCGCCATCTGTAAGATGCCTTTCCACCACATAGCTTATCGCCAGCGAATCGGCAATGGTCTTTCTGTCCGTCACGTAGTCAAGCCTTATCTTGACGCCGTCAGGCCTGATGATGTAGTTGGCCCCCGGATAGGTGTTTGGCCCGTTGATGACAAGCATTTTGAGCCTGTCAAGGTTCCATTGCGATACGGTCTCCGGGATGGTTAGCTTTTTGGCCACATCTACAGGCACTCCAACGTTGGAGATGGCCAGGTTAGGGTCTGGGGATATGACAGTCCTGCTGGAAAAGTCGACTCTTTTTCCAGACAGAGAGCCTCTGAAACGGCCTTCCTTGCCTTTGAGCCTCTGCGTCAGGGTCTTGAGGGGACGTCCAGACCTGTGGTGGGCTTGCGGAATTCCCGAGACCTCGTTATCAAAGTATGTCGTGACGTGGTACTGTAGCAGATCCACCAGGTCCTGCACAATAAGTGGCGGTGTTCCGGCTTCCTTGCTTTCCTTTAAGCGCTGGTTTACCCTGATGATGTCAACCAGCTTGTGGGTCAGATCATCTTCCGATCTGATGCCTGTTTCAAGAATGATTGACGGCCTGACCGTTACGGGTGGAACTGGCAGTACTTGAAGCACGAACCATTCCGGCCTTGCGGTGGTCGGGTCGTAGCCCAGCAGAACCAGATCTTCATCTGGAACATGGCTCATCCTTTCACGTATGGTGATTGGAAGCAGCCTGTTTTCTCCGGCTTCGGTTCTTTCCACGAATATCGTTGGCTTGGTAAAGATCAGGTCGTACTGATCTTTTCCGCAGTGCGGACAAACCTTGATCTTTTTGGCCTTCTCTATGATTTCCTCTTTGATGTTTTCAAGCGTGATTACCGCATACGGCGCCTTGCTTTCTCTGATGGCCTTGTAATATGCCAGGTCTTCTGGATCCAGTTTGATCCTGTTGCAGGCCCGGCATGTGGTGAGCAGCAGCTTGTGCACATCGTCTACAAAGGCTATGTGCAACACCGGTTCTGCCAACTCGATGTGCCCGAAATGTCCTGGGCATTTGGCCGACGTGTTGCCGCAAGTTGCACACTTTTGGCCCGGCTCAAGCGTGCCAAGCCTGTTGTCCATGAGGCCGCCTTGCACGGGCATGCCGTCTTCGTCGTATGTCTCTGGTGCCGTAACTTCTGCGACGCTGTATTTTCGCACCTCGTTTGGAGACCAAACGCTGAACTTTATTCCTCCAAGGATTTTAGCTGATTCGTCCATCATTGTTATCCCTCCCTAGACCTTCTCCTTTGGCAAAAGCCGCGGACCGACATTCAGGCTCATCATCTCTTGCAACAGCAGCTTGAATGCGTAGGCAATCACGACCGGAGATATCTTGGCCTTCTCGCCGCACACACGGCATACATAACGCCGCTGTTTGACATCGTAGTAGGCCAGCAGGCCGCATATTTCGCAGACGTGGATCTCTGCCTTGTCAGACTCTTCTAGCAGCCTGTCCTTTAGCATCATGGATGCACCGTAGGCTATGAGACAGTCACGCTCCATCTCACCGAACCTGAGACCTCCTCCTCTTGCGCGGCCTTCGGTTGGCTGTTTGGTGAGCATCTGGACTTGGCCCCTTGCCCGGCTGTGAATCTTGTCTGCAACCATGTGGTGAAGCTTCTGGTAGTACACAACCCCAACGTAGACGTCGGCCGGGAACTTTCTGCCGGTCCTGCCGTCGTACATGACTTCCTTTCCGGTGTACTTGAAGCCGTATTGCTCCATGGCGGTCTTGAAGTCATCCATCTTCTCGCCAAGGAATGCAGAACCGTCTATTATCTTGCCTCTAAGCGAGGCGGCCTTTCCTCCAAGCGATTCCATGAACTGGCCGACGGTCATTCTTGACGGAAATGCATGGGGATTGATCATCACGTCTGGAACCACGCCATCCTCGGTGTACGGCAGGTCTTCCTGGTTGACCAGCATTCCGACTACACCCTTCTGGCCGTGCCTTGATGCAAATTTGTCTCCAATCTCCGGAATGCGCATGTCGCGGACTCGGATCTTGTACATCTTGCCGCCCTCCACTGACTGAGTGATCATCACGGTATCAACAACGCCATTTTCTGACGGCCTGACTCCAACGGAAGTGTCGCGCCGGTATGGCCCCTTGACTTCGAATTCCTTGTATTCTTCCATGAATCTGGGTGGAGAGGTTCTTCCAATCAGTATGTCGCCTCCGTTGACCACAGCCTCGTGCATGATTGCGCCGTCGGCTTCCAGCAGGCGGTAGGCCTTTTCTCCTCGGTAGCCGCGTATGTTGACGTCGGCTTTGGGGATCTCAAAGTTGTCTTTCATGCCGCCGGGGTACTGTTTTGCCTCTGCCTCGTAGATTCTGTAAAAGAAGGTCCTTCCAAGACCCCTGTCTACTGCGGATCTGTTGAACACGACTGCATCTTCTATATTGTATCCTTCAAACGGCAACACGGCAACGACGCAGTTCTGGCCGGTTGGCCGGTCTTCCAGGCCAAGCAGGTTTATTGCCTTTGTGCTTACAACAGGAATCTGTGGATAAAGCATGAAGTGCTGCCTGACGTAGGTGCTGGCGTTCATCAGTGGCGTCGAAAATCCAAGGCTCTGCTTTGCCATCGCGCTCTCGTAGGTGTTTCTTGGAGACTGGTTGTGCTCTGGATACGGAATTATCGAGGCGCCGACTCCGAGAATTGCTGACGGGAATATTTCAAGGTGTGTGTGCTTTTCTAGATCAATCTTCTTGGGGTCTATGGCCACGTAGCAGTTCTCTTCTTCGTTGGCGTCGACCAGCTCCACAACTCCCATGTAAAGAAGGTCCATCCAGGAAAGGAACTTTTTAGACACCTTTTCTATTACCTCCGATGTTATCAACGGTCTGCCGCTTTTCAATACCACGAGCGGGCGCATTACCCTGCCGGCGTTGCAGCTTACGTAAAGACGCTTTGTTGCGTTGGAGTTTTGTGAACTGTACAGGTAAACACCCACGTGTGGGTGGATCTTGCCGGACCTCCTCATGGTCCTAAGGGTTTCTGCCAGATGCTCGCCTTTCTCGATGTAGCCTATGAGCCGGCCGTCAACGAATACTCTTGTTCCGTCTGCGCGGAGCTTGTCGCTGGCCTCGTCGACATTCTGAACGCCGATCTCGTACAACTTTTCGGTGACCTCTGCGCTCAGCACGTGCACGGAAATGATTGCAGATAATGCAAGGTTCTTGACCAGACCGCAGTTGGATCCTTCAGGTGTTTCTGCAGGACAGATCCTGCCAAAATGCGTTGCATGCAGATCTCGGGCCTCAAAGTTCGGCTGGCTCCTGCTCAATGGCGATTGTATTCTGCGTAAGTGGCTGATGGTGGACATGTAGTTGGTCCTGTCCAGAAGCTGGGTAACGCCCACGCGTCCACGCCCCCAGTTGCCTGTTGCAATGGCGTTGTTAAGCTTGTCTGAGACGATTCCTGGCCTCACGGCAGCCGCCACTGCGTTGATGCCCCTCTTCTGTCCAGAGCGTTCAAGCTGGTATTTCATGTCGCGTATGAGATTGCGAAATGCTGTCCTGAACAGGTCTGCAAGCATCTGGCCTGCGAACTTGATAACCTTGTTGCCGTAATGATCTTTATCATCGGCTTCTATCCAGCCCAGCTTGAGTTCTGTTAGTTTGCAGGCAGCTTCGCCCAGAAACAGGGCCTTTTCGTGCCTGTTTTCGGGGTTCTTGCCGATGTGCGGAAGCAGACCCCAGTCCAGCAGAGTTTCGGCACGCTTGATCTGGAATTCCTCGAGCATACCTGGTGCGATTCTCTTGCTGATGTAGACTATGGCATCTCGGCTGGTAGAAACTTCGCCGGACTTTTCGAAGGACGGCTCAAGTTCATCCTGGATAATCTCGTTTAGGGAGACCGAATCTGCAATGTCCTTGTCTGATTCAAGGCCCAGTGCGCGTATTAACGTGATGAGCGGGATGTCAACCGGCGATCCAGGAATCTTGGTTACGATGGAACCGTCAGGCTTCATGATGAGTTCCAGTTTTGCCCTGTAGCCAACGATGGATGAATAGACCTTGGCTTTGTACAGCAGGGTTCCTGTGGCCTCCTCTTCATCAACAATTATCTTGTTGTACGAGAGATCCTCCAGACCCACAATGACACGTTCTGATCCGTTTATGATGAAATATCCGCCGGGGTCACGGGGATCCTCTCCAAATTCAACAAGCTTGGATTCCGGCAGGTTGTGCAGAATGCATGTGTTGGACTTGACCATCACCGGCATGTCGCCGATATGTATAAAACGCGATTCAAGGATCTTGCCGTCCTCGACTACGCTGCATTCAAGCATTACAGGTGAAGCATAGGTCAGGTTGCGTAGCCTAGCCTCCATCGGTGCAACGTGGGTGATGGAACCGTCCAGCTCCATTATCCTTGGTTGCTGGAGCTTAACCTTGCCTAGCTTGATCTTGTACGGGTACTCGGCGGTTTCGACCTCTATCTCGCCGACTTCGTCAATAATACTTTGAAGCCCCCTCTCCATGAATTCATTGTAGGAATTGAGGTGCTGTCTCGCAACGCCTTCTCTTCTTAGAATATCGTTAATAATCGGCCACATCTCGATAGAATTCTCTATCATGGTGTACTCATCCTTCTACGACATAGCGGTAATATACACTTTCACCCGCAGTGGGACTCTTTCTTGTAATCTTGATGACGTCGCCGGGCCTCACGTCAAGGTCCTCAAGGGCCTTATCGCTCCGCAGGACATACGGCAGCTGACCGGGTTTGGCGTTGTACTTCTTCAATACTTCCTCGGCATCAGTTTTAGAAAGGATCTCATGCTTTGGCTGGTACGCATGATTTGTTATCTTGACTACCTTTTTTTCAGACAAAAAAGGGTACCTCCAAACACAATAGCTTCTGCTCGATAGAAAACATCAAAGTCAAACTTAATGGGAATGAAAAGAGTATATATAAGTATTGTGAATATTTTATATAATCTCGATTTTATTTGGAATATTAAAAACGCCAATTTTCTGACTTGACTGAAAAGAAGTACGACATTAGAGTTTCTGTACAAAAAAGATAAATAGTAACGGAAATATAGCACGTTAGGTGTGCATTAAGGAGAATGGGCTATAAATCGTATGCACTAATGGCGATATTACTGGCATCGCTAGTATCGGTCACTTTGGTAGGCACTGCCCATGCACAGTCTGCCACTTTGACCGTAAGCACAGACAATACAGCATATCAAACAGGCGACAGAGTCACCATCTCAGGCAACGTCGGAGCTGTCAAAGCAGGACAGCCGGTTCTGCTACAGGTTACCGACCCCAAGGGTGTCCTCGTCAGAGTTGACCAGATTGTTGTAATGGCGGATGGTTCTTACACATACACATTCCCAACTGGCGGTCTGATGAAGAACAGCGGAGAACACGTAGTTGTCGTGACTTATGGCAGCTTTAGCCAAAGGACAACATTCCAGTTCACATCACTAGCAGGTCCAACCACCGCTCCTCTAACAATAGACGGTACAACATACCAGATTGAATACTCGATTACCGGTGGAACACTGAATTCGCTGACTGCTGACAAAGATCTGGCAACAATCACTGCTGCAATCACTTCAACAGCTAACGGAAACCTGACTCTAAAGCTTCCAAGAAACGTAATACAGTCACTCACTGTTGACGGACCAACTGGCGGAGAGGATGCAGAATTTGCAGTCTTTGCCGACGGAGTTCCGGGAATCTATGACGAAACAGCTACAACAGACACACACAGAACAATCAGCATAACGTTCGAACAGGGCACAACTGAAATCGACATAGTCGGTACATGGATGGTCCCAGAATTCGGCGCTATTGCTGCAATAATACTTGCAGTTGCAATCGTCGGAATAGTAGCAGCAGCCAGATACAACAAGTTCAGCTTCATGCCAAAGTTCGGCTGAACAACTTTTTCCTTTTTTCATATTTCAATCATTACGCTAAGTTATTTTAAAAAAAGTCAGGGCCTTCGGAGGGATTTGAACCCTCCTCAAGCGGTCACTGCCGACATAACTAGACCACAGCCGCCTATACTAACCAGGCTATACTACGAAGGCCACGGATGTTTTTTGCGTTTGCTACAGTATATAATCGTTAGACAGATTTTGAACTTAATAGCCCGATCCTTACTGTCTTGACACCGGCCTGTTCCAGCTTTTCGGCAAGAGCGTTCATGCCTATAGAATCGCCGGCAAGATGCCCCATCACCACAAGGTTGCCTTTCAGTTTTTCTTCACGCATCTTGACCAAGTCCCCATAATCCACATGAAGGTATATCACGGTATCCACGCCGTGTTCAAAGTACGCCTTAGCTACTGGGTAACCGCCGTTGGTTCCAGCGGCGACTACCAGAGCCCAGTGCCCAGCCTTGCCCTTTTCATTGCCAAACCGTACCTGCACCTTTGTTTCGGCATTCCTGAATTCCGGGATCTCAGATATGGATCTGACGATATCAGAAACGTACTCTGTCTTGCAGGCCTGTATTTTGTCAAAAATAGTCTTGCGCATGTATTCATCGCACGGCTGGTGGATGTTCACAAGCGGCATACCGATCGTCTCCGCAGCGCCAACAACGTCGTTGTATATGTCGGCATGGGTTCTTGTTTCAACCCTTTCCTTCAGTTTCCTGACTGCATCCTGGGCGATTTTTCTTGGAACGCCATGTTCAACCATATACGTGACATGCCTGTCAAAAACCTTGTAAAAATTGACAGACGCCACGCCTATCGGGTGATGCGCCACCACCGCATCGCATCCAAGGCTTTTTGCCAACATTAGCTCTGCAACGCCGACGTCTATGGCCATCAGGACCTTGCTGATGTTCTTGCCGCGCACATGAACCGCGCTGTCGGCAGGCATCCTGTTCCATCCGGCTATCTCCAAACCCATCTTCATTATCTGTTCAGTGTTAACGGATCCCATGATTCTGCCAAATCAGTAACCATCTATTATGCTGTTGCGCCTTATGCAAGACTTAAATCAGCTTGGGGCCCTTTTTTGTCCAAAAGATGAGCTGCGCCGATGAATACTTTTCACATCAAACCTCGGAGAGCCTGATCCAGATAACTCCGCAGCTGAAATCCAGGCTGCAGAAAGCAAAGTATGGCATCTACAACCATTCTGCAGTCGAGCTATGCCACTGGACTAAAAAGTCATTTGCAAACAAAGGCAGCTGCTACAAACACAAGTTTTACGGCATCTCCACCCACAGATGCATGGAGATGACCCCCACAGCGATGAATTGCGAGAATCGATGCATCTACTGCTGGCGGCCTGCAGAATTTTACGACACCTTGCAGATGCCGGCAGAGCTTGTGGACGAGCCGGACGCCATAGTTCACAACCTGCTTGAAGAACGTAAAAAGCTGATAATGGGGTATTACGGCAACCCGAAAAACGACAAGACCCGGCTGGATGAGTCGCTGCTGCCGGCTCATTACGCGATTTCGCTTTCCGGCGAGCCTACCATGTACCCAAAGCTTCCGCAGCTGATAAAATATCTCAAGTCGCTAAAGGCCACCAAGTCGATATTTCTGGTAACCAACGGCCAGGAGCCGGACATGCTCAGAAGGCTTGCAAACGAAGATGCCCTTCCCACCCAGATCTACCTGTCCACCAATGCATCCAACAAAAAGATGTTTCTGCAGATAAACCGGCCGCGTCACAAGGACTCTTGGGAGAGGTGGCTTGACAGCCTGCGTTTGCTGGCCACAATAAACACCAGAACAGTGTTGCGCATAACCCTGATCAGGGGTTACAACGATGGCGACGCTTTTGTCAACGAATTTGCCGGCCTGATGGCACAGGGAAACCCGCATTTTATCGAGCTCAAGTCGTACATGCATGTGGGTATGTCTACTCAGCGGCTTGAAAAGGGTGACATGTTGGAGATGCACGAAGTTCGCCATTTTGCAAGCAAACTTGGCGATAAGATGCCTGCCTTTAGCATCATGGATGAAAGCGAGATCTCTAGAATAGTGGTGCTGCAGAACCAGAACCGGTATGTCGACCGCTGGATCAGGGCTTATTTTGAATGATCATGAGGCCAGAAACCAGCTGGCAAACTTTTCCAGAGCCTTCCTTCTGTGTGAGTAATCGTTCTTGTTAGGTAGCCGGGAGAAGGGCAGGTCTGTTCCGGCCGGTATGAATATTGGATCAAAGCCCCAGCCACCTTCGGCGATCCTGTCGGCGATCATGCCTTCCACCGTGCCTTCAAACACCACCACATTTCTGCCATCATAGTATGCAATCATCGAGGTAAATGCAGCCGATCTGTCGGGCAGACCATCAAGCAGTTTTATTATTCCGGCGTTGCCCAGCGTCTTGAAAACGTACGAAGAGTAAGGTCCGGGGAATCCGTTAAGGCTTTTGATAAACAGCCCGTCGTCTTCCACTATTACCGGCATGTGCGCTTTTTCAAAGGCGCTTTTCACCTTTTCCTTTGCCACTACTTCTAGCGAGTCAGACTGGATCTCTAGCAGTTCTACCCTTGCAAAGACTGCCTCGATCCCGTGCAAGGAAAGTATTGACTGGACTTCTCCAAACTTGTTCTGGTTTGTGCTGGCAAAAGCCACCGACCGCAAGGCATGTTCTCTGTTTTACAAGACAGATAAAAATTATCAGGAGACTCTGGCGTACCTGCCGCGCTGCTCTATTTCGCGTACATTTTCCAGCAGCTTGGTGGTTCTTTTTTCACCGGCAACCGATGCGTAGCCGTCTGCAAAGCTTTCAAAGGCGCCCTTCAGGGCAATGTGAGCACTGGTGAACACTTCCTTTATCAGCCGGATATCAACTGCCATGTCTTCTGCCCTTTCCGAATAGTATGCCAGCCCGAAATCCAGCAAAACCAGCCCCTTTTCGGAGAGGATGAAATTTGAGGTTGTGGGATCTCCATGGATTATGTTACTTGCATGCAGTATCGCGGAATAGCGTCCCATCTCGCTGCAGAGGCTCGTCGTCAACACATCCTTGGCGCTTGGCCCGTCTACGAATTCCATCACTATCTCTGCACGGGCCGGATCCACAAAATACATGAAGGGAGTTGCAACTCCCGCCAGCTTGGCCGCGGACATCAGGTTGGCTTCATGGACAGTCCTTTGCTTGCGCACTGCCATATCAAGTTCTGCATGGCGGTACTGTTTTGGCGTCCTTATCTTTGAGATGGCCTTCCTGCTGTACCACTCGATCATGTAGATGTCGGCTTCAGCGCCCTTTTTGATAAGCGACCGCTGCAATAGTAATATAGCCTGATGAATCGAGATAAAAATGTGAGTTTTGAGCCTGGCCCTGGTGAAAGGGTGATCCTAGGTGAGGACTGCTCTGAGGATAATCTGAAGACAGGAGTTCTGATCCTGACCAACAAGAGGGTCGTCTTTCAGAAAACAAAGGGCAGGATGGCAACCCTTTCCAAAAAGGAGGGCGAGATTCTTTTGGACATCCCATTGGACAAAATATCATCATTCAAGGCAGAGGGGTTTCTGGTCAAAAAATTTGTCATCTCGGCCAACAACCAGACATACAAGTTTGGAGTCTTTAGCGGCGGCCAGTGGCAGAAGCAGCTGAAAGAAGCTATTGGTTCTGCTGGCCCCTAGCTTCGCCAGCCGATGTCTACAGTGTCAAGTCGCCAGGACTGCTGGACGTGCGCGTCTTGTACCTGAACTTTCTTGCCGGTTGCCTGGTAGTCCAAAATCGCAGTCCAGGCTATCTGTGCGCCGTTGTCGCCGGCGTATTTTATCGGGCATGTGTAAAACCTGCTGTTCTGCCGTTCACAGGCAGCCTCCAGCATCTGGGAGAGCCGGCGGTTGGCAGACACACCTCCAACTATCATCGTCTCCTTTCTGCCGGTGAACGAGAGGGCGCGCTCAACGACCTCAGCCAGCAGGGCAAATGAAGTTTCCTGCAAAGAATAACAAACATCTTCTAGCTTGTTGTTTTCTGCCAAACGTTTGGCAGCAGTCAGAAGACCGGAAAACGAAACGTCGTTTCCTTTCACGATGTACGGCAGCTGTATGTAGTTCCCAGAAGATTGACCGGCAAGACGTTCTATTCTTCCTCCACACGGTGATGCAAATCCCACCGCGCGGCCAAACTGATCCAAAAGCTGGCCGATGGTGATATCCAGGGTTTCGCCGAAAACCCGCCAGCGTTGTTGTGAAAATACAAGCATCATCGTATGGCCGCCAGATACAAGCAGCACCAGCGGATCGGTCGCGCCGGTAAGCATGGCGCCAAGCTCTATGTGACCGAGGGCATGGTTCACCGGTACCAGCGGCTTTCTGTAAAAGCCCGACAGGGTTCTTGCAACCACCGCCCCAACGCGAAGGCATGGACCGAGACCCGGTCCAGCAGAGTACCCGATGATGTCTATATCCTTCAACGAGACTCCCGCCAAATCCAGCGATTGCTTTAGCATTTCAGAAGAGACGTCAATGTGATGCCTTGAAGCCTCCCTTGGGTGGATGCCCTTTCCTTCAGGCGCCCGGTAAACGTCACGTGCATCTGACAGGATTTTCCCTGCAGAATCAACCACAGAGCATCCAAAGGTGTGAGCAGTGCTCTCTATGCCAAGGCAGATCATCGTTATCCCCTGCTCATGGCGGAGACTATCTTGATGACATCGCCATGATTTAGCTTGTGGTCTGCGCCGATCCTCTGTTTTGTCCTTGCATCTACGGCGTACAGGAATCCCTTGGCAAGATCCGCATGGATGGTCTCTGCAAGATCCTTGGCAGTCGAGCCTTCAGGCAAAAGCCGGACATCGGGCAGGACGTTTCCCTTCTTGTCCATCAGCTTGAATTCGTCTTCCACAGGATAGACGGCTATCATGTGCAAGAGCTTGAAGCACGCGATGTTGATCGCCTCTTGGACTCCTGTTGAGCCGTACTTTTCCATAAGCGACCTGACTATGTCGATGGCCTTCTGCTGCTGTGGGTTCAGCGCGATGCCGGGCTTGACATCAAATGAATTGTCACCAGGCAGATAGTGGATGACACCCTTTCTTGATGCTTTTTTCAGCATGGCTTCAGCCTCAGAAGCGCATGGAACGACGGTCAGGCCAGCCTTTTTCATCTTCTCGATGCTTGCTTCAGCTTCTGGCAGGTCAGCCTTGTTGGCAGCGATGACAAAGGGCTTGGATTTTGATCTGAGGATCTGGCAGAAATGCAGTATGTCCTGCTCGTTCCAGAGAACTGGTTTTTTCATTCCAAGTCCGGATGCATGCAACGCCGTGGCGATCTGGTGTTCCCGTATGGCAAGGCCGGACAGGCGTTTTGCCAGCATCTGTTCTATCTTTTGGCCCTGGCTTTCCGCCTCCCTCGAAGTCTTGCCCCAATCCCTGCCTATCAGGCTTGCAAGCCAGAGGTCGAATTCTTCCTCAACGAATTTTATGTCAAACATCGGGTCGCCGGTGCCTGACGGAACGGGCTTTCCGTTGCTGTCGGTAGAACCCGATGCATCCACCACATGAATCAGCGCGTCGGCCTGCCTTGCATCGTCTAAGAACTTGTTTCCAAGCCCCTTGCCTGCATGGGCGCCGGGGACAAGCCCCGCAACATCAATCAGCTTGACTGGAGCAAACCGGTTTCCGTCAATGCACATTGAATGGACAGGGTTGCACTGCACGCCAAACTCCCGGCATGGACATTTGGTCCGGGCGAAGGAAACACCAACGTTAGCCTCTATGGTGGTAAATGGGTAATTGGCCGAAGGGACCGCCAATTCTGTCGCCGCGTTAAAGAAAGTGGATTTGCCAACATTGGCCTTCCCGATAAGACCGATAATCATGCTATGATGGCTTGAACTGCCTTTCCCGCATTAATATTTTTCAAGCACGACAGACAAGAGTCAGTGACTTGGACGCAAGATTCTGGATAGACAGGCTGGGACTTGAAAAACATCCTGAAGGAGGGTACTTCAAAGAAACATACAGGTCAGAAATTGAACTGAACTTGCCAGGCTACGGCGGTCCACGTAATGCCAGTACCGCCATCTACTACCTCCTTGACGGCCAGCAGTTTTCAGCATTTCACAGGATAAAATCCGACGAGGTCTGGCATTTTTACGCAGGGTCTCCCCTCATCCTGTATGTTATTGACGACGCCGGCAACCTGCACGAAAACAAACTGGGAAACAATCCAGACAGGGGCGAGGCTCTGCAGACTGTCGTAAAAGCGTATTGCTGGTTTGCTGCTTCCGTAAGCGAACCGGACTCGTTTTCCCTTGTCGGCTGCACGGTTTCTCCTGGCTTTGACTTTCGGGATTTGGAGATGGGAAGGCGCGCAGACCTGATCAGACAGTATCCGCAGCACAGCGATATAATTGGCAGGTACACGAGATAGCTACCAATAATAGTCCGTAAATTCAATTCCGCGTTGTGCCAAGCCGGCAAAGGGCAGTATGTATTGTAAGCGGCGGTCTGGACTCAGTTTGCTATGCCGCATACTTGGCAAAGGATCACGATATCTACATGATCACTTTTGTCTACGGTCAGCGCGCCAAACGGGAAATAAGTGCTGCCAGGTATTTTGCCAAGGTACTGAAGGCAAAGGACCACAAAATCATTGACATTGGTTTTATGAAATCCCTGTATGGGAAGAGCAATGCGTTGACAGACAGGAGCCAAGCGCTGTCTGCCAGCTTTGCCCAGAACTTGGTGGTCCCAATCCGCAATGCAATCTTTATCACTATAGCCAGCGCCTGGGCCATGAGCATCAACGCAAGGGTGGTCGCGTACGGTGCGCATACAGGGGATGTCTTGCACTATGCTGACTGCAGGCCCGAATTCTTGCGGTCTATGAATGAAGCGTTGAACCTGGCTGACTCTGACAGCATGGCCGCCGGTAACAGACAGGAGATCAAGATCCTGTCGCCGGCCATAGACGGGCTGGACAAATCAAGCCTGCTAAAGCTGGGCCATGACATTTTAAAAGACAAGATATTCTCGACGTGGAGTTGCTATTCTAACGGCGTCAAGTCTGGAGGAAAATACCTTCACTGCGGCCGATGCGAATCGTGTATAAATAGGAAACGGGCATTTAATTCAGCAAACATAGATGATAAAACGCGGTATGCGGCATGAATCAAGGCAGAAGACAGCTGCCGGCAGGGTCAGGCTAAACGAGATCTTTACAAGCATCGAGGGCGAGGGTATACTCTTTGGCACCAAGACCATGTTTGTAAGGCTGGCAGGCTGCCCCCTAAAGTGCCGTTGGTGCGACACCACTTATGCTATTCCCATGGACAGCGGCACAGATTATTCCATCGACGAAGTCAAGGCGTTGATTGCCCGGGAGCTGCAGCCGAACACGTACAAGGTAAATTTCACAGGCGGTGAGCCGCTGGTGCAGCATGAGGCCGTCATCGAGCTGGCCAAGTTCGTCAGGGAGAAGGGCCTTCGGACGTACCTCGAGTCTGCATGCCACGATTCGTCGCGTTTTTCCAAGGTTTTGCCATTCATCGACATCTGCAAAATAGAGTTCAAAATGCGCGATTCAGGCGTCGTCGACAAGAAGAGCTACCCGGCGTTGCTAAAAAGCGAGCTTGAATGCCTCAAGATGGCAGTTCAAAGCGGCAAAAAACCGTACATCAAGGTGGTGGTGACCAACTCGTCGGACTTGCAGGAATTCAGGGACTTGGTGTCCAAAATATTCACAGTCGCAAACCCGGTAGATATAGCAGGATTTATAATACAGCCTAGCTATGATACCGATGAGCCAGTATTGGACAGGCTTTTAGCCTTTTACGACGCTGTATATCCTTCTTATGAGCATGTACGAATAGTGCCGCAGCTTCACAAATTCATAGGAGCTAGATAGCGCAGCAACATGCAGAACAAGGAAAAGACAATGAACAAGAAAAAAGTGGCCAAGCTGATAAGACAGCTGCTTATAGAACTTGGCGAGAACCCCGACAGGGAGGGGCTCATCGGCACGCCAGCAAGGATGGCAGACATGTATGAGGAGATCTTTGCCGGATACAGGATGGATGCGGAGCTGGACGTGACATTCAGCGAGGACGCCGACATGATAATGGCAAGGGACATCCAGTTCTACAGCATGTGTGAGCACCACATGCTTCCGTTCTACGGCAAGATCCACGTGGCATACATACCTGCCGGAAAGGTGTTCGGCGTTTCAAAACTTGTGAGGCTGGTGGAAAAACACTCCCGCAGACTGCAGATACAGGAGCGGCTGACCAAACAGATAGCCGACGAGCTTATGAGGATGGGCGTCAAGGGCGCCCTGGTTCTTGCGGAAGGCGAGCACCTCTGCATGAAGATGCGCGGTGTCAGGAACAACAGCTCCATAATGACTGTTGCCTACCGCGGCATAATGGAGCAGAAAGACATTCGCGAGCACATACTTGCGATAATACAGAATCCCAAGGCTGAATTCAAGTCGGTCTGAATAGTTATATAACAAAAGCAGAGGATCTATGCAGGATGAGCAGCAAGGACGAATCCATCTTCTCAAAGGAAGCCATGATGAGCACCCAAGCTGGAAAAGAGATCATGAAGCAGGCGCTGCTTCGTGGCAAGGGCTTCAAGCAGTTTAACCAGTACAAGGAAAGAGCAGAATCCGAGTTCCAGTCGTTTGAGGAAAGATTCGTCACGTCGCTTCGCAACGCGATGGATTCTGACATCAGTCCGGCCAGTACCATGAACAAGTTTGCTGAGGAGGTTGGTTCTGCCGAGCTTGTGCCGGACAGCGCAAGCCTGCAGGACATCAGGACACGCCTGTCGGATGCTGAAACGCTACGGCAGCGAGTAAGAAGCATACTTAATTCCAACTTTGTCAAGATGACTTTTCCGGTTTTCGATGCGCTTTACGACGGTGCCGCGGAATACTTTGGAGATGGTGCACCTCAGGAAAAGAGGGAAGCAGTCATAGATGGCCACATTATCGCCATCGACCTCAGCGAGCCCATGGACAGGATAGTGGACAAGGACGAAGACCTAGAGTATCTTGAGGACTACAAGTTCATGAATCCGTACATCCTTGCCATAGCGAGGCAGAAAATCTCGCAGGGAGGAGACGCCGTGATAAAGGCGTTTGAGGACGGTTTTAAGGACGCCAGAATCGGCCAGTACATCGATGTCAAACTGAAGATGCGGCCAGCGTCAATAAACGACGAGAACATGAATGAATGCTACAAGAAATACCGCGCGGTGATGGGCACTGCCGGGAGGAACATGGCCCTCAACCGAAGGCCGCTTTCTGACATATTCCATCTTGGTATGGCCAAAGCCGGCGAGTGTGTGGGCTGCGGCAACGAGATAGAGGACGCGATAAAGAACGGTTCGATCAAGATCCCGTCGTGGCCGCTGTACTTTACCCTGAATACAGGCGATGTTAGACGCGGCTTTGACCTGACTATGGCAAAAAGCGAGCTGTACCTGGAAGAGGCCAAGATCGCCTTGGAAATGCTGCCAGAAGAATTCAAGCTGAAGCCGTTCTTGGAGTTCCTATTTTTGACTGTAAGGCATTACAACCAGTATTGGTACAGCGAGCTGGTAAAACGCGCGCCCTTTGCTGATTTCCAGAAAAAGATGGAAGCGACGGTGAGGTAAATGTCGTCTGCTCTGATGTGGTCTGAACTATACAGGCCAAAAAAGATAGAGCAGATGGTAGGAAATGAAGAAGCCCGGCTGGCAGTTGTAAAATGGCTATCTGGATGGGTCAGCGGGACCAAGCCCCTGCTTCTTGTCGGCCCGCCGGGCACCGGCAAGACCACCATGGTTCATGCCTTGGCCAATCAGTTTGACTACGATCTGGTGGAGACAAACGCCAGCGACACCAGAAACCGCGAAAGTCTTGAAGCAAGGATAATCCCCGTCCTGAATAACAGGAGCATCTTTGGAAGAAAGATGATGATCTTTTTGGATGAAGTGGACGGTATATCCGGCAGGGAGGACACAGGTGGACTTGACGCCCTTGTCGATCTGATGAAAGAGCCCACGGTGCCGGTGATAATGGCGGCTAATTCGAAATCCGTCAAGATAAAGGAGCTTGCCAAGGTCTGCAAAACCATCGAGTTCAGCCCGGTTCCTCCAAGGCTGCTTTTGATGTTTCTTGATCACGTTTTAAGTGCTGAGGGGAAGAACATTGGCCCCGGAGACAAGATAGCCCTGATAATTAACAGCAGAGGCGATATCAGGATCCTGCTTAACAGCGCGCAGTCCGCTGCGGCCGGCTATGCCGCTACTGGTAAGGATACTGTAGAAATCGACATCGCAGATGCCATAAACGGGTATTTTGCCGCAAAAAGCAAGGCCGAGGCGGCAACTGTCCTTTCAAAGGCAGACTCGTCTTACCCGGACCCAAGATTTGGCATGGTCTCGCCCGAAGAAAGAAGGAAGGACATGATGGCCGCCCTGTTCTCCACAATAGTTTCATCCCGCATAGACCACAACAGCATGGCCGATATGCTGGACGTGCTGTCAAAGGTAGATGTCGTCGTGGGCAGAGTCAGCCGCCAGCGGCGATGGAGTTTACTTCGGTACGTCGGCAGCATGCTGGCTTATGGCCTGTATGACCCATCCAAGGGCAAGGACATAAGGTACAGCCAGTACTCCATGCCGTGGCCAGTGATGGGTCCGGTATTCGCGCGTTCACAGACCACAAGAAAACTTGCGTCTTTAATCGCTCCGGCAGCCCACATATCAAGGAGGACATGTGGGACGTTCTTTCTGCCCTACCTCGTTCAGGCCATGATAACCAGCGGAACGGACCCTACCGAGTTTGCGGCTAATTTTGAAGAGTCGATGGCGGAGCCTCTGGCCAAAGAGATAGACAGAGCCAAGGGCGGTGCAAAGAAATGAGCGAAGATCACTGGATCAGGCTTTTGGTAAAGTACAGGGGCAAATGCGCGACGTGCGGCAAGGATATCCAGCCCGGCGAATATGCGCTGTGGTCCAGAGCCTCAAAAGCCATAAAGCATGTCAGCTGTCAGACGCAACCGCAGAAAGACGCAGCTGTGTTGGAGCTCAAGTGCTTTATATGCGGCAAGACTGCGGGATGTGCGCAGTGTAGTTATGAGCAGGATTGCAACAGGGAACTGGTCTCGCAGGCATGCATATGCGAAAGCTGTCTGTCAGACAAAAAAGCTTATGAGAACTACCAGGCCGCGTTTCTGAGCAAGATAGCAAAAGTTAAAATTTGAATCAGCCTGACCGTTACTAATCACATGTCCAGTGAATACGAGCACAATGTTGGCCAGCTTTTGTCTGAAAAGAGGGCCAAGCTTGAAGAACTGAAGCAGAAACCGGATGAAAACAGGGGCAAGATTGCACAGCTTTCCTTGGAGATCGAGGCCCTTGAAAACATGTTTGAGAATTACAACCTTGGCATGAACGTCTTTCGTCGAGCTCAGGGCGGAAGGCACGGTCTTAGGGAATAATCATCGAACGAAAGTTATCAGCACAATAGCGTGTAATGAATTTATATATCTACATGCTGGCATAAATTGATCGTATCTCCATGCATGAAGAAAAAGTAAAGCGGCTGGCTTCGATGAAAAAATCCGCCGAAAGCGGCGGCGGTCAAGAAAGGATCGAGGCTCAACATAGTAAAGGTAAGCTGACGGCGCGTGAAAGGATTGCCCTTTTGCTTGATGAAGGAAGTTTTGTAGAGATTGACAAATACGTAACACATAGAGGCGATGACCCATCTCTGTCAAAGTTTTACGGCGACGGTGTTGTGACAGGCTTTGGCACCGTAAGCGGGCGACAGGTCTTTGTCTTCTCTTATGATTTTACCGTGCTTGGCGGTTCATTGGGCGAGATGACAGGCAAAAAGATAGTCAAGGCCATGGATCAGGCCATGAAGGTAGGCTGCCCCATCATCGGTATAATCGACTCCGGTGGTGCCAGAATTCAGGAAGGCGTCAGTAGCCTTGACGGGTACGGAGACATCTTCTTCCGCAACACCATGGCGTCGGGCGTAATCCCACAGATAACGGCCGGTATAGGCCCCTGTGCCGGAGGTGCCGTGTACTCGCCGGCCATGACTGACTTTACAATAATGGTCGAGAACATTGGCCAGATGTTCGTAACAGGCCCGGAGGTAGTAAAAGAGGTGCTAAGCCAGGAAGTCTCCTTTGACGAGCTTGGCGGCGCCAGAGCACACGGGACCAAGTCTGGTGTGGCGCACTTTGTCGCTAAAAACGAGTACGATTGCTTTGACAAGATAAAGAAACTCCTCTCCTTCCTTCCGCAGAACAATGCCGAGGATCCGCCCGTGGTTGAGACAAACGACGATCCCAACAGGGTGGATGCCAACCTGATAAACATACTACCTGAAAACCCGTACCAGCAGTACGACATGAAGGAGATCATCAGATCCATAGTCGACAACGGCGAATTCTTTGAAGTGCACGAGGTGTATGCTGAAAACGTAATGGTGGGCTTTGCCAGGATGGGCGGCAGGACAGTGGGATTAGTGGCAAACCAGCCCATGTACCTGGCCGGCGCGCTGGACATCAACTCGTCGAACAAAGCTGCAAGATTCATCAGGTTCTGCGATGCCTTCAACATCCCCATTGTAACTTTGGTGGATACGCCCGGCTACCTGCCTGGAACTGACCAGGAGCACAACGGCATCATCAGGCACGGAAGCAAGCTGCTGTTTGCATACTGCGAAGCCACGGTTCCAAAGATAACCTGCATCATAGGCAAGGCGTATGGCGGCGCGTACATCGCCATGGGAAGCAAGAACCTGCGCGCAGACGTCAACCTTGCATGGCCAAGCGCCGAAATAGCGGTGCTGGGACCTGAAGCTGCTGTCACAATCATCCACAGAAAGGACCTGAAGAATGCCCCGGATGCTGCTGTCACAAAGAAAAAGCTGGCAAAGGACTACCGCGACAAGTTTGCCAACCCCTATCTTGCAGCAGAAAAGGGCATCATCGATCTGGTAATCGACCCTATGGAGACAAGACCCATGATAATCCGCGCCTTGGAAGCACTGGCCAACAAAAAGGAAGCAAGACCGTGGAAAAAGCACGGCAACATCAACCTTTAGAGGGTGGGAAGAATGGCAAAAAAAATCTCTAGCATCCTGATTGCAAACAGGGGCGAAATTGCCCTCAGGGTGATACGTGCCTGCAAGGAGACAGGCATCAGGTCAATCGCGGTGTATTCCGATGAAGACGTCAGGGCTGTTCATGTCAAGCGCGCAGACGAAGCCTACCATATTGGTGCTGCAGCGCCATCTCAAAGCTACCTTAACATGACCAAGATAATGGAAACTGCCAAGGCGGCAGGTGCAGATGCCATCCATCCAGGTTACGGCTTCCTGTCTGAAAACGAGAACTTTTCAGAAATGTGCGAGAAGAACGGCATCATATTCATCGGCCCATCTGCCAAGACCATGGAGATAACCGGGGACAAGATGAAGTGCAAGGCAGTCATGAAGAAAGCCAAGGTGCCCACTGTTCCTGGTAGCGATAGCGTCATCGACGATGTGGAAAAGGCCGCAGACATTGCCCACGAGGCAGGATATCCAGTCATGCTCAAGTCAGCATTTGGTGGCGGAGGACGCGGTATTAGACTCTGCAAGGACGAAAAGCAGCTGCGCCAGGAATTTGAGATGGCCTCCGCTGAATCAAGGGCAGCTTTTGGCAAGGCAGCCCTGTTTGTCGAGAAATACCTGCAAAGGATCAGACACATCGAGTTCCAGCTGCTCAGAGACACCCATGGTAACGGAAGGCACCTGTTTGAAAGAGAATGCTCCATTCAGAGGCGTCACCAGAAGCTTATTGAAATGTCGCCGTCTCCGGTGGTCGATCAAAAGACCAGGGAGAGAATAGGCGAGATTGCTGTAAGGGCTGCAGATGCAGTCAACTACCACAATGCAGGCACTGCTGAATTCCTGCGAGACCCGGAAGGCAACTTTTACTTTATCGAGATCAACTCAAGACTGCAGGTGGAGCATCCGGTCACAGAGCTTGTTACGGGGCAGGATCTAGTCAAGCTTCAAATCGCGGTAGCCCAAGGAGAAGAGATTCCATTCAAGCAGGAAGACTTGAGGATGAACGGCTGTGCCATTGAATGCAGAATCAATGCAGAAGACCCGTTCTACGACTTTGCGCCTTCGGTTGGCCCGGTCCCGTACTGCAACCTCCCATACGGCCCGGGAATAAGGGTCGAGACGTACCTCTATCCAGGATGCACGGTCTCTGGCTACTATGACTCGCTGACAGCCAAGCTTTTGACATGGGGAAGGAACTTTGAGGAGGCCAGGGTCAGGATGCGCAATGCACTGGATGAATTTGTTATTGAAGGCATCAACACCACAATACCACTGTACAAGACAATAATGGACGAGCCCAACTTTATCAAAGGCGAGCTTTCGACCGATTACCTCGATCGCTTCAAGGTATTTGACAAGATGAACGAGGACGTCAAGAACCAGGTCAATAGCAAGGCCAAGGCCGCAGTTGCTGCAGTGCTTCTCCACTCAGAGCTGGTCAAGAAGGGAGCCGCTCCGCAGAGTGTGGTCCAGAAATCAAGATGGAAAAGCAGGGTGACCATGTAAATGGAATTCAAAGTCGGCGATCTTGCACAGATGTTGGACGGCGAAGTGCTTCGCACAACGGAGAACAACTCCATTCTAGTCAAGATAGGAGACAAGATGCACACTATAAGGCTGCTCAAGACCGGCACCAACGAGTTTGAATTCATACTGGATAATTCATTCCACCACGCAAAGGTGATGCAGTCAGGCAGCGCAGAGGTAAAGCTGATGATAGATGGCCAGCCGCTGACGGTCAGAAAGCATTCCAAGCTGACAGAGGTGCTGGAAAAGGCCTCCGCGCTGGGAGACACAGGCGGCGGTGATCGAAACCTTACAAGCCAGATACCTGGCAGGGTGGTAAACATCACTGCACAGCCGGGCGCTGCTGTCAAGAAGGGCGATGTTGTAATGGTGCTTGAATCCATGAAGATGCAGGTAGCCGTCAAGGCCCACAAGGATGGAAACGTCAAAGACATAAAGGTAAAGCAGGGCGCCAGTGTTGCAAGAAACGATGTGCTGGCAGTCATTGAATAAATTCAGAAAGGACTGGCATTTCGCCAATCCCTTTTTTAGTTCTTCTTTAAAAAGTCCTTAATCTCGCCGTAGTTTGGCTCTACCAAGGGATTGTCAGAGACCCAGCGGTAGCGCACCTTGCCGTTTTCGTCCAGAATAAAGACTGCCCGTTTGGCGGCGTTGTAGTCCTTCAGCGAGGCCAGGTTCTTCAAGACAATGCCGTATTTTTTGATCACCTTGCGGTTGTAATCGCTCAAAACCGGGAAGTTGAGATGACGATTCTGGGTGAAGAACTTGTTGGCAAACGGCCCGTCTACGGATATTCCTATGACATTTGCCCCGTAGTCCTTGAGTTCATCTATGGAGTCACGCAGTGCGCACATTTCGGCCGTGCAGACGGGAGATTCTGCAGCAGGAAAGAACGCAAGGATCGTCTTTTTGCCGCGATAGTCACTTAGCTTGTGCATCTTCATGTCAGGATCCGGCAGTTCAAAATCAGGAGCCTTCTGCCCTATTCTTGGAACTGAACTTGTAGATTTAGCCATACCTACAAGACCATCAGAGTTGTCATAAAAAAGATTTTCGACTATGAGTATCTGGACTTGAACGGCGACAGCGAGCGGAGCTCCTGCACTACCTGCGCCAGCACCTCTACTGCATGGTCCACCTCTTCTGCGGTGTTCTGCATGCCTAGGCTGAGCCTGAGTGATCCGGTTATCTCTTCGTATGAAAAACCCATGGCCTTGAGCACATGGGACGGCTTTTGCTTCTTGACAGAGCATGCCGAGCCTGTTGAGGCTGCAATGCCGTTTTCATCCAGCTTGATTATCAGGTCCTCGCCGTTTACACCAAAGAAGGTAAAATGCGCATTGTTAGGGATTCTGTCTGTAGCAGAACCGTTGAGCCGGCAGTGCGGGATCTTTTCCTGGACGCGCTTTACAAGATAGTCGCGAAGCTTTGAAACTTGCTGCTGGTACACTGGCAGCCTCTTGCCAGCAATCTCGCAGGCCTTGCCAAACCCAACTATGCTGTGCACGTTTTCCGTTCCCGACCGAAGCAGCGATTCTTGGCCGCCGCCGTGGATTATCGGGTCAATCTTGAAGCCCTGTCTTACATACAGGGCGCCTACCCCCTTGGGGCCGTTGATCTTGTGCGATGAAATTGACAGCAGGTCAACGCCCAACTCCTTGACGTCTATGGGCACCTTGCCGACAGCCTGCACCGCGTCGGTATGGAATACGGTCCCATGCTCATGGGCTATTGCGGCAAGCTCCTTTATCGGCTGGATGGTGCCAACCTCGTTGTTTGCATACATGATGCTTACAAGCTTTGTGTCGGGCGTTACCGCGTCCTTCAGATCGGAAGGTCTGATCATCCCATCACTGGTGACGGGAAGGTAAGTCACCTTGTAGCCGGCCTCCTCAAGGCTTCTGCAGGGTTCCAGCACCGCATCATGTTCAATGCTACTGGTTACCATATGCATGCGCGCCGATGGCTTGTACTGCATGGTACCCTTGATGGCAAGGTTGTCTGCTTCCGTTCCGCCGGATGTAAAGATGATCTCGTTTGGCTTGGCGCCTATCAGGCTTGCAACCTGCTTTCGCGCCGACTGCAGGGCACGCGTTGTTTCCCGGCCGTAATAGTGTATGGAAGACGGATTTCCGTACTGCTGCTTTAGGAATGGCAGCATTTCCTGTATGACTTCATCGGCCACCGGCGTGGAGGCGGCGTTGTCAAGGTATATCCGATCAGATGGCATGCTTGTCATCCACCATCACAAGGCTTCCTGTCCTGTAACCGGCTGCATCAACGGCCACGAACTTGAAGCCCAACTCTTTGAGCTTGGAGTCAAGCAGTGCCAGTTTTCCGACGTCAAACATCTTTGACAGCTCGTCTCTTCCAACCTCGACTCTGGCTACGTCACCATGATCCCTGACTCGGACCTGACGGACGCCAAAGACCGACTTGACTGCTATCTCGGAGCTCTCTATCCTGCGTAGTTTTTCATACGTAACTTCATCTCCCCGCGGTATTCTTGAAGCAAGGCACGCGTTGGAGGGCCTGTCGTATATAGAAAGGCCGAACCTTTTGGCAATGCCGCGTATCTCTGCTTTGCCCATGCCCAGCTCCACCATCGGGCTTTTGACACCGTTTTCCCGGAGCGCCCTTATTCCCGGTCTGTAGTCTGAAAGGTCGTCCACATTGGTTCCGTCTGCAATCAGCTTGATGCCAAACCGGCTGGCCTGCTCTGCCAGGTGCTGGCCCAGCTCTGTCCGGCAATGGTAGCAACGCAGGTCGTCGTTTCTGACAAAATCAGAATTCTTTAGCTCGTCGTATTCGATGACGGTGTGTTGTATGCCGATCTCCTTGGCAACCTGTCTGGCCGTTGCAAGCTCTTCTTGGGCCAGAGTCTTGTAGTCCGCGGTGACTGCCATCGCTCCGTTTCCAAGAGCCGCCTTTGCCGCCAGGGCCACAACCGCGCTGTCCACGCCGCCGGAAAGTGCAACTATTGCCCTGTCGCCGTTTGTCCTGAACCATTCAACGAGCCTTTCATAGCTATTCATGGTTGCATGCCTCCCGTCTTTTGGGCAATCTGCACGGAGACCAATTCCATGACACGTCTGACAGGTATTTGGATCCTCGCCGCTATTATTTTGATATCCTCAAACTCGGGTTTGAAGCTGATGACTTGGTCCTGAGAGTTTTTGACCACCTTGACGTGCACGTTAAAATTGTTGCCGGCGATGCTGACAGGCACCGTCAATACGGTCCGCGGAAGCACAAACCGCTCTACGCTTTGCACCCTGACTCCAAGAGTGCCAGACTCTGCAAACAGGATCTCAAGCGTGTCGTTGAGCAGAGCGTTATCAGACACCACTCTGACCAGATACGTGGGGCGATTTTTTTTGGTGATTCCAGGGATCACGGTTACGTCCTTTGCTCCGGCATCTGCAAGCCTCTCGATCAGGCTGCCCATGACCTCCCCTGAAACGTCGTCTACGTTCGTTTCAACAAGGCAGACCGTGTCCTTTTCTGCTTCAGTTGGAGAATCCCCTATCAAAAGTCGCGTGACATTGGCAAAGTTTTTGAATTCCTTTTGTCCGGCGCCATAGCCTATTTTCTCTGGCATTATTGCTGGATAGTAATTGACACTTCCGGCAGCAAGATTGGTAAGCATTGCTGCGCCTGTCGGAGTGGTAAGCTCGTCGTCGGCCTGTCCGCCGGCCAGTATGAATTTCTTGCCTTTCAAAATGCGAAGGACGGCGTCTGCAGGATTGGGAACCGTTCCGTGGGAAAAGGTTGTTACTCCCTCGCCCACGGCTACTGAAGTGCAAGACACCTTGGCATCAAACAGTCCTAGCTCCTGCAGGCCTGTTGCGCACCCTACCAGATCAGCCAGCGTGTCTATGCTGGACGCCTCATGCAGGTGGACGCGGCCAAAATCTTCGCCATGAATTTCAGCTTCAGCAGATATTATGGTCTTCAAAGATTCAAGCGCAAAGGTTTTCGCTTTCTGCTCAAGGTCAAGCGAATCGCAGCATCTTGTAAGGGCGTGCAACATCTCGGCGCCCTTCCGTTCGTGTACCTGGTCCCTGCACGTTAACTGAAGCCGGGTTGCGCTAAAGCCGTGGATTACCACCTTTTCAAAGGTTGCCTTGCCTATCTTGCTTTGCGGCAGAAAATTCTCGCAGGCAAAGATCGCGTCTGTCACCTTCTTTTTGTCTGCACCGGCATCCACTAGGCTGGACAGTAACATGTCGCCAGATATTCCAGCTACCTGGCAGTCAATCACTGCGATCTTTGCCATGAATGAGAAAATATCAGCTGGCCGTTTATATCACGTTTACTTCCTGATAGGAGTATTCTGCAGTGCGGCCAGTTCTTGCTGTATTTGTTCGCTGTTTTCATTGCCATAAAGCACAAGCAGATGATCGTTGTCGTTTACCACGTAATCGGTTATCGAATCAACCTGCTGGCCGTTCACGTAGAGCTTTAATGTCTTGTCGCCATCGTTGCAGAATTTTGTGCCGTCATCGTTGGTAAAGCAGCCGTTGCTGATATCCATTTTTACTGATTTTAGAAACTCTCCGAAGGGAACCGCCGTGGCGTGCCTGTGCAGCGTTGTCCCATCCATGTTTTCAACGTGTATGAGGTTGGACTTTACCTGATACTTTTGCTGTGAAAAGTCGATGGCCTGCCCGTTCAGCTTGATGGCAAAGACAGCGTGTACATGTGCCGAGCCGACCGGCCCGTAGGGGTTAACCTGCTGGTACGAGAGTGACGCGGCAACGGCGGCTATTACAACTGCAATCCCAACCGGGATGGCAATCATCATTGTTTTCTTCTTCTTTCTGCGCTCTGCTGCAAAATAGCTGTCGTCCCTTTTTTTAGACATCCGATTGATTCAAGTCCGGTGCTTAATTTAAAGATGATTCCATTTGTAGGTTTATAAATAATCCCGCGTTCTAGCATGTCCAAATGACCATAACCATAATTGGATCTGGCAAAGTTGGCGCTTCTGCTGCACTCAATTGCGGTCTGAGGGAGCTTGACGACCTGCTTCTTCTGGACATTGTTCAGGGCCTTCCACAGGGCGAGGCCATGGACATCAACCACCAGCTTTCAGAGCGGGGTTCTGACTCCATAGCTAGAGGCTCAAACAACTATGAGGACATGCGCGGCTCCGACTACATTGTTCTTGTGGCCGGCGTCGGAAGAAAGCCGGGCATGACTAGAATGGATCTTTTGAAGACCAACGCAGGGATAGTCAAGGACGTTGCTTCAAAGATAGCCACGTACGCCAAGGATGCCACGATAATTGTTGTCACCAACCCACTGGATCCGATGACATACCTTACACTGAAAACCATGGGCACAACGAAGAACAAGGTCATGGGAATGGGTGGCATGCTCGATCTTTCCAGGTTCAAGAGCTTCATTCAGGAAGCAACCGGCGTGTCTCGTGACTCCATTCAAGCCATGGTGATAAGCGAGCATGGCGAGAATATGCTTCCTCTCACCAGATATTCTTCGGTTGGAGGCATTCCTCTTCATGACTTTATCTCCAAGGAAAAATCCATGGAGATCTTTGAAAAGACAAGAAAGGTGGCTGCCGAGGTAATCGCGTTAAAGGGCGCGACGGTATACGCCCCTGGCAATGCCGTGGCCACCATGATCGAATCGATGGTCAAGGACAAAAAGACGGTGATTCCGGTCTCTGCCTATTTGGAAGGAGAGTACGGCGTGTCGGATATCTGCATCGGTGTTCCAGCCGTGATCGGTGCCGGCGGGGTTGAGAAGGTGATCGAGCTCAAGCTTGATAGCTTTGAGCAGGACGTCTTCAACAAGGGAGTCGCAAGCGTACAAGAGGCCATCAAGGCCCTTCCAGCTTAGACCAAACCTTTTATCCTCTTTTCTTTAATGATTTTTAAACGATGGATCTTCGTACTATCCTTGACAGGTTTGCACGTGGCGCCCTCACCATTGAGGAGGTAGAAAAAGAGATCTCCATCCACGCCGTCGAGCATGTCGAGGGCATCGCCAAGCTGGATGTGGGCAGGGAGAGGAGGAAGGGCCTGCCGGAGATAATCTATGCTGAGCACAAGGAGTACAAGGACATTTACAGCATAGCTGTGGCAGTCGTCAAAAGAAACGGCCGGGCAGTGGTGAGCAGGATAAAAAAGCGCGACCTTCCCAGAATCGTCAAGAACCTAGAAAAAGACGGCTTTGATGTAGAGGTCGGCAAGAACAGCACGACAATACTTGTATCAAACGGACCAGCCAAAAATAGAAAGGCAGGCAAGATAGGCATAGTGGCCGCTGGAACCTCCGACATCGGCGTTGCAGAGGAAGCCAGATTGGTTGCACAAGCCATGGGCTGCCAGGTCATCACCAGCTATGACATAGGAGTTGCAGGCATACACAGGATATTTCCGGTATTAAAGCAACTGATGGCGGAAAAAGTAGGCGCGATAGTGGTAGTTGCAGGCATGGAAGGCGCGCTGGCCTCGGTTGTCACGTCGATGGTCAACGTCCCGGTCATAGGCGTTCCAACGTCGGTGGGCTACGGCTTTGGCTCCAATGGTGTTGCGGCCCTTGCTTCAATGCTACAGAGCTGCACTCTTGGCCTTGCAGTGGTCAATATCGACAACGGCGTAGGCGCCGGAGCGTTCGCCGCTTCTATTGCAAGAAGGGCGCAGAGAGGCAAGTGAGGACCCTGTCAACGTTTATAAGGGCTTTTCATTTTTTGCACTCCAATCGTTAATGGAATCAATGGTGATATTTGTTGACTTTTGTTCGTACTCTAAAGAGAATTAGATCAGACAAGACCAATTATCGTAGAAGGGCTGCCGTCCTCATTGGCAGGCACTCATTTGTGACCATCAAGGTTACCGATCAGAATATTTTCGTGCAGTTGCTCAAGCCAACTCCCACCGGCGATGTCGTCATCGCCTCTGCCCATAGCAGGGAGCTTGTCAAGCACGGATGGAAAGGCGCGCTCAACAATCTGCCGGCATGTTATTTGACAGGCCTTCTTCTTGGCAAGAAGGTTCTTGAAAAAGGCGCGCCCAAGGCCGTGATTTATCTGGGCATGTACAAGTTCACCAGCAGAGTAGCCGCATGCATCAGAGGTCTTGTTAATGCAGGCGTCAACATACCGGTTTCTGAAGAATCCCTCCCAGAAGACGACAGGATAACCGGCAAGCACATTGCCGATTATGCCGCTGCTCTCAAGGAGGATCAGGAGAAATACAATTCAAGGTTCTCTGCGCTTCTGAAGAACGGCCTGAAGCCAGAAGACTACCCGTCACACTTTGAAGAGATAGCTCAAAAGATATCCGGCAAGCCCTTTGCAAAGAAGGCGCCCAAGGAAAAGGAAAAAGATAAAGGTGCAAAAGAAAAGGCACCAAAGAAGGAATCAAAGGAAAAGAGTGAGAAAGGAGGCAAGAAGAAATGAGTATGGGTCAGCAACAGGTAGAATGGAAGCCGCGTACCACGCTTGGTCAGATGGTCCTAAGCGGCAAGATTAACTCGATAGAACAGATCTACGAAAACGGTCTTAGAATACAAGAGTCGGAAATAGTAAAGCACCTACTTCCGGACATCAAGAGCCAGGTTGTCCACGTCGGCATTGTGCAAAAGCAGACCGACGCAGGAGAGATGACACGGTTTAACGCCGTGGTGGCCGTCGGAAACGAGGCCGGCTGGTTTGGCATAGGAAAGGGCAAGGCCTCCCAAATGCGTCTTGCAATTGACAAGGCCACCAATGCTGCTTACCTTAACGTTATCCCGGTAAAGCTGGGCTGTGGCAGCTGGGAGTGCAGATGCAGTCAGCACCACTCCGTGCCTTTCAAAGTCAGTGGAAAGGGCGGCAGCGTTACCATCGAGATCCTGCCAGGTCCAAGGGGTCTAGGACTGGTGGCCGGAGAAAACATTAGGAGTCTGCTCAAGCTGGCAGGTCTAAAGGACGCCTGGACAAAGACTTTTGGCTCCACCAACACCATGTCGTCCACCACCAAGGCGATCTTTAACGCGCTGCGGAGTACGTACAGTGTAGGTTGATGGTTATGGCATATCTCGTAGTCAGAATAAAAGGGACAGTTAACATTCCGCAGTGGGCCAAGACCACACTGGACAACCTGAACCTTGACAGGCGTTTCCGTGCAACAATAGTTCCCGAAACTCCAGAGAATCTGGGAATGCTAAGAAAGGTCAAAGAGGTAGTAGCATGGACCAAGGCAGACGCGGCCGTCGTAAAAGAGCTGCTTGAAAAGAGAGGCAGAAAGGCCGGTTACAAACCCCTGACAAAGGAAGATCTTCCCAAAGAATATGCAAGTGTCGACGACTTGGCGACAGCGATAGCAGACAACAAAGTTGCTTTATCAAAACTTGAGAGCATCAAACCATGGTTTGCGCTTAGCCCACCAAAGGGAGGCTTTAAGAGAAGAACAAAGACACAGTACTCGCAGGAAGGAGTGCTCGGCGACGACAAAGAGCTGGCCGAGATCGTGAAAAGGATGCTCTAGTAAGACTTAATTAAGGTGTCCGCAAACGTGAATCAATTCCAGCATAACAGTGAGAATTATGGCGACCAGATTTAGGAAAAGCAGAAGGCAACGTGGAAGTAGGTACTGCGGCTGGGGTCAAGTAGGCCAGCACAGGCAGGCAGGCGGAAGAGGAGGGATTGGTGGTGCTGGAAAGCACAAGCACTTTTGGATAAGAACAGTAATAGAAGAACCCGATCACTTTGGCCACGATCCGTTTAATTCGTTTAACCGTAACATCGTGAACAGGTGGCTCAATATAAGAGACCTCGACTCGGTCTTTGCCAAGCACGGAAAGGCCGATGAAAGCGGCAAAGTAGTTTTGGACCTCACCGTTTTGGGCTATGACAAACTGCTTGGCGGTGGCAAGATCAGCGGCGCCTATACTATTAAAGTAGCCAAGATATCGGAAAACGCCAAGGCCAAGATCGCGGCCGCAGGTGGCGAGGTTATTTCGGATGAACACGACGTCGAATGAGAGCGTCCTAAGGCGCGCCATCAGAGCAGCTTCTGGGTACGTTCCGCAGGTTCCTAAACCAAAGAAAAAGATCTCCCTCACCGAAAAGTTTGCGTGGACCGGCATCGCGCTCTTAGTCTACCTGATAATGGGTCAGATCCCATTATACGGTGTTACAGACGATCCGAGGTTTGACTTTCTGGCATTTGCCAGGGTTATCTTTGCAGCACAGCAAGGCACTCTCATGGAGCTTGGAATTGGCCCCATAGTCACGGCAGGTCTGCTCATGCAGCTGTTGAAGGGCTCAGATCTCATACGTCTTGATTTCAAGAATCCTGATGACAGGTCGCTGTTCACGTCTGCGACCAAGATAGTAACGATAATCGTCATAGTCGCCGAAGGTGCGCTTTACGGTGTGAGCGTTTACGGACCGCTGGTTGCAGGCCCGCAAATAATCCCCATAGTTATTGCGCAGCTTATAGGAGCAAGCGTCATAGTCATGCTCCTAGACGAGCTTGTTCAAAAGGGCTGGGGTGTGGGTTCAGGTCTAAGCCTTTTCATCATGGCAGGCATTGCCCAGACAATACTGTGGAGTGTATTCAGCCCACTCCCCGCAGGCGATGGGCCCATAGGCATCCTACCGTTTAGCATCCAAGCAACCATTGACGGCCATGGCGCCGACGCGTTCTTTAGGTCAGGTCAGCTTCCAAGCCTGTTTGCACTCTCGCTGACCGTTGGAGTCATACTCATACTTGTATACATCGAGGGAATACACGTCGACATACCCATCGTTTCTACGAAATACAGAGGATTTACAGCAGTCTATCCCATCAAATTACTGTACACGTCAGTTATCCCGGTCATCTTGGCTTCAGCCCTGCTGGCCAATGCGATCTTTATGGGACAGATGCTCTGGGCCAACTACAACCCCAACAACCAGAACCTGGCTTTTAACTGGCTGGCTCAATTCGATCCAGGGCAATCCCAGACCCCAACAGGCGGAGTGCTGTATTACATCACATCGCCAAGAAGCCTTGAAGCTGTGGCGGCAGACCCCGTAAGAGCTGTAGTATACGTGATATTCTTCACCGCAATAGTCACCGTCTTCTCAAGACTGTGGGTAGAACTAGGCGGCCTTTCTGCAAAGACAGCTGCAAGAAACCTGCTTGATGCAGACGTTCAGGTGCCAGGTTTCAGAAGATCGGAAGGCTCCGTAGAATCCCTGCTCAACAGGTACATACCCGCGCTCACCATCATCAGCGGTGTAATCATAGGCCTTTTGGCATCGCTATCCGATGTTCTGAACGTCTTTGGGTCGGGAACAGGCATTCTGCTCATGGTCAACATCATGGTAAGCTACTACCAGACACTGGTCAAAGAACAGGTTGACACGTACATGCCCAAACTGGCGGCTCTACTTGGCAGAAAATAAACGCGCCATCATAATTGGAATCCCCGGCGTGGGCAAGACTACGGTCATAACCCGTGCTGCCGAGATGCTTGCCAAGATCCGCAAGACAACAACGGTTGTTTTTGGAACCCTGATGTTTGAAGAGGCAAAAAAAATTGGTCTGCAAAACCGAGACGAGATGCGCAAGCTGCCGGTGGAGAAACAAAAACAGCTGCAAGAGACGGCCGCAAGAAGAATATCAGAGATGCATGACGATGTTGTCATCGTCGATACCCACCTCTTTATAAATACGAACGAGGGATACTACCCAGGTCTTCCCATGAGGCTTCTTACAATCATGAATCCTACCAACCTCATACTGGTTTCTGCAGACCCGCAGCAGATCGTGGAGCGCAGAAAGACCGACCAGACCAGGCAGCGCGACGTTCTGTCGGTGGAGGCCGTCCAGAAAGAACTGGATATTTCCCAGACAATGGTTGCAGCTTGTTCGGTGATCACCGGCGCCCCATTCTCCGTGGTTGTCAACGGAGACAACAAGGTTGATGAAGCGGCAGCCCAAGTAACAAGAATACTGACAGGGGAAGTAAAATGATCGACTTTAACAACATAATCCTGCAGTTTTTTACTCCGCAATACACCAGGAACCCCATTTTCCCGGATCTTGTTTCTGCTACCATAGTGGCACTTTTGATCTCCGTGGGGATGAGCTTTGCCTTTGCGATGCTGAGAAAAAAGACCACGGATGTAGAGAGAACCAACAAGATAATGAAGGAGACAAACGAATGGCGCAAGCAATACACCGATGCCGTAAAGAAGGGCGACAAGGTCAGAATAGAGGAACTGAAGAAGAAACAAGCCTACGTCAACAAGATGGCCATGGAAGTGCAGCAGCAACAGATGAGGCCAATGTTCATTTACATGATACCATCATTTCTTATCTGGATATTCGTATTTCCGTCGATATTCGGCCAGGTGGTCTCCATCTCGCCAGTATTTATCCCGTGGATAATGTGCAGCGATGAAGATGTCCAAAATCACTCTCAGCTGGATGAAAACGGCCAGCCCAAGGGAGCCTGCACTGTGCCAGGCGAGGTGTACCTGTGGGGATGGTTCCTGCTTACATCATTTGGGTTTAGCGGCATAATCGCCAAGATAACAAAAACTGCCATGCCCAGCATGTAAAATGGCCAAAAAACAGATCAGTATAGTTATTTCAGGATGGCCAGCAGTAGGCAAGACCACGATAGCCAGCAGTCTGGCCGAGGAGTTTGACCTGACCCCTTACAACGGGGGCGACATCCTAAAGATGCTTGCCTCAGAGAAGGGCTATGCCACTTCCACTTCAAGAAGTGACTGGTGGGACACCCCTGAAGCAAAGTTGTTCATGGAAGAAAGGAAAAAAGACCCAAGCTTTGACAGACTGGTGGACAAAAAGCTTGAAGAGATACTGAGAAAAGAATCGGCGGTGATTACCAGCTACACTCTTCCCTGGCTGGTGGACGACAGCAAGATAATCAAGTTCTGGTTAAAAGGGTCCCAATCTAACCGGGCAAAGAGGATGGCAAATCGCGATAACATTAGCTTTGAAGAGGCCGAAAGAATAGTGAAGATGAGAGACGAGGAAAACAAAAAGATCTACTATAACCTGTATGGTTTTACGTTTGGCGAAAATCTTTCCGTTTTTGACTATTCATTGAATACCGACTGTCTCAAGCTTGACGCCCTTATCGAAGTATCAAAGATGATTGTAAGGTACCATACAGGTTGAGAGTGTTGACTTTTCCCCAGTTCAAAGATTTGGTAAAGGTGGACGATGATGTCACCGACGACAAGTACGGGCACTACCCGGATAAGAGGCCTGTCGAATCGCTGTTCTTGTATGGATTGATCCTGCTGGACAAACCGGCAGGACCCACAAGCCACGAGGTTGTGGCATGGGTCAAAAGAATACTTGAGATCGACAAGGCCGGACACAGTGGAACCCTGGATCCGGGAGCAACCGGCCTTCTGCCCATAGGTCTTGGAGAAGCAACAAAGGCCCTGTCCGTGCTGCTTTTGGGACCCAAAGAATACTACGCCCTGGCAAGACTGCATGCCCACGCCCCCGCTGAGAGGGTAAAGCGGGTAATGAGGGAGTTTACCGGCGAGATATACCAAAGGCCCCCGCAGCGCTCTTCAGTCAAACGCGCAACGCGTGTAAGAACAATCTATGAGTTTGACTACATGGAAGATTACGACAGGCTTATCCTGATGCGGATCCTCTGCCAGGCAGGAACGTACATACGCAAGATGATCTACGATGTTGGTGAGGTTCTTTCCCCAGGCGCCACCATGGTCGAGCTGCGACGTACCAGGGTAAGCAACCTGTCAGAAAAGGACGGACTGGTAAGACTGCACGATCTTGCTGATGCCTACCAGCGTTACAAGGAAACCGGCGACGACGGCAAGCTGCGCCGGTTTGTGCTGCCGATAGAGACCTGCCTTGAGGGCATACGCGCAGTAACCGTTAGAGACACTGCAGTTAACGCGCTCTGTCATGGGGCGCCGCTGGCAGTGCCCGGCGTGATAGCGGTGCCAAAGGACCTGCAGGTTGGCGAGCTGGTAGGTGTTTACACTTTAAAGGGCGAGATAATTGGCCTTGCCGGCGCCGCCATGACCCGCCAGCAGATAGAGGAAAACAACAAGGGTGTGGCCTTTATCATGAAACGCCTGATAATGAAACCAGATACCTACCCCAAGGCCTGGAAATCCAAGGGCGCGCAGGACGCCAGTTATACGGCAGACGTGCCTTCCAAGGTCGACCTGAACAAACTGGAGCAGGACAACGAGCTTTAGATAGTCTCGCCGATTCCCGGGCGTTTGCGGTCAAGCATTGCTATTTTCCTTGCAAGGTTTTCCATGGTGCCAGGTATATGACACTGGCATAGGCAATCGTCGCAATCGACGTGACTGCCGCTCTTGCATTTTTCCGATATTCCTTTGACACTCAAAAGTAATTACCGCCTCGAGGAACCGCAATTTTATCTTTCGCACTTGGCGATGTTTGAAATATATACAGACGTGTTTACACGGAGTTTGTTGCCGGGGTCGCCTAGCCCGGTAGGGCGCAAGCCTGGAATCGAGCTGTCCAGCTAGCTTGTGACCCGTAAGGGTCCCGAGGGTTCAAATCCCTCTCCCGGCGCCTTATAATTTAGCAAACAAGCTTATAGCAATTTGAAGAATCGTATTCCAAAGTCGTGAACTAGACCAATTAACGAAAGTATGCTTACATTTGCACCGCCTTTTGATATTCGGATAACTGCATAACTGTCAGGGAGCTTTGTATGGCGATGCAATTCGTCAAATGTCTATAAACTATGAAGTGTAATATGTAATCAAGGCGTCATGTGGGGAATCACTATCTACCTCATGGGATTGGCGGATTATCTAACTGGACGTAAGCACAGGAGACTGACTTGCGACATTTGTAAGAAAGGGTTCGATACCGTCGAGCAAATGGAAACCCATAGAAGGAACGAGCATCCAGAGAAACTGCCATAGTGTTACAATGACTGCGCTTTGATCCCACCGGCTAACCGACAGAATAATTGATTGCAAGACTACAAGAAACATGACTTGTTTTGTCCTTCTATTGCCCTCAGAAGAGCCAGCAACTTTCTACTTGTCTGCAACTTAAAAAATGATAATTTTTGTCTTATTCCTCAGATCAGTAGGCCAAAGTCCCTAGCTATCCTCCTTATGGGGCTTGCTACCGTAAAATCGATATTGTCCGTCGATGTTCCACCTGCAAACAGCAACGCCTTTGCGTTGTATGCATCTGTTTTAGGATCTTTATCGGCAGATACGACGACGCTTCCTGAATCGCCGGGTTGTGAGAAGGGATTTGCTACTGGTTCCCCGACTATCAACACCTGATCATCAAAATCGCACGGATAACCCCTGTACTCGACGGTTACGGATTGCATTACTGCTACGACCCGTCCGATGGTTTTTAGAGTGGTTCGCCCGCGTTTCATGACTGTGTCGCCTAGGTTGATGTCTTCTATCCCCTTTACCGAACCGATATCCATAATTTCGTAAGGCTTGGCATTAGCAAGCTCGCTTTTGATTATCTCTCCAACAGCGGCATCATAGTAATTGACAGCACCCGGTGCAGAGGGCTTTATCCTGTTCCACTGGTATAGCTTTGCTATGACGTCAGCTGGCACTGTTCCGCCGCCGTGGGCGCCAGGTTGAATCCAGTAGTCACCTTTTTTGGCAGCAGGTGGAACTAGACCTTTCACATCCTCGTTTGCCCCCACGTGGTTGTTTGTCAAAGCATACAGCCTTTTGGAATTCATGCCGCGTATTTTGAGCACAAGGCCCAGGGTTCCTGTGGCTGGCGTTCTGTAATTGATCATGGCCACACCTCCAGGGAAGGGCCTGTATCTTGCGTCATCCGGCGCCCTTGGCTTGAAACCACCAGGAATTTCTATGATGTCTGTACTAACTCCATCGATCTCCTTGGCCACTGGCTCTACCTGCATGTTCCGCAAAGCTTCATCGGTTAGCTTCTTTGTTACAAAAGCCACTATTCCTACTGTTTCTGTAATTTTGCCTCCGGTAACTTTGTAACCGATTCCCAGCTGCTTGACTCTGTTGCGGACAACAAGACGATCGCGGTGTTTTTTAATTATTTTAGAAATTTTCTGTACGTTTTCGGAAGCCATTGCCAGCTATCCCATAGATCTGGATAATAAGGTTTTTTAGGATCAAAACTCATGGCATCTTGTCTACTTATTTTCTACGTCTTTTCTCAACTTGAACCCCCCAGAGATTTCCACCACATCGGTTGGTATGCCTTCTATTTCTTTAGGAAGGGGTGTGATTCCTTTTGAGGCTAGTTTATCTTCGCGGATTTTCTTATCAACATAAAAGATGATTGCAATCTTGTCGGTTATCTTGCCTCCTTCTATTTTGTAACCTACTCCCATCTGTTTAACGGAATACTTGTTCCTTATTTTATCGCGGTTTTTTTCCAGCACTTTTTTTGCCCTTTCTAAAGCATCGTTAACCTTCGTAGTCATTATGATGTACCAACAAAACACTTGCAAAGTTAAAAAGCTGACACTTTAAAACAGATTAACCCTAGCGCAAGAAGACAGATAAGCAAGCAATCGCTGATGTAACATTGGACATTTACATGAGTGGTTCTGTCTTTCCCGAATTGTTAGATGAATTGGGAAAAATGCTTGAACGCATCCCGATAGTTGACGACATTCCCAGCAATGGCAGATTCATGGACGGCGTGTCCATTGATACCCAGATCCCATTTGAAAAAGAAAGTGCAGCACGACTCATAGGAATATCAAAAAACTCGGTCAGCTTTCGAGATATTGTGAGGCTTTTCAGCATGTTTCTCAGGGAACATCTTGGTGTGGAGGGTCGAAGTGCAGGCTGGCAAGAAATAATCCATCAATACAGGTACAAACAATTACGCGAGATAGGATGCGCGTACCCGGTAAATTATTTGCTGTTTGATTTTTGTCTAGCGGCGTTGGATGGAGATCATGTAGATGCAAGGCTATATCTTGCGCATTCTCTTCACATACTTGGTCTTCACAGCTCTTTGAACCTTTTACTGTCCGTCATTGTCAACGAAAAATTAACGCAGGATGGAGATGTAAGAGATCTTCTAACGTTACTTGCTAGAGTTACTGAGCCGCGTAATGCGCGAAATTATATTGAAACATTCGGTCCCGAATTTAAGAGGCGTTACGATATCTACATCCGCGAATGCAAGAGACTAGAATAGGATAGTCTGAAAAGTGATTTACGCAATCACACCATATGTAACTGAAAAAGCTGAAGTAATAATTGCAATTCCTTTATAATAATCCGTATACACTAAAATAATTATTAACGACTTCATACAGCCATTTATGATTTAACCGATGCGTGAACTATCAATTAAACGATGTACTAAGCAGGTATAATCTAACAGGCTTTGCAATATAGTACCATGGGGAAAAAAAGATCCTCGGTATACGACCTTGAACTCCCCATAGTTTCAGCACACAGGTCCGCAATGCCGATGGCAGCTATTGCAATAGCAATGGTTGCTTTGACCAGCATGGGCCTACTGGCGCACTTTAACTCTGGTGCAGGCCCTAGTAGCGACGGCAAGATAGCAAGTGCATTGGAAGCTAGGGATGGAAGCCAAATTTCAATTGTCAATAACGGTGTAACAGAGTCAGATACAATCACCATCACTGGATACTACACCGGCGAATATACAACAAAGTTAGAATGCACAATCGACTCATTTCCTATATATTGTGATGGCACTCCGATCACTATCCAGGGTCTTCCAGCCGGCCGCCACACGCTGGAAATAAGTGAATATGGAAATCCAAGTGCAGACTCGCTGAGCTTTAAATGGATCGTTTCATAACAAACTGGGGTAGGAGGTACAAGGGGAGATTCGGTAGAGGAGCTCTTTGAGCTCCTCGGTTTTTTCTTGCGGGACACGAAAGCCCCCGCTGATTTGAGTCGGTTATTTGTATCAAGAGAGAGAGGCAATACCCAATCATTTGAAACAGAAATCAAATGACAATTCCAACTTGCTCATGTGCTAGCATGCATGAATTCAATTCGACATGATTAGCATCAAGTGGAAGGAAAAGTGGGGTCTGTTTCTGTGTCAGACGGAAAAGAACCTTTTCTAAATGCGACTATCAAGAGTTTTTACTTGCACAAACATACTTAGTCTGGTCGTATCGCCTTTTTTGTGTCCTTTCGTCCCAGAAATTCAAGTATCACTCCAGCAATGATGCCAAGCAAAAACCAGAATGCCGTCATCCCGGCCGCGCTGACAGACCTCCATCCAGCAAGAAGTTGCAGATCTACATAATCGACCTCCGGATATGACGGGAACACAAAGTACATCGCCGCAACTATTGCCAGGTACACCCCGGCCGCTCCAAACGGCCAGTTCTTCCTCTTGGTTTTCGAAAAGACTATTGCTGACCCCAAGGCGGCAAGTCCAGAAATAGCAGAGTAAGACGCATAAAGAGAATAGTACGACCGTGCAGCCTCCTGATCAAAGAGAGCTTCAAGACTGGGAGGATACTTGGCCGCAGGCATAGCGTACAATGAAAACCAGGCAACGCCCGCAATCACCATGGCAGTCATCAGCGGCTTTGAAGTGCGAAACTTGGCATAAACTGCGGCAAATGCCCCGCCGGAAACGCCACCCATGATGATCGGTCCGGCTGTCTGCCAGAAATACAGCGACTGCAGGCTCTGTTCATACTCATCAAAATCCAGCTCGCCGGTGACCTCCAGAAAAGTCGAATAATCGTCTGCCAGCTTTACGATGTACGGTTTGGCCACGGTTGAATTAAAGGCGGCCAGAATCAGGCCGGCTATTATGCCGGCTGCAACTGAGACTGCGATAATCCTAGTTGTATGCAAGACTACAGTTCCTCGTCAAGCTCTTGTATGGCGCCGGCTTTCGATATCTCGTGCAGGCGCATGGCCACCAACCGGCCGTACTCTTTTTTGTTGATAACTCCCTTTTCGTCCAGCATTTCCACAAGCGTGGTAAGCCTAGCGCTCAGCTCTTCAAGCTCCGTCAGCTCCTTTCCAGTTATCTTTTTTGGCGGCACCAGGTCCTCATCGCCGCGCTCATGTTTGGCCCGTCTTGGCATCAGATTACGAATTCTAGAACCTTACTTATTATCCTGTCGTGGGGTTTGTCACGCTCCAGCGATAGAAGAAGGATAAGACCATCTTGCATGGGAAATACCGCGATCTTGATCTTCTCCCTTTCGGAGAACGCGTAAACGGTGCGGCCAAACTCTTTGTCAAATTCGCTGCGCATGGCGTTTCTAAGCGCAATCTCAACGTAAAGGCGATCCATATCCCTTATCGACTCCAGCGGTTTGATGCCTGGACGCATGCCGCCGGCCAACAGTTTACCCATCTTGTCTAGAACGCCGGCGAATCTGACGGCCTCATCGATGGCAAAAACCTTGTCGCACATTTCCTGCAATTTCGCATCACTGCTTGCTGGCAACAGGATTGGTATCGGAAACCTAGCTTAAAAATAGTTGGTTTATTGCCTTTTCTTGGGGAATTCGTGAAGTTCTGAGACTCCGCAGCGCTGGCAGCTCTTCTGCTCTTTTTCTACAAGGTAGTTTATGTAAAAGCACTTGGAGCACTGCATCCTGACCAGCTGCCCTCCCATCTCCAGTGTGCTTCCATTTTGCCGGAGCACTTGAACAGACACGAGTCTATCAAGCACAGGATCCATGCTTCTTGAAAGATCCTGCGGATCGTACTCCCGGTATCTCAGGTAAAGGCTGACCATCTCTGCGGCAATCAGGTTCCTTTCAAATTGCGTCCTTCCCTTGCCGGACTGCCGGAACAGGTGGTCACGGAGGTACCATTCAAGCTCCTGAGGAGTATCCATGGCATGGGTAGCCGCAAGAAGGATAAATAAACGATATTTCGGCCAGTAAGCTTGATATGAACTTGGTGGGGGCTTTATAACCAGTGTCCCTGATCGAGCTGCAGAGCAGAAAGAAGTGGACCGTCAACGGCACTTCCAGAGTCAAGCCTGCGCAGGAAACTCTGGAAAAAGTAATCCCGCTATCAAAAAAGATAGGGGTTACCCGGCTTGCCGACATCACTGACATGGATGTGCTGCGAATACCAAACTATTCTGCAGTGTTGCCCGGGACTGAAGACTATATCTGGGTATACAGCGGCAAGGGCCCGACCAGAGAACATGCCATGGCCAGCGCGCTGATGGAAAGCATAGAGCGGTATTCCTCCCTTCCTGCAGGAGGGCCCAGAAAGTTTGTCAGGTCCAGCTTTGCAGAACTGTCAAAAACCTGCAATGTTGTGCATCCAGACAGCATCGTTGAGCCCACAAGGTTTGACTACCGCGATGACATGCTGATGGATTTTCTACCCGGCTTTGATCTGGTCTCAGGCAAAGAGGTAATGGTTCCTGCTTCCATCGCCCTGTTCCGGTACTCGCCGCCACCTCCGGCCGTAAACCCGTTTGCGTACTCGCACACCAACGGTCTTGCTTCAGGAAATGTCATGGAGGAGGCCATCTGCCACTCGCTTTGCGAGGTAATAGAACGCGATGCCATGAGCATTGCAGAGCTGCGGGCCAGCGCCATCCCTTTCCACATCATGCGCAGCGTAGTGCACTCCCTCAACTCCGCTGGATTTCCGGCACCGCCCATTCCAGCGACTTCATTTGTTGATGACCCGGGCGTCTTCCCGGAAGTGGACATATCCGGCGTGGAATTTGAACCGGTAAGGAACCTTGCTGCCAAGTTTGAAAAGGCAGGCATTCCGCTGATAATAAAGGACATCACATCGGACATCGGCATACCCACGTTCAACGCCAGCAGCATTGAATGGATATCCCATGATTACGGCTACCTGGCGGAAGGACACGGTACCCATCCCGATGCAAGGATTGCCCTTTTGCGGGCCATAACAGAGGTTTCCCAGACACGGGCAGCCAACATCCAGGGAGCCCGCGACGACCTGCGCAAGATAAAGTACGGCGAGAACAACACCGATGACAAGCGAGCATGGCAGTTCATGCAGTCTACAAAAAAGATCCAGTTCTCGGATGTCAAGACCTATTTCCACGAGGACATCCTAGACGATATCAAGTTCATCATCTCAAGGCTCAAAAGCGTGGGCCTTGACCGCGTGATAATTGTAGATCTTACCAATCCGGACTTAAAGATACCGGTAGTGCGAGCCATAGTACCGGGTCTGGAAACCTTCAAGATAACCAAATCAGTGATGGGAGTACGCGCAAGGGCGTGTTTTAGACAATGGCAAGACCAGTGATATTCTTGGGCCCCAGCCTGAGCCATGAAAAGGCACGCCGCATACTGCTAGATGCGGATTACAGGCCGCCCGCAAAAAAAGGGGACTTCCTGAGGCTGGCGGCAAGCCCCGATGTAAAGATGGTCGGTTTTGTCGACGGCGTATTTTTGCAGGACTACCCTCCAACACCTATCGAGGTGTACCAGCTGGCAAGAAAAGAAGGCATGCTTCTAGCCGGAGCCGCAAGCCTTGGTGCACTGCGCGCCGTTGAACTGGAAAAGTTTGGAATGATAGGCATCGGGAGGATCTTTAACCTGTACAAGAACAACAAGATAAACGCCGATGACGAGGTTGCCGTGACATTCTCCGACGGCGATTTCCGTCTCCAGTCCGAGGCCATGATAGACATAAGATACAACCTCTTTTTGGCCTGCAAGAAGGGCGTCATCAGCAAAAAGACCAAGGTTGTATTGAGCAGGGTTGCAAAAAGCATCTATTTTCCGCACAGAAATTATGCAGACATTATCGATCTTGCCAAAAAACAACACCCAGACCTTCAGGACATTGATGCATTCAAGAACTACATACAGACCAGCAGGAAAAGCCTGAAGGAGATGGATGCGATAAAGTTGCTAGAATTCTTTAAGGCTCGGCTGGCCGGTAGCTAATCTTAAATCACCAGCTCCGTCTTTTTCAGGTCATGAAGATATACACCAAGACCGGCGATAAGGGGGAGACAGGTCTTATCGGAGGCACGCGCGTCAGCAAGGCCGACCAGCGGATCGTTGCCTACGGGACAGTAGACGAGACTAACTCCAACATAGGGCTTGCAATTTCACTTCTAAGGCCAAAACAAGGCACCTTCTCTGACTTGATTGAGGTGCTCACCGGAATTCAAAATGACCTTTTCTTGGTCGGGTCTGACCTTGCAGATCCGGATTATCCAGAAAGCAGGTATGGCACGCGGCGTGCCAGCGAAAACATGGTTACAAAACTTGAAGCAACCATTGACCGGTTCGAAGCAGAATTGACGCCAATAACTTTCTTCATTCTGCCTGGCGGCAGTGCAGAAGCGTCGCTGCTTCATGTCTGCAGAAGCGTATCAAGAAGAGCTGAGACGGCAGTTGTAGCTCTTTCAGAGATGGCCAGCATCAATCCGGTCGTTGTAATGTATCTGAACAGGCTTTCTGACCTGTTTTTTGTCTCGGCCCGGCTTGCCAACAAGAGACAGAATGTTCCAGACGTCGCCTGGGCCAAAGATCAACCTTAAAATGCGGTAATTCCCTGCATTAGGACGTAGATTGGGCCAGATTCGAAACGTCATAATGATAGTAGCCATAACTGCAGCGATGGCCATCGCTACGGTGGTTTTCACGTATCTGTTTGATTCGATCCCAACAGTTCCTGAAAACGATGTAGCGAAATTACTTGCTGGATTTGCTGTGACTGACTATGAACCAATGTTATGATCTTTACGCGCCCAACTCTGTTCAATGTTCCGGGGACTGCTAAAATTGACAGAAGATCTTGCATCATTTTTCCAAGCTGTGCTGCAACTAAAATCAGTTAAACGCGCCGGATGGGCATCGAAGGTTGGCATCTCCAATCCAGAGTCGGTAGCAGAACATACTTTTTCTATGTGTGCCTTGGGTATGGTCCTTTCCGATATGACGGGCCTGGATACCCGGAAGGTGATGAAGATGATTTTGTTGCACGACTTGGCAGAATCCATCGTTGGCGACTACATGCCCGGCGAGATCAGTTCTTCCAAAAAAAACGCCAAGGAAGACAGGGCCATGAAGAAGATCCTTTCATGTCTGCCAGCAAAACTCCGGTCTGAATACGGCAGGATCTGGAAGGAATACCAGCAGGACAGGACAGAAGTTGCGCGGTTTGTCCACAGGATTGACAAGGTGGAGATGGCATTTCAAGCAGACAGGTATGAAAAGGGTGGTTACCCCACCAAATTGCTTGAACAGTTTTTTGAATCTGCCCACAAGGCAGTTGATGTGCAAGACGACATTGTAAAAGAGATCCTGGAGGCTTTAAGACCAAAGCCCAAAACCTGACAGGAGCAGAAATGCACGTTGCTAACCAATATTCATAAGGCCGGCGCCCCTTAAACACAGATAATGCAGTATTTTACGGCTCTGAAGATGGGTGAAAAGCGGGTCAAAGCAGCCCAGGATCTTCTGACCAAATATGCCGGTCATGCCATGCCTGCTCTGGCCCTGCGGGACAACAAGGACAACAAATGGGAGCCGGTTGGCGAGGAGAACCTGTTTGCAGTAGTAAAGGAAGAAACCGGATACATGATAGCGCTCTGCGACAGCAAGGGGATAGCCAAGACCATAGCCCAGTGGTTTTCCGAGGACGTGAAAAACGAGATAGTCGCCAAGTTAAGAGCCGAGCAGAACATGGCCGAGTATTTTGGCAAGCTCTCGCTGCCGATATAACTTTAATACCTGAATACCTTATTGCGGTTTGCTTTGACTGGTCTGCATGAGCAGGAGATAGAGGTAAAGGGTCACCTTATCGACTCGATGATACTTACAAGGATATTTGACCACATCATGGACCTAAAGGGTGATTTTCAGGTGCTTGAATTCACGGTGGGAAAGAGAAAGAAGGACCCCAGTTACGCTCGGCTTTTAGTGCGCGGTAAGGATGAAAAACACCTTGAAAGGATTCTTGAGGCGGTCTACCGCGAGGGCGCGCAGTCCGTGTCCGTGCAGGAAGCCAGGCTTCTGCCAGCGTCTGCTGATATGGTGATGCCCGACGACTTTTACAGCACCACAAACAACCCCACGCAGGTGTTCTACAGCGGATCATGGATAGACGTGCATAACATGATGATGGACAAGTGCATAGTCGTTGATACCAAGAACAGGACTGCAGAATGCAAGATGATCCGCGACGTGGCCAAGGGCGACATGATAGTGGTAGGCGAGCGCGGCGTCAAGATAACTCCGCAGGAGCGCCCCCGCGAGGGAGTTGACATCTTTCAGTTCATGAGCAGCAGCAGCTCCAGCGAGAGGCCGACGCAGCACATCGCCCGCAAGGTTGCAGAAGACATATTCAACACAAAGAAACAGGGAGGCAAGATAATCGTGGTCTCCGGCCCCGTGCTGGTCCACTCCGGCGCCTCTGAGGCACTGGCGCGGCTCATCAGAACGGGCTTTATCGACGGTCTGCTGGCCGGCAACGCGCTGGCGGTGCACGACGTTGAAAACGCGATACTGGGTACATCCCTTGGAATGCACGTCAAGGACGGAACTCTGGCAATAAGGGGTCACAGGAACCACATGCAGGCCATAAACGAGGTGTTCAAGGCCGGCGGCCTCAGGGCGATGGTGGAAAACAAGATCCTCAAGTCAGGTGTCATGTACGAATGCATCAAGCACAACATTCCCTTCGTGCTGGCCGGTTCCATTCGCGATGACGGACCCCTTCCCGACGTGGTCACAGACGTCGTGGAAGCGCAGCGCAAGTACAAGCAGGTACTCAAGGGAGCCAGGATGGTTCTGATGTTTTCAACCATGCTTCACTCCATAGCTGTTGGTAACATGCTGCCGTCCTCCGTCAAGGTGGTGGCCGTGGACATAAGCCAGCCGGTCGTAACCAAGCTCATAGACAGGGGGACAGCACAGGCCATCGGTATAGTGACAGATGTGGGGGCTTTTCTGCCCATCGTTGCTGACCAGCTGGAAAAGATGGCTCAGAAAAGCGCGCACAAGTGAGACAAGGTATGTCAGAAGAACCATGGTCTGAATGGCTGGATTTTGACATAAACAGGATAAGATCTGTTCCCGAATCCTCCGGAGTCTTTGTGATGCATGCCAGCATGAAGATAATGTACATTGGAGGGTCAGAAAACATCCGACATGCTTTGCTTGAGCGGCTTTCGGATCCCTGCACTGGCAAGGCCAAGCGATTCCGGTACCTCCTCACCCCCTCTTTTGCAGAAAAAAGTGACCAGATGCTCAAAGAGTATGCCCAAAAGCATGCTGGCAAGCCTCCCCTATGCATGGAAAAGGGCTAGGCCGGCTCTCTTAATTTCCTGTTAATAAGTTCAAGGGCAGTCTTTGGGTCTGCCCTTCCCTTTGTCAGCTGCATCACCTTGCCCAGCAAAAAGTTGGCGGCGTTTGGATTTTGCTTTGCATCGGCCACCGCGGATTGCTCGGCCTTGAAGACGGCGTCGACCGCGTCTGCAATGACGCCGCTGTCCGCTATCCTAGTCGCCTGGCTTTTTCTTGCCACCTGAGACGGCATTTCGCCGGTCTGGACTATCTGTCCCAGAATTTGCTTGGCCATGGTCCTGTTGACGGTGTTTTGCTCGACCATCCTTGCCAGCTCGGCGATGTGTTCTGACCCGACCTTGAGCCCGGCAAGCAGGTTGCCTCCTTCCCGGTCTTTTTCGTCTACAAAACTTATCAGGTCTGTAACAATCCAGTTAGCAATTTCTTTGGGCGAATTGTACAGCTTTATTGTTAACTCGAAAAAGTCTGCAAGCTCTTTGTTTTCTATCAGGACCTGTGCCACGTGCGGAGAAAGGCCCAGAGCTGAAATGAACCGCTCTTTTCTTGCATCCGGAAGCTCTGGCATGGATGGTTTGAGCGACAAAACAAAGTCCTTGCCGAGCATTATAGCAGGTATGTCCGGCTCGGGAAAGTAGCGGTAATCCTGCTCCTCCTCTTTGGACCTGGACTCTTTTGTTATTTTTCTTGCGTCGTCCCAGTGCCTTGTCTCGGCCTTAACTTCAATGTTCCTTGAGACCATGGTCTTTTGCCGGGCCATCTCGTACCGGACAGCTTTTTCTGCCTCACTAAAGGAACCGACGTTTTTTATCTCGACGCGCAAGCCGCCCTGGACGGAGACGTTGACATCGCAGCGGACCGATCCTTCCAGCTTTGTATCGCAGACCCCCAGGTGCTCGACTATTGACGTGACCTTGTTCAAAAACAGCCTTACATCCTTTGGATCAGAAAAGTCAGGCTCCGTGACTATTTCTACTAGGGGGATGCCGGCCCTGTTGTAGTCCACCAGCGCGTAAAGGCTCTTTTCCATGCTGCCACTTTCGTACACCACCCTGCCGGGATCCTCTTCCAGCTGCACCCTTCTTATTCTGGCGACTTTGTCATCGCCGTATTGCAGGCTTCCGTCCACGCCTATGCTGGTTATGCCATAAGCGTTGTACTGTGTAAGCTGAAAGTTCTTTGGAAGGTCCGGGTAAAAGTAGTTCTTGCGGTAAAACATTATCTCGTCAGGGACTCTGCAGTCCAGGGCCAGCGAGATCATCGATGCGAACTCGACTGCCTTTTTGTTTAAAAGCGGCAGTGTCCCTGGCAACCCAAGGCATGTGGGGCAGACGTTGGAGTTGGGTTCTTTTCCCCTGTAATCTGTGCTGCACGAGCAGAAGAGCTTGCTCTTAAGCCCGGTCAGCTGGCAGTGGATTTCAAGTCCGATCTTGGTCTGCATCTACAGTTCAGGGCTCCTTTGCACGTTGGCTTCCGATTCAAACACGGCTGCGGCGTCTATCAGGGTCTGCTCGCAGAAAGCATCGGCCATGATCTGCAACCCCACAGGCATTCCATTGTGGGCAAATCCGGCTGGAACCGAGATGGCAGGTATGCCTGTAAGGTTGGCCACAACGGTGTCCACGTCTACCAGATACATCGTCAGCGGGTCGTCCACCTTCTCGCCTATCTTGAAGGGTAGTATCGGCATGGTGGGGCCTACCAGAACGTCGTACTTCTTGAACAGTGATTTAAGATCGCGTATTAGAATCGAGCGGGCCTGCTGCGCCTTTAGATAATACTTGCCGTAATACCCGGACGACAGGACGTACGAGCCGGTGATTATCCTTCTTTTTACTTCCTCGCCAAAGTTGCTTCGGGCCTTGGAAAAGTAGGTGTTCCACTCATATCCTTCAGGGTTCATGTCAAAACCATACCGGATGTTGTCGTATCTGGCAAGGTTGCTGCTGGCCTCAGCCGTGGCGATGGTATAGTACGACGGCAGAGCATACTGCACGGATGCCACGGATGTTTCCTCGCACTGGCAGCCTGCCTTTGCAAAGACTTCAAGGGAGTTGCTGATTATCTTTGAGACTGTTTCATCTGCACCCTCGACGAATTCCTTTACCAGGCCAACCCGCAGCGGTCTTTTATCTACAGAATACGACGGCCTGCCGGCGGCTGTGGTGTTGTCTTTTTCATCGAACCCTGCAATCACGTTCATCACGGATACCACGTCTGACACGGTCTTGCCCAGCGGCCCTATCTGCTCAAGGCTGTTGGCGTATGAAACAAGCCCGTACCTGCTTACAAGCCCGTATGTGGGCTTGAAGCCAACTACAGAGCAAAAGCTGGCCGGGCATCTGACAGACCCTCCGGTGTCGGAGCCCAGCGAAACCGCGCATTCAAATGCGGCCACGCTTGCCGCGCTTCCGCCAGAAGAGCCGCCTGGAACCTTGTTGATGTCCCACGGATTTCTGGTCGCTCCATGCCTGCTGAACTCTGTTGTAGAGCCCATGCCAAACTCGTCCATGTTGGTCTTGCCTATCACTATCGCCCCGGCCTGCTGCAGCCTGTCAACCACTGTCGCGTCGTACGGCGGAAAATAATCATCCAGCATCTTTGAGGCGCAAGTAGTCTTTATGCCCTTTGTGCAGATGTTATCTTTGATGGCCACCGCAACTCCGGCAAGCGGGCCCACCTTCTCGCCGTCACGGATCTTCCTGTCAATAATCCTTGCCTGGTCTATGGACGATTTGCTGACGGTTATGAATGCGTTTACCTTTGGTTCGACGTGCTCTATTCTTTCAAGCACCTGGTGTATGTATTCCTCGGCAGAAAACTCCCTTAATGTTACGCCTTGAACCACCCCGGCCACGCCTAGTCTGTACAGGGACTGCATCTAGACCATCCTTGGTGCCTTTACAAAGCCATCCTTGCGGTACTTTGTCCCAAGAACATCACCGGTAAAGTTCATGGCTTCGTCGTTTCGCAGATCTGCAAGGTTCTTCTTGGCCTTGACCGGCTCGACGTTTTCCAGAGGCATGCTGTCAAGTTTGTCAAGGTAAGAGATTATCTGCTCTATCTGCGATGTGTATTTTGACAGCTCTTCGTCTGAAAGTTCAAACCTTGAAAGCCAGCTTAGGTGCTTTACTTCTTCCTTTGTAACCATTTAAGGCGCCAGCCTGTCTATGTCTCGGGGGTAGAAAGTCGCGTCACGGATATTTTCAATCTTTACCAGCGCCATTAAAAGTCTTTCAAGTCCCATGCCAAAGCCGGCGTGCGGCGGCATGCCGTAGTCAAAAACACGGAGATGATAGTCAAAGGATTCTGGTTTTAGCCCCTGCTTTTGCATGCGCTCTACCAGCTGATCCTTGCGGTTGATCCTTGTGCTTCCAGACGACATCTCAAGGGGGCCAAACATCAGGTCAAAGGATTCAGATATCTTTGGATCAGCGCTGCTTGGCTTGACGTAGAAGGGTTTGGCCGAAGCAGGCCAGTCCACTATGAAGTAAAACCCGTTCATCCTCTCGTCTGAAAGGCTCTTGAGGGCCTGTGGAGATATATCGTCGCCCCACTGGATGCGCTCGCCGGCTTCCTGCAGCTTGTCTATGAGATCCGAATAGGTATACCGGGGAAATGGAAGCTCAAGGGCAGGTATTGAAATTTCAAGGAATTGCAGGTCTGCCTTGTTGCGATCTTTAATCGAGTCGACTATGTTGACTATCATCCGCTCCAAAAGCGACATGACATCATTGTAATCGGCAAAGGCCCGCTCCACATCGATGGAGGTGGCCTCTGAAAGGTGTCTGTTGGTCCGCGACGGCTCGGCTCTGAATATGGGCCCGATCTCAAACACGTTTTCAAACGCCATGGTCAGCTGCTCTTTGTACAACTGCGGGCTCTGGGCCAGAAAGGCCTCCCTGTCATAGTAGAATATCGGAAACAGTGCGGCACCCCCCTCCGTCGCGGTGGCTATCATCTTGGGCGTGCTTACCTCCATGAACTGCTGCCTGGACAGAAATTCGCGTATAGAGTTTAGCACTGTCTGGCGGATTCTGAAGACAGAGCCAAGGTAGTTGCGTCTGAGATCGACTGCCCGCAAATCAAGACGGGTATCAATCCCAACCGGCGAGGTTTTTCCCTGCGTCATGAACGGTGCGGCCTTTTGTGCTATTGAAAAGGCCCTGATCTCTGTTGGTACGACCTCGGCACCGTTTGGCGCCTTTTCCTGCGGCCTGACCTTCCCCTTCACACAGATGGAGCTGTGCTCCTTCACCTCCTTTATCATGGCAAAGAGCTGCTCTCCGACCTCGCTTTTCTTTGCGGTGACCTGCGTCTCGCCGGCCATGTCCCGAAGTATTATGAATTGTATGTTGCCATGGTCGCGCACAGAGGAGACCCATCCCATGATTATCACTTCGCGGTCTCCAATAGCCGGGCTTATCTCCGACGAGTTGTGCGTCTTCCTCCAATGGTCTAAATCCTCTTCTTTTAGCAGATCGCCCAATTAAATATGGCGAGTTGTACAGAAGAGGTTATTAATTTTTGCAAAATACACCAGTCACGAAAATTTGTGTTTGTCGGGTAAGACTTCAGCCAGTGATAATGTTCGGAACATTGTAGCGGAATCCATCGCATGATACAAGATCATAGAATGGTTACAGGCATGAAACATTTGGTTAAAGAGGCATTATGGTTATAAGCCCAGAACGGAAAATAACAGCACCTGTGCAACTTGATGATACCGATATCGCCATTATAAACTCGTTAATGCAGGATGGCAGAAAGTCGTTTCGGGCCATATCAAGGGAGATAAAGGTGAGCACACCGACGGTGAAAGCCAGGTACGAGCGGCTTGTAAATATCGGGCTTATCAGGTCTGTAAGACCAGAGATTGATTTTTCCAAGATAGATACCAGAAGCAGGGAGCAGTTCTTCAGCCCCGCAGACATCCAGACGCGGAAGAAAAAGCAGTTCCACAAGACCGAAGATCTGCGGATAAAGATGCAGTGTGATTTTTGTGGCGGACCTATCAACGGCAAACCCAAGGTGCTGAAATTTGCAAACATCGAACGCTTCTTCTGCTGCACTTCCTGCAGGAATAATTACAGAGAAAAATACGGAGGAAGGATACAGTCAATAGTAGAGCAGTATAAAGAAGAACAAAAAGCCAAGTCATCTCGCAGGCCATAAGACAGGCCAACGGTTTTTGAAATCAATAGCCAAAAATTGTCAGCCATGTGACAGTACGGTATCGGCTATTTTGTCGATTATAGCAGCGGCCTTGTCTTTGTTGATAATGCCTGTCACAAAATGCGGCTTGCCCCCTCCGCGGCCGTCCGGGCCGGCTACCTCGCGGAATATTCTATTGCAGTCCAGATCAAGATCGTTGCTTCTTGCAAAAGTCAGAAAGGCAGCATCCGGACCGGCATTTGATAGCACGACAGCGGTCTTGGCCGATGTTATCTTTTCGCCGGCAAATTCCATGAGCTGTTCGTCTGCCAGGTCGGAAAATGATCCTTTAAAGACGGTCAGCTGGTCCCGGGTCAGCGGCGATATGCCGGCAAGCTTTTCCTTGCTTAAAGCCTTTAGTTTTTTCAGGTTGTTTTGGCCGTCGGACTTGACCTTTTTTGCAGTATTTTCGACAGTGTTCAGGTTGGCCCCCAGCTCTTCGCAGACCTTCAACAACCTGGCTGAAATTGCGACTGCTGTTTCTTTTGCTTGCTGGCCCACTACAAAGTCTACTTCGTATTCGTCCCCTTTCTTTGACAGCCGTGTAACAAGAAAGAATTCGCACTCACTCAGATTGCTGGCATGATCCATCGCGCAAGCAGCTACATCATGGTTTTCAATCTCTACGACTCGGACCTCGCCGGATATCCTGGCCTCGTTAGCCCGTAGTCCGGGAATCTCTTTTTTTGCATCCTCAAGGGATGGAAAAGACCTTGTCTTTACGGCGCGGCCTTCAGAGATCAACGCGTTTACCATCTTTTCTGCCATGACAACGGTATCAACGTCCAGATGCGAAATTACAATAAAGGCAGTGTTGCCGTCCTTGCCGTGCTCCACCTTTCTTACCTGCATGGTTCTGTCCAGAAGCTTTTGCAGCGCGCCGATGAAGGCATGTTCGGCAGTGTGCTGTACCCTGCTACCCACAGTTATCGAATTTCCAGACAGTAATAAATACGAAATATCAAGAAGGATTTTAAATTCCCCAAAACAACCAAGACCGTCTTGGTAAAATCCGGCAAAGCTACTACCATCGCCACCTTGGGTTCCCATTGCGCCTTGCAAGTTCTAAAGGGCGCCAAGGACGAGGGTTTCAAAACGCTGCTTGTATGCGAGAAAAGACGTATTGGTTTGTACGAGAGGTTTGGATTTATCGACAGCATGATAGTCGTCGACAGGTTTAACGAGGTTCTTGAAGAAAACTGCCGCAAAAAGCTTGCCAGCTCAAATGCAGTTCTGATCCCCCATGGCACTCTGATCTCGCAGATGACTTCAGACCAGATTGAAAAAATAGACACACCGATTTTTGGTAACAAGTGGATTCTCCGATGGGAGGCAGACAGGGAGATGAAGGAAAGACTGATGGGCGAGGCCGGTCTGAGAACCCCTCTTGCAGTCAAGTCGAAAAACGAGATCAACGGTCTGTGCATAGTAAAGCTGCACGGAGCAGCCGGGGGCCGCGGGTACTACCTTGCATGGGACCGTCAGAGCTTTGAGGAAGGAGCCAGAAAGCTCGTAGAACAAAAGGCGATAAAGGGCGAAGAGGATTTGTATATTCAAGAGTTTGTAAGGGGCGTACCTGTCTACCTGCAGTATTTCTACTCGCCCATAACCGATACGCTGGAGCTGATGGGTATTGACCGGCGTTATGAATCCGACGTGGACGGCATAGGCCGGATCCCGGCAAAGCAGCAGCTTGGAGCCGGTGTTGAGCCGTCGTACAACGTTGTCGGCAACATTCCTCTGGTGCTAAGGGAATCGCTTTTAGAGGAAGTCTACAAAGTAGGCGAGGATTTTGTAGCCGCCGCAAAGCGCTTGGTCAAGCCCGGAATGCCAGGGCCCTTCTGCCTTGAAGGGGTGTACGACAGGGAGGGGCGCTTTACCACCTTTGAATTTTCAGCAAGGATAGTTGCAGGCACCAACCTGTACATAGACGGCTCGCCGTACTCCGGCCTTCTTTACGACGAACCAATGAGCATGGGCCGAAGAATAGCTCGCGAAGTAAAAATAGCAAAGAGGAAGGGCCGCCTAGACGAGGTTGTCACCTAGCCCGTACAATTGCGACGGCCCGGGCCATGGCAAGTGCTGCAGTCGCTGCTGCAGAAACCACGAACGCCGACGTGCTGACGATAAGGGCAGTATGCATATTCAGCAAAAGCGTCACTGCTGTTAAGGCCAGAAAGATTACAGTAGCTGCCAGTCCGGCCAGCAATGCCTTGTTGCCGATCCTTTTTCTTGCCGCAATAGTGGCCGCCATGACGGCCGGAAACACGTAAACCGCGCCTATCAAGGAGCTGGCAGTCGTCCCGGCCAGCACAGTCCCTGTCTCGCCTCCACCGGCAAAGGAGAACACCTTTTCAGATGCAAGCAGAATACCAAACAGCGGATACAGGCCTGTTTTTACGGTTGTCTGAAGCCATGGCTGCTGCCTTTCATAGTCAGCAACCTGCGGGCTGAAGGAGTAGTAGACAGTGTTAAAGGCGTTCATGAAAGCAGAGCCTGATGAAGACTGCAGTATGTAATTGTCCCGAAATCCGCGTAGGAACTGTACCTGTGGCGTCAGTTCCGATCCAAAGGCAGCGGTGGCGATAAGGCAGCCGGATGGTTGTTGACTGGGCTGTGGCTGGCTGGAAGATGCGTCGGTAGTAGCCGTGCCTTGAAGCACGACAAGATCGATCTGAGCGCTTTCTTGCTCGCCGTTGATGTTCTGGGCGGCAAGTCGGTATGTTCCAGGTTGCAAGAAGGTGTACTGGTAGGAAAAAGTTCCCAAGCCAGATGACAGGTTCTGTCTGTGGACCTCTTTTCCATCCTTTGTAAGAACGAAATCAAATGACGAACTCCTGAGCAAGTCGCCGGTGGTCGGGTTCTGCAGGTTCATGACAAAGGTTGTTGGAGCCCCCGTCCTGATTATCTCCGGCCCCCAGGACAGCTGCCAGAGGTACTTTTCACTGTTTGAAAACAGGTCTATGGGGAATTTTGGTATTTCCAGCGGTGATAGTGTAAAAACAGCCTTGTCGCCTTTTGCTGAATCAGCTAGGTTGACCAGCTTGGTATTTGAAATGACGAAATGAACCAGCCGTTTATCTTCGTAGGTAAAATCGTCTATCTGGATCGACTCTGAAGTGAGCTCCTGTCCATTAAGAATTCCGCGGTAACCGTTTACCTGCAGGTCCGGCAGTGATTTTGGGAACTGGACTTCCATGTGGAGAACTTGAACCTGATTGACGTATTCTAGGCTCCAGTTAAACGGCATTGAAAATGAGATGGTCTTTGCGGTCTGGTCGTACGAGAAATCTGCTACTTCGTCGTAGTATGTCCTGACCGACATAGTCTGCGGGCCATGGGCTGTCTCAACCGGAAAGTCCTGTAGCTTTGAGACGCTCAGATAAAGGTCAAAAGTCCTATTCTCCTGAAGTTGTACGCCTGTGCTGGTATTTTCAAGCGTGACTGCAACGTGATAAAGGCCACCGTCTGACATCATCTTGCTTTTTATTTCTGCTGGCAGGCTCTGCCCCACATCCACGGGGTCAGGAGATGCCGGCTGGCCGTTGACCTGTGCGCCGGCGGCATTCTTGTCTGGTATCAGATTAGCGAGGACAAGGCCATCGGATGATCTGAACCTTTGGTCCAAAATAACCTCGTTTTTGGATTCCACCATTACTCTGTAGTCCATGCCTGCAATGGTAGCATTGCTGTTTGGTTCGTGGGCCCTGACCGTGAACACCGGTTGTGTTTTCTGCGCCTCCTCAATGGAAGCAGGCTTGAGGGTCGCCTCTACTGAAACCTGCTTGCCGGCGATGAGCACTGGAATCGATTCATCAAAGCCAAGTCCATGCCCGTACGCACTGGATACGGAAAGAACCAGCAGAGCGGCTAGGATAACAGAAATCGCGTAATGCCTGAACACAGTTAAGACAGGATCAGATACTCAAAATAAAGATTGTTCTTACTGAAGAAAAAGAATACCGACGAAAAACCATGATTAGATTTTCGTCAGTTTCCGTCTGCCAGCAAGTATCGCACCGCCAAGAACAGCGCCCAGCAGTGTAAGGGCTCCTGCAGGGAATTCTGGTGTCACCTGCATTGGTATGTCCACAGTCTCCGGCTCGCCGTTGATGTTCTCTAGTCTAAGCACGTAGTTGCCCACTTCGTCGAATTTGTAGTGCTGCTCTTCTGCGGTTTGCTCAGCCCGATGCGTTTCATCCAAATGCGTGCCATCCTTGTAAAGCATGATATCGTATGTGGCCTCCAGCTTTTTGCCGGCGTCATCGGTGATCTCGATGTTAAACGTGTTCTCCTCTCCTATGTCATTTGAAATCCAGTTTATGTGCACCATAAATTTGCCGGTGGTGCTTTTTCCTTCCAGAATTATTGGTTCAGCCGGAACTTCTAGTTGCAGGTTGAATGCTTTTTGCAGGTTCTCATGAATCTGGCCGTGGACGATTACCGTTACCGCTTCCACGGACTCCTTGCGATCTATGGAATCTTTTAGCTTTGCAATTCCAGATTCCACGGCATCTACCGCGCCCTTGGATTCGGCTGGCGCAAGCGGCTTCAGATTGACAAAGAGCTCGCCGGCTTTTACGGCCATTGCCTGGGAGATCTGGTATGCACCCATGTTCACTATCTCCGTTGACTGCATTTCGTCGGTTGAGTGCGATCCGTGTCCTCCGGCCTCTGTCATGCCGGAATGGACATGTACTTCGCCAATCCCATAGGCGGCATTGTAATTCGCAAGAGTGACGTCTACAATGTCGGCAAAGAGCTGCGCCTGCACGGTCGGGTCGCTTAATTTTTCTTTATCTATCCTGACGCTGACGGCTTCCCCAATCAGGTTTTCGATATCGGTTATTTTTTCAGTTATCGCGGTTTTGTCAGCCCCGGTCTCAAACAAGTTATTTAGATTGTCTATCGAGGCAGGAAGGTCTCTGGCTATTCGTTCATTCTTTTCCGCAATCTCTTTTATCACGCTTTCATCAAGGTGCATGGCAGCGTGCTGGGCATGCTCTTCTGCCATTGCCATATCTGTTGAAAGGTTGCTTTTTACCAGATCCAAGTGTACACGCAGCTGCTCCATAAGTGATAGAAATGACGCGCTCTCGTCGGTGGAAAAAGTATGCGCAAACGCCTTGTTTACCGGCATCAATGCAAACCCGGTAAGAATTGCTGCTGCAAGTAGAACTGCTGTGGTTCGTTGTTTCATCCAAAATAGATCTGGCGATTTCCGTTTATTAGGATTCTAGTACAAGGTACGAATGTCAGATCTTGTTTTTGGAATGCATGTACACGGCAATCCCGGTTATTGCTACTGCTGCTGGCGTAACGTAGTAAAGTACCAGCTCGTCAAAGGGCATCCCGGGTCTTGAAGATGAAACATCAAAGCTTGCGACCAGCGGTTGCGCCTCGTATTTGTCATCTCCTGCTATTCTTACCTCTAGGGTCGCCACAAAGTCACCGACGGCTCCAAAGGAGTAGGGTATGCTGATATCGCTTGTCTCGTACCATCGCTCCTGACTTTTGTAAATCGTCTGCCCGGAACCCTTTTCGGTTATCGTCAGCGTGGCGTATACGTTGTAGATATTGCTGTTGTTTTCAAGCACGCTGAAATTAAGCGTCGAGTCGCCTCCCACCACAGGTGTTTGCGGGGACGGCTGAAAGACCACCTGATATCCGTCAATATCTTTGGTCGCTCCAAAATAGTGACCGGCAACAGGTTTGGCGGCTAGGACCGCCAGTAAAATTGTAGCCAAGAGAATGTAGCGGAACATGTTTCAGGCCCTGTTCTTTTTCTTGATAAAAACTACGGCCCCGGCTACTGCTGCCCCGGCAGCTGGCAGAACTAGGTAAAGGTAGTCGTTTGGACCGGCCACGTTAAGAAAGAATGTGAAGGTCAGAGTCTCGCCGCTGTAGCCGTAGTCTTTGAGGTCTGCATAAAGCACGTAGCGGCCTTCCTTTTCGAATGTGTACTCAAAAGCATAATGGCCGTACGGAACAATTATCGGGCCCATACTCTTTAGCTCCGTCCCATCTTTGACCAGCCTTATTACCACCGGGACGTCTACCAGGTCATCTCCATTAACGCTGGCTATTCTGAGCATGATTTTGGTTGTTTTCTCGGATACTGGTTGGACTGGGTCCGTGGCTATCTCAAAGTCATAGTTGCCTATTCGCTGCCGCGTCGCATTCATCAGTGGATCGGCAGCCGCGTACTGCGCGAAAAATAGCAAGACCATGGCTGCAAGCACGAACAGGATCTTCAAGCGGAATTGTTTAAAGCTCATCCAACATTTCAACGTAATTGTCAACTACCTTGTCGACGAGGGTTGATCTATACTTCGATAAGACTTCTGCTGCCAGCTCCTTGTCGGTAAGGCCGTACAGCTGGTACTCGCCATACCTGACATGGACTATGCTTGCCTCACGGAGCCTCTTTAGATGTGATGAAATCGTTGACGGCGCCTTTTTTGTGTAGTCTACGATTTCGTTAAACGTGCTCAAGTCGTTTTGGAGTATGAATGTGATTATCTGCCGCATCGGCTCGTGCCTCACATAGCCCAGCATGTGGGATTCTTTTTCTGAAATGTTGACAGGATAATACCGCGTCATCCTTGACTGCCGGTCAACCCTTATCACACCGCTTTTTTCAAGAACTGACAGATGGTATGAAAGTACGCCGTTGACAAGTCCGGTCAGCCGCAGCAGTTCGCGGTAACGAATTCCTGGCTCACGCTCTATGAGTCGCATGATGAGTTGAGGAGTATCAAAGTCCTGGTTTAATTCCATGTCACTTGTTCACCTTCAACACTCCCATTCCAAAAAGGGTGAGCATTGCCAGCAAGATGAGGTGCGGAGCCTCTATGTCGATATCAGGCACGTTAAGGGAAACAAGCATCCCCGTGGCCTCAAACAGGTAAAATACTTCCACAGCTCCAAGGGCCATAAATCCAAGGGTCATGAAGAACGTGCGCATACCGCCGGCCCTTTTGTATGCGATGAGCGAGACGGCGCTTAGAAAGGCTGCAATGATGACACTGGCAATATGGAGAATAATGTGATATATCATCGAGGGATGGGTAACATGTGGCAGAACGATGGGGGCTATGATGCCGGCTACTATGGCTGCCGTCAGCCCCAAAAGCATGGGTTTGCTGACAGACTCGTGGCTAGCCCGGCTACCCTTTTGCATCCAGTAATTCTACGGCTCGTTCTACTAATAAATCCAGTGGTACAACCATAGAACAAGACTGATCCGGATTTGGAGTACTTGCGACGTCTTTATTGCCTTATTTTCGTGGCGGCCCGCAGGTTGCGCTTGAGGTCTGTAGCGCTCTTGGCGTAAAACAGCGCGCTGATAACAATGCCGGCGGCAATCCCTGGACCGGCGGCGTCGGTAAATGAAAATCCGATGTTCTGTATCTGCCCTCCAGTCGGTCCTGGCTGCTCCCCGTCTTGGCCTGGCGGCTCAAACACAGGGTTGGCAGTTATGGTGATGCTGCCAAGCGCAGCGCCCCGCTGCTCTGCAAACCAGATTCTTCCCTTGTCGTCGGAAGCCAGCCATTGGATAAAGGAACCGGCCGTCGGTATCTTGACTTCGGTGCCCTCTCCAGTCCTTGGGTCTATGACAGCGATCCTGTCTATCTCGTGTTGCGCGTACCACAGGTTTCCATAGCTGTCCATGGCCATCCCAAAGGGAAGCCCGCCCTCGTTTATGGAAGGATACCTCCTGAAAGTTTCAAAGATGGGGCTGAAGACCGACACTGTGTGCCCGTCATGCTCGGCGATGTATATTTCGCCAGTCCTGTGATCTTGGAAGACTGCAGTTGGCGCACGCAGCTGATTAGTTGAAGTGTTTGGTGCATATTCGGTAATTGCACTGGTATCAGGGTCCACCATGGATATACGTCCAAGTGCCTGTGCTATCCAGATCTTTCCAGAATCATCGACACTAATTCCAACAGGCCTTGACCCTGCTGTAATTAGATCTATTGCTGAAAACTTTTCATTAGAAGGATCGAATTTGAATATCTTGTTTGGTTGAACCACGGGCATCCAGAGATTGTTATTGCGGTCAACGGCTATTCCTGATATAACTCCTTTTTCTGGCAATTCGTAATTCTTGTTCGTCTTGTTTTCCGGGTCATACACTCCAAGCAGGCTTGATGCCGGGTCTATGTACCACAGCCTGCCGGACTGGTCCAGCACCACCTGCGTGATCAGGCTGGCGTTTTCAATCTTGTGCATAGTGTAATTTTCTGTCTGCAGATCAAACTGCCATATTCTGCCGCTATTTGGAAGTGTGTCTCCGGTCCACACAGACTGTCTTTGCAAATCAAACGCTGGAAACAGCGGCAGGCTTTGGGCCGGTATCCTGTACTCCTTTAGTGCAAACGACAGGCTTGAGATGGCCGGCTTGACTTCAACGTCAAGGCTTGCCACCATATTGCTTGACTGCGGCCTGACGCCTTCGATCTCTACGCTCCATGTTCCAGGCAGGCTGAAAGCCGCATCAGCAGTGAATACGCCGGCAGACTTTTTGCTGGTATCCACGCTGATGGGACCAATGGCCTTTTCAATCTGGGTAAGCTTGATGGTAGTTGATTCTATGTCTTGGATCTGCTGGTCGTCGGATCCAAAGAAGGACACGCCAAAGCTGTTCTGTCCTACAACGAAGGGCTTTATCGATAACTCGATCCGCCCGCCGCTGGTGTAGATAGTCTGGACAAAGTCTTTTGAAATCGGCGTTGCTGTCTCGGCAAAGGCAGAACCATCCTGCTGCCGCTGAAACTGCGGGAATTCACCGGCAGGCAGGGCGCCGTTGGCCATAAGTGACACCATCAGGAGCAGGGCAATTCCAACTCCGGATTCCGCCTTGAGGCTCTTGGCAAAGTGGGACAATCCTGAAGACGTGGTCGTGCTGCCGTTCATGGCTACCACCACCTTTCGCTGTATGACGAATTGAGAGTAGGCCCCCATTGCTATCATGACACCGGCAAGGCCCAGTTTTACTGCCAGTATCCGGCCATACGTCGAGGCCAGTGTCAGGGACAGGTCGCTTTCTATTGAAAACAAAAGCAACGGGCCCGTAATTACTGCTATACCCAGTATCGTTACTACCACTGTCGAGAATCTTGGTATCAGGATTGAAACAGCAGCCGACTTGACCCTTTCATCGGCTATGGACAGGATTTTTGGTACTGCCACAAACCCCATCAGTACAAGGCCGCCAATCCAGATGCTGGCAGCTGCGTTGTGGAAAAAGTCCAGCATGATGGCCGCCATCTGGCCTGTGGCCGCGCCGTGGGCTATGAGGCTTGACGTAATCAGCACAGCAAGGCCCATCACCAGTATTGAATAGATCTCGGCGTTGCTTGGCGCACCGTTGTTCTTGGCCAGTCTGCGGTAAACGGAAACCGCCACTATCATCAGGATCGAGGATTCTATCATCCTGATCATCCAGACGTTGCCAAACTTGGTGGCTACTGCCTCTGCAATGCCGGCCTCTATGTCAATGGCCTGGACAAAGATCATGGCCAAGTTCGATCCAAGGATGATGCCGGCGCCTACCATCACCAGCCGGATCATGTTTCTGTCTATGGCAGCTCGCTGTGCAGAGATGGCGTTTGCCAGCCAGGGAACCCTTTGAAGAGGCTGCCAAAGCCACAACGTTCCAAAGGCCGCTCCAACCACCATTACCTGGCCCACCATGCCGGGGAACCTTGATACAGACTCTGCCGGCGACAATATCTTGGCAGGTGCGCCTGAAGGGCCGCCTGGAGCTTCCGGCGGTTTTGTTCCAACTCCAAAGGTAAACGCGCTTTCCACAACATGGCCGTCCACAGCCGACAGGACCTTGGTTGTTACGGTGTATACGCCCTCTGGCAGGCCGGGTTGCACTGTAACTGCAACGGACGCGGTGTCCCCGTCTGCGTTGTGCGGGTCGTTCATGTCAAACCGGCTTCCATCCGGCCCCAGCACGGCTATCTTGCTGTATGAAAGCTCTATCGGCTCGCTAAAGTACACCTGCACCTCTCCGGGAGACGAAGGAAGGCTTGCAAACGGTTCTGGAGACGAGTTAACTGTAATCGGATGCGCAGAAGCAGAAGATATGCTGGAGGCAACGATTGCAAGAACTGAAACTGCAATCAAGACGTAATGCCATCGATAGCCCAGCACGACGAAACTATGCGCCGCACCATATTTGACTCTTGCTTGTTTTGTGGTACAAAGCCCGAACAATCATCAAAGATTATAAGTATTCCAGACCAAGCTGACGCCGTATGAGGAAGATCCTTATTGCGTCCTTGCTTGCGCTACCGCTTTTGTTTATCACGCTTCCTTCCGCATTTGCCCATAATGAGACCCAAGTGGGAAACATCAAGATAGTCGGCGGCTGGGGGATCGAGCCGCCGCTGGTGGGCCAGCTGAACACCATCGAGCTTCAAGTCACGCAGGTGTCTGATGGAAAACCGGTGACCAACGCGTTTGCATTTGCCGACGTCACAGTCAAGAAGGGCGGCGTGACCAGGTCACTGGATCTGGAGCCCACTGAAGAGCCCGGCATATATCATGCAAGCATCATCCCAACCCAGCTTGGCCAGTATGCCGTCGTCATAAGCGGAACCATCGCCAATCAGGAGATAAACAGCCAGATCGAGATAGAAGACGCGCAGGATTCCAAGACTTTGAACTTTCCTGCTTCTGCAGGTGGCGATGAACAGGGACTTCCGAAGGACTTTGTCGACCAGCTGCGCTCCAATCTAAACGATCTGACAGCAAGGGTTGAAGATTCCAAGTCCTCGGCACAGAACGCCCAGCTTGCTGTCCAAGAGACTACCAAGACCACTGACGAGCTGAAAAGCGTGGCCGACAGGGCCTACCTCATAGGCATAGTCGGTGTAGGCGTCGGAGTAGCCGGGATAGCCATAGCCGCGGTGGCGTTGTCAAGAAGGTCCTAGTTCTTCCAGAACCTTCTAAACCTTGAAAGAGCCACGACGCCGGCGAGAGATGCTACAACAGCACCAATGGTTCCCACAGGAAACTCAGGTACTATATTTACCTGAAAAGTGGCGTTTTCTTCAGCTATTGGAATTGGAGGCAATCCTAGCCCATAGATCGTTATCTGGATGGCATAGTCCCCGTTCTCTTGGAATTTGTACGGAATGGTCAGCGTTCCTTCGGAGTTGTGAAGCAGGCTTGGGCTTCCGGGCTGCGACCTGGCAGCATTATACACCTCCTGGCCATCTTTCATTATTACAAAGTTGTAATCCTGATGCTGATGTATATTTTCCGTGCCGGGCTCTAGAAACTTGACATGGAATTTCGTTGTCTCTGAACTCCAGTCTGGTTCTACCACGACATCAAGAGAATTGTTTCCGCTGGTAGGTTGCCGCATTCCTTCCGCATAGGCCGGGGCAACCATCGTAGTCCCGATGATCGATGTAATAGTTGCAGCAAACATCAGAAGGTAGAGTTTGCCCATCATTGCATAGTTAGCCGCCCATCAGCTAAATAAATTGTTGCCACCGTTTCAGTCTTGCGACAACAAACACAGAGATGGCCGCGCCCATGACGGCAAGCGGGCCTGCAGGGAATTCCGGAGTCACCTGTATGGGCAGTACGGCATTCTCGCCGAGTCCTTCGATGTTTTGTATTTTTACCAGATAGGAACTAGGCTCGTTGAATTTCAGTTTTTGAATGGTTGAAATCTGATCCACGCGGCGAAGCTCAGGGCGATCATTTCCTTCCCTGTACAGCAAGAGGTCATACTTTACGTCCTCGATTTCCTTGCCGGTATCCGGATCTATGAATTTAATGACAAAGGTGTTCTCACTTTCAATGTCGGCAGGAGTCCAGTATATCTCGAGCTTGAAAGTGCTTTGGTCGCTTGTTGTTTCAAGATAGATCTGCTCGCCAGTTTGGGCCATCGCAGGAATGAAAAGCGCTGGTAAAACCATGATGGCCAAAAGGGCTGCTGCAACCTTCATGTGCCCAATCATTACTCAGTGGTCCTATTAAAACGAATTTAGAAAAAGGAAAAAGGGAAGGATTAGAACCTTCCAAAGCCCAGTGATGTACCCTTGAACCTAGCGAAGCCGATTACAGCCACCAGCGAAGCTGCCAGTATGAGTGCTGCGATGACTCCGAATTCAGGGACTACCATTGCACCAAAGATTTCTACTTCAGTGACACCGGATGGGACAGTAAACTTGATAGTACTGTCTGAATCGGTGGAGCCAACGCTCTGGAATTCAATCTCTTGGTCTCCGGCTTCTACCCTGTTGATGCCATCGATCATGGCCTTTGGTAGTGTGAGCTCTACTTCACCTGTGCCGCTTACTGCGACTTCCACCGATGTGTTTGGCTCAATGGTTACTGATGATACTTGGACTGCTGATGACATTGCTGTTACCTTGTAGCTGTTGCCATCCAGTGTTGCTGTTACTTCCTGCATTGATGGACCGCCACCACCGGATACCTTGACTAAGCCGACCATTGCTGGGTGCAGCGTGCAGAAGTACGGGTACTCGCCCGCCTCGGTGAAGGTGAAGCTGAAGGTTCTACTTGGTGGTACTAGCACGGGAGTAGTTGCATCCTTCATGCCGAAGATTCCGTCGGGTTCAGGAGTTGTGCCAGAAGTTACAGTGTGCAGAGCACCATCTTTGTTTGTCCAGATTACGGTATCGCCTACGTTTACTTCTACGGGATTTGGAGAGTAGGCGTCGTTAGTTTTTGTTGACGCTCCTGGGACGATTTCTACTTGAACCTCCGCAGCAAAAGCTTGGATTGGAACTGCCACGGCAGCAGAGAAAATTGCCGCCAGTGCGATAGCTACCGCATATTTGGAGTTCATTATAAATGGTAGCCGGCACCATCCCATAAAATGCTTTTGGTATTCGTCAAAGGAAATTTGAACCAAGTTTTTTTAAGTGGTGATTTCTGTCTTTCATTGTGCGCATCGTATCCTTTCTGCCAAGTGCAACAGAAGTGTTGTACAAGCTTGGGGTTGGAAACCAGATCGTTGGGGTAACACATGAATGCAAGTATCCGGCAGCCGCAAAAAGAAAGCCGCGTGTAATTCATCCTTCCTTTGATCCAAGCGGCATGTCCGGGCGCCAGATAGATAACACAATAGTTAGCCTGATGCGATCGGGAAAGGACATCTACATAGTGGACGAAAAGAAGCTGAAAAAGGCCGGACCGGACCTCATAGTGGCTCAGGGGCTGTGCGAGGTATGCTCACCGTTCACCAAGGAGATCAGCCGGGCCGTCAATCTTTTGGACGACAAGCCAGATGTACTGGTGCTTGACCCCCGTGATCTGGACGATATCCTAGTCAGCATAATGGATATAGCTGAAAAGGTTGGCAGGGTCAAACAGGGCAGACGCCTTGTTTCCTTGCTGCAGACGAGGATTGACAGCGTTCGCGCAATAAAGACAGGAACCAAGCCCAAAGTCATGTGTATTGAATGGGTTGATCCATTCTTTACTGCAGGACACTGGGTGCCACAGATGGTTGAATACGCCGGCGGCATCAACGGCATCAGCATGACGGGTGAGCCTTCCCGCCGTCTTGAAATTGACAAGGTAGTCGATTTTGATCCAGACATCGTGATCATGATGCCGTGCGGATTTGGCATCAAACGCACGCTTGATGAGATGAAGGTGCTAGACGATAATGAAAAATGGACGAGTCTTCGTGCAGTAAGGGGTGGAAACGTTTACGTTGTCGATGCAGGATCGTACTTTAGCAAGCCGAGTCCGAGAACAGTTACCGGGCTTGAAATACTTGCAAAGATCATTAATCCAAAAGAAAAGATAAAAGTTCCAGCTTCTTCGTTTAGAAGAATTACTGGGTAAGAGAGACCTCGATGTAGACGTCGTCCGGGATTTTGAGCCTCATCAGTTGCCTGATGGCCCGGTCGTCGGCACCCACATCAATGACGCGTCGGTGTATCCTGAGTTCGTACTTGTCCCAGGTGTTGGTGCCTTGGCCGCACGGCGACTTGCGCGTAACCACCTTCATCTTCTTTGTTGGAAGAGGATGTGGCCCACGCAGCTTGATGCCGCTCTTTTCGCCAATTCCCCTTATCTCACTGCACACGCTTTCAAGCGTGACAAGGTTCGTGCTGGTAAGTTTGATTCTTGCTGCCTGAGGCATCTGGTTTCACTTACTTTTTGTTCGGGTCGTACTTTTCGGTGATGTTCAGGACAACGCCAGCTGCGATGGTTGTACCCATGTCTCTCAGAGCAAACCTGCCGATCTCTGGGAAGTCTTTGAACGTCTCAATGGGCAGTGGTCTTACGGGCTTTATCTTGACGATGGCAGCGTCTCCGGTCTTGAGGAACTTGGGGTTCTGCTCGGTTGTAGCTCCCGTCCTTGGATCCAGTTTTGAGACGAACTCGGAGATTGTTGCAGCTACCTGCGCGGTGTGAGCATGCAGTACGGGTGTGTATCCCGGTGCAATGGCGGTCGGGTGGTGAATGACGATGATGCGTGCCTCAAACTCCTTTGCCACTGATGGCGGGTTGTCTGCCGAGCCGATGATATCACCGCGCTTGATCTGTTTCTTGTCAACGCCCCTCAGGTTGAATCCAATGTTGTCGCCGGCCTCTGCATATTCCAGCTGTGTGTGGTGGGTCTCAATGGACTTGATTTCTCCAGGAGCACCGGATGGCATGACTACCACCTTGTCGTTTGGTCTCATCTTGCCGGTCTCGATTCTGCCTACGGGGACGGTACCGACACCAGTGATGGAGTATACGTCCTGTATCGGAATTCTCAGTGGTTTGCCGATCGGCTTTTCTGGCGGCTCAAATGCGTCGAGAGCCTCGGCGAGGGTGACACCCTTGTACCATGGCATGTTTTCAGACTTTTTGACCAAGTTGTCTCCCTTCCAGCCTGAGACAGGGACAAAGTTGATCTTGGCAGTGTTGTATCCTACCGCCTTGAGCATCTTTTCTACCTGATCTTTGACCTCCTTATAACGTGCTTCTTGGTAGCCGACATCGTCCATCTTGTTCAGGGCAACGACCATCTGGCCTACGCCCAGTGTCTTGGCAAGGAATGCGTGCTCCCTTCCCTGTCCTCCCGGCTCTATGGATGCTTCTGTTTCACCTGGCTTGACGGAGATTACCAAGATGGCTGCATCAGCCTCGGAGGCGCCGGTAATCATGTTCTTGATAAAGTCCTTGTGACCTGGCGCATCGATGAGAGTGAAGAAGTACTTTGGAGTTTCAAACTTTTGGAAAGCAAGATCGATGGTGATACCTCTTTCCCTTTCGTCCTTGATGCTGTCCATGACCCAGGCGTACTTGAAAGTATCGCCCTTGCCTGTTGCTTCAGATTCCTTTGCGAATGCCTCGATTGTTCTCTGGTCAATTACACCAAGGTCAACCATCAAATGACCTACAGTAGTAGATTTACCATTATCAACGTGACCAGTAACCACAAGGTTCATGTGTGGCTTTTTGCTAGCGCTCATAAAGCAACAACGCCCCATGGGTCTTATTTATATTTCGTCATAAATTCATCGCAAGTCACAATATAATGAGGGCTTGTCGATATCTTCAGGGCCATGCGGCTTTTGCAGTCATGCTAGACGACGGTTAGTCGAGGCTTTCCAGTGTTATGGTCTTGCACAACTTGGAAACAAGAAACGCACCGGTGTCCTAGAAAAGGAAGAAGGTTTTTTAACCATTGATAAGGAGTCTTTGAGCAATGAAGATTACAGTAAGTGCTATCAAGGCTGACATTGGTGGAATAGGCGGTCACACGCGTCCAAGCGACGAACTTGTAGAAACTGTACGTAGTTTTGTTGCAAAGAGCGCAAAGAGCCTCTTAATTGATTATTACATAGGTTACACAGGTGATGACATTCACATCATCATGACCCACACCCAGGGCGTGGACAACGAAAGGATTCACAAGCTTGCATGGGATGCCTTTACCGAGGCCACGAAGGTGGCCAAGGAGCAGGGCCTCTACGGTGCCGGCCAGGACCTGCTGGTAGATGCGTTTTCAGGCAATGTAAGAGGGATGGGTCCCGGCGTTGCAGAAATAGAGATGGAAGAGCGCCCAAGCGAGGTGTTCTGCATATTTGCTGCCGACAAGACCGAGCCGGGCGCGTTCAACTTTCCGTTGTGGCGCACTTTTGTTGACGCGCGCAGCAACACAGGCCTTCTCATCAACGAGAAGCTGGCAGAAGGCGTCGTGTTCAGAATAATGGACGTCGAGCGGGGCAAGATAGCAGACCTGAAGCTCTGGCAGGACAAGCCGGAGCTTGAAACGGCCCTTATGTACCCGGGCAGGTATGTGGTGCACTCTGTCTATTCGTCAGACGGCGAGCAGATCGTCTCCGCCTCAACCGACAGGCTTCACAACATTGCAGGCACCTACGTCGGAAAGGATGATCCCATAGCCATAGTCAGGACGCAGAAGAACTTCCCAGCCACAGAGGAGGCGGGAAGCGCGTTCAACGAGCCACACTATGTCGCAGGAAACACGCGGGGAAGTCACCATATGCCGCTTATGCCGGTAAAGCTGAACTCCGCTGCAAGCCTGAACTACTCCATACCCATCGTCTCATGCCTTGTTTTCAGCATGCACAACGGCAAGCTGACAGGTCCGCATGACGGCTTTGGCACTGCAGACTGGGACTTGCAGCGCATGCGGGCTTCAGAACGCGCCATGCTCATGCGCAACCAGGGATTCATACACCCGGCAACCCTCATCCCCGACGAGCTGGAATACCAGAAGGGTTACAATGCGCGCATGGCCAAGCTGGAAACCAAGTTCAAGGATCTGGAAGAAAAGAAACAGACCAAGGGAAAAGCTGGCAAGCGTTGAACCGGCCTCTTATAATCAACTTCAAGAACTACAGCGACGCAGCGGCCGGCAAGACCATAGAGATTGCCTTGGCCGCGCAGCAAGTCGCCAGAAAAACTGGTGTCGAGATAGTGCTGGCCCCGCCGCAGCCGTCTCTGGCTCTGGTGTGCAAGGAAGTCAGCATCCCGGTTTTGTGCCAGCATGTAGATGATGCTTCAGAAGGTTCCACCACAGGCTTTTTTGTTCCGGAGATCGCCAAGATGTACGGGGCTGCCGGCTCGCTCATCAATCACAGCGAGCACAGGATCGAGACCAGCGTTATTGAAAGTCTGGTCAAAAGGCTACGAGATCTGGACATGATTTCGGTTGTATGTGCCCGCACGTCGGAAGAAGTTGCCAGAATAGCCAACTTCAATCCGGACTTTATAGCAATCGAGCCGCCTGAACTCATCGGTAGCGGGAGGGCAGTATCCAAGGAAAATCCGGCAATAATAACCGATTCCATCAGGGCTGCCGGCGGCAAGTCAAAGGTGATATGCGGCGCCGGGATCACCGACAAGGGAGACATCACCAAGGCCATGCAGCTGGGTTCGTACGGCATACTGGTTGCCAGCGGAGTGGTCAAGGCCAAATCATGGCCCGACAAGATAGCAGAGATGGCCGCCGGAATGTCCTAGACCTTTGGCCTTGGAAGGTTCCATCCGTACTTCATTGCCAGCAGGCGCAACGATGTGACGACCACAATACTGGGTATGGCCGACGTGTTGATGTCAAGGCCAAGAGCCAGCAGGGCAAAGAACATCACGACGCCGGCAAAGCTGGCCGTGGCATAAAGTTCTTTTACAAAGACTATCGGCATCTCGTTTACAAACACGTCCCTGAGTATACCGCCCCCTATAGCTGTGATAATGCCCGCAAAGGTCATGGCAAGAAAGTTGAGCCCTGCAAGGTTGTAGGCAAACGATGCACCGATTATCGTAAAGACTCCAAGCCCGATGGCGTCGAATTTTAACAGCAGATTCCAGTGTTTTTTCACGGACCGGTAGAGAAAGAATATTGCGACGGCAGCCGAGATGGTTGTCGCTGCGTACAGTGGGTTGGCAATGGCCACCGGCGGAAACGTTCCAAAAGTTATGTCCCGCAGCACTCCCCCTGCAACGCCGGTAATGGTGGCAAGTATGATTATGCCCACAATGTCGGATTTGTGCTCGACTGCCTTGAGTGCGCCGGTGATGGCAAATGCTGCCGTTCCAATCAGGTCAAGAAACTGTATCAGCAGTTGAACTGTTGGAATGCTTACAGGATCTGACAGCTGGACCGCCACTGCAGATGCAACGTCTCTTTGATTTGAAATTATCGGCTTGCGCGGCTTTGTGTAAAAAGTGTCATTTGTCTAAAAAGCCCTAATTTTGCTTAAAAACTACTCCGTTCTATTGGTGTCTAATGCAGCGGTTTGCGGTGGTAGACGCTCCGTCGATACTGGGGCTGCGACCAACGGGAGTTGAGCATCTTCCAGAAGCGTTGAAAGCCGCAGGCTTGCTAGAGAGATTGAACGCGGAATATACGGGTGAGGTTTCTCCGCCAGAGTATAGTTCAAAGTGCGATGAAGAAACGCTCTTACTGAATCCCGAAGCGATCAGACGATACTCAAAGCAACTTGCGAATGCCGTAACTGATGTGTTGCAGAGGAAACGATTTCCAATTGTGCTTGGGGGCGACTGCAGCATTGTCATCGGCAATCTTTTGGCCTTGCGTAGACTGGGAAGATTTGGATTATTCTTCATAGACGGTCATGCTGATTTTTATCAACCAGAGGCATCCCCGACTGGGGAAGTTGCTGACATGGATCTTGCAATCGTGTCTGGTCGAGGTCCTGATATTCTTGCTAATATAGACGGCCTGAAACAGCTAGTCAGAGATGAGGATATCGTCTTATTTGGTAACCGAGATGCTGAACAAGCGAAAAGCTATGGCAGTCAGGATGTAGGCGAGACAGACATTAACATCTTTGATTTTGCCAAGATACAAAAAATCGGAATCGCGAAAGCCGCTTCAGAGGCCATTAAGAAACTAGTAGAGTGGAATCCAAGGCTTTTGGATTCACTTGGATGTTGATGTATTGAATGATAAAGATATGCCAGCAGTTGATTATCGTCTTTCTGGTGGATTAGGTTACGAAGATGTCAGCCAACTCTTACAAATCTTGCTTCGATCTGGAAAAGCAGTTGGAATGGATATCACTATTTTTAATCCCAAACTAGATTTAGATGGTTCAGCAGCACGCAGGCTGGTATCAAGCTTGGTGGCTGGGCTATCCAGTCATTAGGAAGGATCTCAAAGTTTGTCAAAAAAAAGTCACTGGCTTGTTTAGAAAGTATCGACTTTTTATACGAAGCCGGCTTGCGCACAACATTTTAAACCAGTACGCCAAATGATCAGTATCTTAAGGAAATGAGCGGTATCAAGCCGATTTACTTTTTTGATGAGGCCGACGGCACCAATAAGGCCCTTCTGGGAGGCAAGGGCGCGGGCCTTGCAGAAATGACCAAGCTGGGTTTGCCGGTCCCGCCGGGATTTATCATTACTACAGAGATATGCGAGAAGTTCTACGAGGCAGGAAGGCGTCTGCCGGACGGCCTGATGGACGAGGTCCGCAAGTCCATCAAGCGGCTTGAAAGCATGACGGGGAAAAAGTTTGGCGATGCCTCAAACCCGCTGCTGGTGTCGGTTCGTTCCGGCGCGCCGGTGTCCATGCCGGGCATGTTGGACACCATCCTAAACCTTGGCCTCAACGACCAGACGGTGGAAGGTCTTGCAACAAAGACCAACGACCCGCGATTTGCCTGGGATGCTTATCGGCGCTTCATCCAGATGTTTGGAAAGGTAGTCCTGGGAATAGACGACAGGCAGTTTGAAAAGATCGTGGCGGGCAAAGATCTTTCAGACGAAAAGATCCTTCAAAGGGTTGCAGAATCCTTCAAGTCTGTCTGTGAAAGCACTGGCAAGAAATTCCCATCAGACCCGTTCAAGCAATTGGAGATGGCCATCGACGCAGTCTTTAGATCCTGGATGGGCAAGCGTGCCGTAGAATACCGGCGCCAGCACGGCATCACGCCAGAAATAGCCAACGGGACTGGCGTGTCCGTGGTTGCCATGGTATTTGGAAACATGGGCCAGGATAGCGCCACCGGCGTAGTGTTCACCCGCGACCCGGAGACTGGCGAAAAAAGGCTTTACGGCGATTATCTGGTCAACGCGCAGGGAGAAGATGTTGTATCCGGCAAGGCCACTCCCAACCACATCGACGCGATGGCCATCCAGATGCCCGAGGTGTACATGCAGCTGGATAAGATGTGCAAGAAGTTGGAAAACCATTTCAAAGAATGCCAAGACGTCGAGTTTACCGTTGAGAAGGGCAAGACCTACCTTCTGCAGACGCGGACGGCCAAGATGAGCGCCGTTGCCAGCGTCAAGACATCCGTCGACATGCACCACGAGGGGCTGATAAGCAAGACCGAGGCGCTAGAAAGGATAGATCCAGAAGTGCTTGAACAGATACTTTATCCCAGGATCGACAGCAGCGTCAAGCAGAAGCCGATAGCAACAGGAGTGGCGGCTTCGCCGGGGGCTGCCAGCGGCATCGCAGTTTTTGATGTTGCCAAGGCCGAATCCCTTGGTAGGAGAGGAGAGAAGGTGATCCTGGTCAGGGAAGATACAAAGCCTGATGACGTCCCGGCCTTCCTGCAGTCTGCCGGAATACTCACAAGCAGGGGCGGCAGGACATCTCATGCGGCAGTCGTGGCCAGGGGCATGGGCAGACCCTGCATTGTGGGATGCTCGCAGATAGAGATAGATTCGGACGGCAAAAGCTTCAGTGCGGCCGGCAGAACGGAGGTTACTGAAGGCCAAAAGATAACAATAGACGGCTCGACGGGCAGGGTGTACCTCGGCGAGATGCTGACAGTCGAGCCAGAGATCACATCTGAATTCAAAGAGATGTTGGAATGGGCCGTTGGAATGAAGTCCATCGGGATCCGGGCCAACGCCAACACGCCAGAAAACGCCGCGCTGGCAAGGAAGTATGGAGCAGAGGGCATTGGTCTATGTCGAACCGAGAGGATGTTCAACCAGCACGACAGGATAAAATTGTTCGTCAGGATGATAATGGCCGAAGACGTACAAGAGCGCCGCAAGATTCTGGCGGACCTGGAGCTGCTACAGAGATCCGATTTCAAGGCCATCCTGAGGGAAATGCAGGGCCTTCCAGTCACAATAAGGCTGCTGGATCCGCCGCTTCATGAATTCCTGCCCAATGAAGAGGAACTGATGATGGAGATCTTTGAGCTCAAATCATCCGGCAACCCCAGGGCTGAGGCAGAGATACTGGAGCGGGAAAAGATGCTCAAAAGGGTGCATGAGCTGTCCGAAATAAACCCGATGCTTGGACACAGGGGCGTCAGAGTGGGCATTTCATTTCCAGAGATCTATGAAACCCAGATACGCGCCATCTGCGAGGCTGCTGCCGAGCTTATCAAAGACGGCGTGAAGGTCGAGCCCCAGATAATGGTGCCGCAGGCTGGTATAGCAAACGAGGTCATACATGTCAGGAATATCTTTGAGTCTGTTAAACGCGAAGTTGAGCACAAACACAAGGTAAAGCTCAAGATAACGTTTGGCAGCATGGTGGAGGTCGTCCGTGCCTGCCTTGTGGCCGACGAAATAGCGCATGTCGCAGATTTCTTGAGCTTTGGCACCAACGACCTGACGCAGGCGACCTTCAGCTTTAGCAGGGAAGACGCGGAGGGCAAGTTCCTCCCCTTCTACTTGGAGAAGAACATCGTTCCGATCAATCCGTTCCAGACGATAGACCAGAAGGGCGTCGGCCGGCTTATGGAGATGACCATTGATCTGGCAAGAAAGGTCAAAAAAGACATAGAGATAGGCATCTGCGGCGAGCATGGAGGGGATCCGCGCTCCATACAGTTTTGCAACGACATCGGTCTGGACTATGTCAGCGTGTCCTCGCAGAGAATACCCATTGCAATTCTGGCCGCGGCCCAGTCATCCGTCAAAAGTAGCAAGGAAAAGCGTCTTTCCCGTTTCCTGACGGATTAAAGCTTAAAATGTGGGGCGGGAAACGTAAACTCCGATGGAATCTTCTGAAAGTTCGTCTGGGGTAAACGTTGTTTACGAATGCATGCGGTGCGGAACCCCGGTGACGGTGGAGGAATTGTCCAGACTTCCCGAGATAAAATGCATCTGCGGCTTTAGGGTCTTCCGCAAGGCCAGACCACCCACAGTAAAGCAGCTAAAGGCCATCTAGTCTTCTTCTTCCTTCTTCCTTTCCTCGACGATCTTGTTGTATGAATGGAATTTCTTTGCATGGTCGCGCATCTGCTCCATTCCTGTAAAGCCCACGCCGCAATCCTTGCATTCGTACAGCAGGTCCTTGCCGTGAACCACCTGCTGGTGCTGCATCAGCTCCTCTACCTTGCGGAATTTCCTGTTGCATTTGTCGCATTGGTGACTCTTGAACAGGCCGGTCATTTCGCAGCATTCCTCTGATCCCAGCAACCGCGGCAGAGCTGGCCGTTTATTTTCCACGCGGGTTTCGGGTTGTAGCGTATAAAGCCCATCTTTTTGTTGCAGACAGCGCAGAATTCAAGTTTTTTGTTAAAATCGGCATCCTTGTTGTTAAAGCATGCCTGGCAGAGAAGTGTGCCGGGTTCCATGTTCCATTGCCATCGTGGCTTGACTGCCACATCTCCCAGATCTGACTTGCAGATGGCACAGACGTCGGGCTCTTTTTCCTTAAGCGCAAACTCTTTGGTCTTTTCTATGTGGCAATCGCTGCATAGGTAACCATCTAGCTTCCACTCCTCCCGCGGCTTGTACTTGTGCTTTAATTCCCTTCCGCAAACCACACAGTACACGGGCTGCTTTTTGCCAAGAAGCCTCAATTATAGCACTATAAGATAGCCGGGGTTACAAAAAGTATGCGTGATGGCTGTTTGGAGATTTTAAAAGATTCTGTTATTATCTGCAACTTCCAACAAAGTCTACAAAATACTTTAATAAAAGCAACTCCTACGCCAAACCAGTATCGGAATTATGAAGAAAATTGAAGCGATTGTACCTCATGCGCGACTTGAAAGGGCATTTGCCTCGTTAAAAGAGCTGAACCTTGGCGGCATCACTTACTATGAGTCCAGAGGCAGAGGCGAGATACCCCGCCCAAAGGTCCATTCAGGCAGGGGCACTGGCATGTACACGCCGGAATTCAACGTGAACTCGACCATAGTGATCATTGTTAATGACAGTATGGTGGACAAAGTGGTCGAAAAGATCCTTGAGGGCACCAGCTCCGGTCTTAAGGGAGAGGGCAAGATCTTTGTCTCAGATATCGATGACGTGGTCGATATCGGTTCAAAGAAACGCGGAGAATCGGCGTTATAAAAAAGGAAAAAAATTTAGTTATTTGCTAGCTCTTCGATGGCCTGACTGGCGTTGAGCATGCCCTTTCTTTTGGCGTACTCCTCAACTACCTTCAGCTGTTCTGGAGTAAAGCACACCGGCATGGTTCTCTTGCCGTTCTCTTCTATGTGGTTCATGCCCATCACTACCTGACGCAAGATTATAACTCTTTCTAGACGGCAGCGTCGCCCTTTTCCTTGGTGCCGATATCATACGTTTCTACAACGTCGTAGACAAAGATCTTGCCGTCGGATGCAGAGCCAGTGCTTATCGTCTTCAGTATGTCATCGACTATCGGCTTTACCTTGGAGTCTGGTACCAGAACCTCTATTTTGGTGCGAAATCCGAACTCCGGAACATACCTCATGACGCCCCTTCCTACGGCCACGGGCTCGCGTTTTGCCTTTCCTCTACCCTTGATATCATAAAAGGACATTCCGCCAACCTTGTGGGTGTGGAGTATTTCATTAACTTCCCCCAGACGTTCGTGTGGTATTATCAGGTCTATTCTTTTCATGGTACACCGACTTGCAGAGATCACCGGGGTTACTTATTATTTTGTCGAAAGGATGTGAGGGTCCTCACTGTTTTGCCGAGACGCCACCGTCGACCATCATCACGGTGCCAGTAACCCAGCTTGCATCGCCGGAGCACAGGTATGATACTGCGCTGGCAATGTCCTCCGGCTCGCCTATCCTGCGCAGCGGGAATGTCGATTCAAGCACTTTCCTTGCATTTTCATCCTGCAAATACGGCTCAATCAGAGAGCTTCTGATGGTTGATGGGCATATGCAGTTGCAGCGTATTCCATACTGTCCGTATTCCACGGCTATGCTCTTTGTAAACGTGATGAGCGCAGCTTTTGTGGCGCCGTAAACAGACAGCGGCACCCTGGGTATGGCTCGTATCCCAAGTACTGACGAGATGTTGACAATGTTGCCGCCCTTGTTGTTCATCATGATTGGCACCGCGGCCTTGGTCATCCTAAAAGTCCCGATGATGTTGGTGTTGATAAGATCGTTCCACTGATCATCGTTCATCTCGTGGAAAGGCATAGGATCATTGATGGTTCCGGCATTGTTCACAAGGATATCTATTCTGTCAAAAGAGGAGATCGTCTGCTCCACGGCGCTGAGCACCTCTGCCTCTTTTGTGATATCTGCCGAAACTGTAAGGAGGTTTTTCTTGCCGCCCATCTCCGAGGCCGCCTTGGCAAGCCGGTCCATGTTCCTTCCAAGCAAAACGACCTTGCAGCCGTCTGCGACCAGCCTCTTTGCTATGGCCTTCCCGACGCCGCCTCCGGCACCTGTAACAATTGCTACTCTATCTTTCATCCCGCTTACCATATCGATATTTAGCCGACGACTGTGTTTTAAAGTATTTCACTGCCGTCTGAGGCTTTAAGGTCGCTTGGAGATCTGGACGTTTATCGCCTTGGCCACGGCCGACTCCAGCTCGGATATGACCGACGGGACATCGTCAGGGTTGCTCTGAAACACTGCCCCGGCCGCATAGTCATGGCCGCCTCCCTCAGGCAGGTTTAAGGCCACCTGCCGGCATGAGATCTTGTCGCTGCTGCGTCTAATGCTTACCCGGCCCTTGCTGCTGTAAAACATAACCAGGTCAGAACCGGTGGCTGCAAAAACATCCTCTGAGAACAGGCTGCTCTGCAGGTACGGCGAGGACTGGACGAAGGCCACCTTGATGTCGCCTACCGTGCGTATCTGGATGGTTGACAGCGCCTGGACCTTGGCGTCGTCTCGAAGCTTTGCATACTTGGCGTAATCATCATGCATCTCAATGTCCCAGAGAACACCCTTTGCTGACTTTCTTGCCAGCAAGGAGAGCCGCTCGTAATAATCAGGCAAAGTCTGATAGTACTTGATAAGCTCGGTTATAGGCGTCAGATACTGGTCCTTGGTAAAGAAATCCATGGTATGGGCCATGCCTGCCAGTTTGGAAGCAAGGCTGTTTTCAGGCAGCAGCTTTTCATACATCAGATCAGCAGCGCACTTGGCTCCAGACGAATCAAGCACTAGTTCTGCAAACTGCCTCACAGAGTCGATGGCGGCCTGCGACCATGGATGATGATCAACCCACAGGATCTTCCAGCCGTTTCGCTGGATATCGGAGAATACCTGCCTGCACGTCTCTATAAGGTCGTCGTTGAGCCCCAGATCGGCTATGATGACAAGCCCGCGCTCTTTGGAAAAGTGCGTCGCAGAATAGATAAAGTTGGCCATCTTCTGAAAGCTTTCCTGCCCGTATCCAAGAAAAACGGTTGCAGCCTGGGGATATCTTATCAGGCCGATGGCTGCAGAGTACAGTCCGTCAAGGTCTGATTCATGCGAGAAAATCATCACTTTCATTTAAGAATTCCTCCAGCATGCCCTTTAATGAAGCTGTTTTTTCTGCTATCCTGTCGGCTGGTATAACGCCGGCAAAGTCAGACCTTGCCAGCGGCGAGTTGTTCAGGGCCACAAAACAAGATATTTTTGCGTTGTTTGCCGCGGCGACTCCAAGCGGCGCATTTTCCACCACCACTGCATTCTCCGGTTTGAGCCCCATCCTCTGAAGGGCCGTGATAAAGGCCGTCGGATCGGGTTTGCCTCTCTGGACATCGTCTGCGGTGATTATGGCTGAAAAGTTATCCAGGCCAAAGGCAGAGTCAAGTATGGTTTCAACGTCGCGCCTGCCAGACCCGCTGACCACAGCCTTGGCACAGGGCAGCTGCTGGACCATCTCCTTTACACCTTCAAACGGCTCAACCTTTCTGACCTGTTTGAAGAGCAGATCTTTCTCGTTGCTTACCTTCTTTGCAAGCTCTTGGTTAGTGAAACTCTTTTGCTCAAATATCTTTAGAATTAGCTCGATGCCGCGCATTCCTTCAAGCAGGTAAAGATCCCGCTCGGTTATCCTGATGCCTGCAACATTCTCAAATGCCGCCTTCCAGCACTGGAAATGCGTTGGCATCGAGTCGACCAAGACTCCGTCCAGATCGAAGATGACCCCTTTCATAAGAACAAGATTTCCGTATGGCTATAAATTCCGTCTGAAATGTGTAAGAATTTTTATAAACAAAATTTCGACGCGTAAAAGGCAGAATATGAATTTCTACATATACCACAACAAAAAAGGAAAAGGAGTTAGTTAGTTCTTGTGTATGGTGATTTGTCCTCCTTGAATTGCGGTTGCAGGGTTTGAATTATCACTGTTACCCATGTTGTTGTCATATACAATTGCATCGCCGTTGTCCTTGTCCCATATCTTGATTCTGAATTTGTCGATTTCTCCGCCACCGTCTATCTGGCCGTCTATTGCAGTCAGCATGAAGCCATAGTTACCTTGGTTGTTGATGGTGCCGGTGCCTTTGAACTGAGCTTTTGCACCTGCCACTACCAGCCATTCATACTCATCTGAATGGAAGTTAAGGTTTGCCACCTTGAAAGAGAATTCTGTGTTGCCTGTAGGAACGTTTGCTCCATGTTGGTACTTGGAGACAAATCCAAAGTTCGCTTTACCTGTGAGTGATGGGTTTTCGGCATACGCGCCAGCTGGAGAGTTGATGAATCCTCCTCCTGTTACAAATCCACCTTCAGGGTCATACGCCACTATGAATTCAAATACAGACTGGTCTGATGTTCCTGCGTTGTCAGTTACAGTGAGGGTGATGACATATACTCCGGGCTGAGTGTAGGCATGAGATCCGTCAACTGTTCCTGAACCGTTAGTCTCTGTAACCGTTCCTGATGAAGTTGTTCCGTCACCCCAATCAAACATTGCTGTATGAGTATCGGTGGTGTCTGCATCCGTAAAGGCAGCACTAGCCGAAATGGTTGTGCCAACCTGAATTGGGTCGAGTGAGGCTGTTATTGCTCCAACATCCGGTGCATCGTTAATTGGATTGACCGTTATCAATACCGTGGCAACATTGCTATCTGTGTTACCGTCATTGATTTTGAATGTAAAGCTATCCGGTCCGTTGTAATTGGTGTTGGGTGAGTATGTTACTTGGCCTGTTGCCGAGTTGAAGTTTGATAGAACACCATTATCTGGGCTGTCAACTATTGAAAATGTTAGTGTTCCTTGACCTGTTCCTGTAAGTGTGAATGTAACCGAACCATCCTCGTTGACCGTAACATTTTGATCATCTGCAGTTGGCGGATTCTGGAATGATCCGAAGACTTGAATTAGGTTGTTTTGGCCGTCTGCTACATAGATTTTGTTAGAGCTATCAAGAGCAATACCACGAGGTATGTCAAACTGTCCGTTGCCTGAGCCAGTCGGAGTTCCGAATTCCTCTAAGAAGTTATGAGAAGAATCGAATATCTGTACTCTGTCATTGCCTTGGTCTGCAACGTATAGGTTACCGGACGAATCGAATTCTATTCCCGTAGGGTCTACCAATTGACCTGGACCGGAACCAAAAGAGCTGAATTTGAAGAGAAAGTTTCCAGCAGGGTCGAATATCTGAATTCTGTCAATGTGGTCTGAAACATATACATTCCCAGCACCATCGAACGCTATTCCCCATGGTCTGAAAAACTGACTGTCCGCATTTCCTTCACTTCCCCACTTGAAAAGGAAATCGCCCTGTGAATCGAATACCTGAATTCTATGATTGTCCGTATCAGATACGTAGATGTTTCCGTTGCTAGCAATTTCCAAATCTCTAATTCCGTTGAATTGTCCGTCGCCAAGTTCTAATGGACCTGCTCCATCAGGATCGACACAACCTAATCCCGAGTTGAGGACACAGAAGCTTCCAACATTGAATATGAAGCTGCCTGCATTGTCAAACACTTGGAAGCGATTCCCACCAGTATCAACTGCATAAACCTTTCCCGAACCATCAATCTCTACGCCAGTTGGTACATTAAACCTTCCATCGCTTGTTCCCTGCCCCCCGAATTGAAAAAGGAATGGAGGTGCTATCGCATATGCAGTATGGTATCCGACTAGTGACGAAGTCAGTACCAAAGCTAAGAGAAAAAGAACTCGTCTCACGAGAGAGAGAAGATATATTTAAGATTGTTGGATATGGTCTATATTTCTACTGATTGTTGATGGTTATTACTTTAGGACTATAGCCTAGTGCTATACCTCTAGAGCTTGTTAACAACTTACACACTCCAAACAAATTGGTTAAAGGTAGATACTTCCCTGTTCAATAAATGTAGATGAGTTCTCTTCTTTCGTACACGACAAAAGCATAGTACTGATATTGTTAAGCATACTTAACCTATAAAATTTATCGGCATTTTAGTATTGGAACTTTATATCAGCGCATCCTTTCCATCCAGTCGTCGTCTCGGTAGTTCTCCGGGTCCAGCCTAAAGCCGGACGTCTGCTCTCGCGGAACGTCACTTAACTTCAAAAAGCACTCCAGCTTTAGTTTTTTCAGCTTTTTGTTAAGCCAGAGCACGAACCGGTCTTCAAGCGTGTTGCCTTCCTGCTTGTTGATATCGGGGTGAATATCCAGAAGCTTTTCTATAAAATCAGGTTTAAAGTACAGCTGGAAGAAATCCCAGCCAAGGGACTTGCCCTTCGACGAGCACTCCACATCGCCTCTGGTGTGAGCCCCCCATTCCAAGGTGCCTATGAATTCCATTATCTTTGGCCGTTCTTTTTCAAAATCAATACAGGAGCCGGAAACCACTATCATGGGAGGCTTTTCGGCAAATCTACGGTTCACCAAGTCTGATCATATGACAAATTATGGATATTTAAGTAAATTGCCACTACAGGTAGCGTCTCAAGGTTTCTGTCACACGCTGAACCCCCAGATCCAGAAAATAGTTGCCGATCCTAGGTCCTCTGTCAGAATTTAGAAACATCCTGTACAGCAGGGTGAACAACTCCTTTGGATCCATTCCGTTGTTTCTGGCGTTGTCAAACACTTTGGATTGCAGGTTCTTTGCATTTTCCGGGTTTTCGGGGATATTTTCAAACGTTTTCAGAACCTCGATTAGATCCAGTACAGCTTTTTTCTGGTTCTCTGAAAGCTGGACTTCAAACCTTTCCTCGGTGGCGGTAAAGTCGTCGGCCCAGTTGGCGGCCAGCCTTATCTTCTGCATGATGCTGTCGGTCTTGTCCTTGACCATGCCGTACTTGACGAGCCTTGCAAAGACCTTTTCGTATTTGTCCTGGCTGTCCGGGTATATGGATGCCTGCTGCGCCAAGAACCGGTACAGCGCGTGCGGGCTTGGCTGCTTTGGCGGCTGCAGCTTGTTGATGTATTCGTATATGCCCTTGATCTTGGTCAGCTTGGCTTGATTGTCCTCCTTTATCTTGCCAAAGTACAGGTCTTCATAATAGTCGTATTCGTCCATCAGCG
>CAZKXR010000003.1:0-94744 GCA_964556935.1 uncultured Nitrososphaera sp.
AAGATGGACATTAATTCTGCTACGTTATATGGACACGAATTCTGCTACTATACAGTTAATGATAGGATGTACCGCAACTCCTTTACAATTTATTTTATTAGTGTCCCTTTTTTAGGAGGTATCTTTGGTGGCATAGTCTACATATTGATAGTTGGAGGTCTTGTTAGCGTCACACAAGGTCAGATCACAGTAACAAATCCCTATGCCATAATCCCGTTTGCTGCATTTGCTGGGTTTAATTGGGAATGGGCCATTGGGATATTTAGAAAAATTGAAGACCTCCTAAAGACAGAAAAATCATCCACAAATGCATGATCGATACCAAGACGGTCAGCGCGATGAACCGCTACCAACCTTAGTTTCAAATGCCACATAACTTTCTGATGCAGAACCTTTAAAAGCGAATGGATCAACTCTCATCTAGAAATCCGCTTGAAGGACCTTCGCAAGGATTACGTTCTTGACAGGTTTGTCGTCGTGCCGGCATCCCAGGCGCGCGCAGAATCGCCGGACACAAACGAAGGCAAGTGCCCGTGCTGCCCAGGTAGCGAGCCCATGACGGCGCCGTCCGTGCTTTCCCTTGTAGTGCAGGACGGCATGCTGCAGCGCCTGTCAGACAGCGACGATAGCGTGGTAGAGGACTGGTCCGTCAGGGTCTTTGAAAGCAAGGATCCAATAGTTTCCACCGCTGCTGCAGCTGCATACAGCGACAAGCCGCTGTACAGCGAGCCGGCCTTTGGATACCACCAGATAGTGGTGGCAACGCCGGATCACAAGCAGGGCTTCCAGAACATGACCGTGGAGCAATGGAGCAACGTGCTTGTGGTGGTGCAGGACCGCGTGCGCTGGCTTTACACCCAGAAGGGTGTGACGTACGTTGCCATATACATCAACAGCGGGCAACAGGCCGGCGCCAGGACAGACCATGCGCACCTGAACATCGTGACTTTTTCGGCCATCCCGCCCATGATAGAGCTTGAGGCAGAAGGCGCGCACAGGCACATGAACGAGAACGGAAACTGCCCTGCTTGCAGCATGATAGCCGTCGAGTCCAGCGGCCCAAGGCAGGTCCTTGCCACGGACAACTTTCTTTCATTCTGCCCCTGGGCGTCGACTCACCCCTACGAGTTCTGGATATACCCAAAACGCCACATCACATCGTTTTCCAAGATAACGCAGAAAGAGATAGGCGACCTGGCGCTGATGCTGCGGGCCACCTTGGGCGGCATGGCAAAGGCGCTAAAAGACGCGCCCTTCAACTTGGTGTTCCACCTGTCGCCGGAAAAAAAGAACAGCCGGCAGATCCACTGGCACATCGAGGTTTACCCGCTGATCAACACACTGTCTGGACTTGAGCGGGGCTTTGGCGTTTTTGTAAACGACGTACGGCCAGAAAAGTCGGCCGAGACGCTTGGCTCTGCCTGCAGAAAGGAGCTGGCCAGCCTGGTTGGGATCACCTAACCCAAGATTTAATTACCAACGACAAAGATTGAATAAAAGATGAAGCTAGAAACCTGGCTTTCAGTTGCTTGTCTCGGCCTTTCGGTCATGTTTGTAGCCTTGATAATCTCGCTTTTCAACTTCCTTATCGGCCCCGAGGGGGAGGGCCCGCAGCGCGTCGTGGACCCCGGCGGGCTGCTCATACAGCAGGTCTCCATCTCAGCGGCCCCAAGCATCATTCTGGCCGCCGTCACCTTTGTCATGAGCCGCGGCTACGGCAACAAGATGGCCGCACTCTTGATTCTGGCTTCCGGCGCCATCATGATTGCCGGCATGGCCGCCGCATCAGGGATGCTGCCGCAGATAAAGGACCAGTACCGGGTGGGCGGAATAACCGTGGTCCCCTATGTGTTCATGGCCGCCGGCGCCGGCGTGCTTGGGATAGGCGGGCTGCTGCTCTCCATATCAAGCCGCAGAAAGTCTGCCGGGCAGCTGGATGATCTCCGTTGAGCCATGAGGAAATACCAGTATCGCGGGAACTTTTGCCCATCAAGATCTCCGGAAGCCTTGGCACTGTCTTTGAGCAGGCCCGGGCGGCTTCAAGCCCCATCCTGGCAGTGGTGACGGGGACAAAGCCGGACTTTTACAAGCAGGCGCCGCTGATGATCGAGGCGGCAAAAGAGAGGCTGCCGGCCTTTGTCATAAACACCGGCCAGCACTTTGACGAGCTTTTGGGCTTTGGGATACAGGAGTTCAGCCTGCAGGACTTTGTGGGCTGCAACCTGCAGATCCGAGGGGACCTGATGGAGAAGGCCAGCGAGCTTATCTTGAAATTCGGCTACTTTGGCCGGCACTGCAAGAGATACGGCGATGAATCGCTGCTGCCCATAGTGCACGGCGACACCCTTGTGGCCGGCATCGCGCCCCTGGCATGGGTTTTTGGCATGGGCCAGAAGGTGGCGCAAAACGAGGCCGGCCTGCGGTCCATGAGCCCGGCGGTAATGAAGAAGATGAGCCCGGGAACAAGACCTACTCGTCAGGCCATCCAGAGGCTGGTGGAAAACCAGTTTGAGGGCCGGTGGTTTGTGGCAAGGGAGGAGCCCTTCCCGGAGCAGATAGACACATGGATCTGCTCTGCTGGCACCCAGTTCTTTTTTGCGCCAACGCAGCTAAACAAAGAACATTTGGTAAGGGAGGGCTACCCAGAAGAGTTCGTCCATGTCGTCGGAAATTCCGTTGTAGACGCCATAGACATGAAGCGCAAGTCAAGGCCAACCCAGAGCATATTTGACATGTACCCACAGCTGGAGTCAGGCCAGTGGATAAGGATGGACATACACCGCAGAGAGAACCTGACCCAGAGGCGCTTTACGTCCATAATCGGCGCGCTAAAGGAACTGGTGGTAAATTCAGATCAAAAAATAGTGCTGGTCATGCTCAACGCAACTTCCGCTGCGCTTGGCCAGTACGGGCTTGAATCGCAGGTGCAGAGGCTTGCCGACGATCATCCAGACAAGTTCCTGATAACGCCTCTCTGGAAGGAGTATGGAAACGTCATCGAGTTTCTGGACAGCGGTCACTGCTGGGCAGAGATGACCGACTCGGGCTCGATGCAAGAAGAGCTGCTTTACTTCCCCAAGGTCTCGTCGCTTACAGTCCGGCTCAATACCGACAGGCCGGAGACGGTGTTTGACGCAAAAAGCAACGTGCTGGTCCCGCCGCTAAACTCAGAGTGGATAGCCGGCATGGTAAAAGAAGCCCACAGAAGCAACTGGGTACCAAAGAAGAAGCAGATCTACGGCCGGCCCGGCCAAGTCTCCAAAAAAATTATCAAAATAATCAAAAAAGAGTTTGAGCAGGGCGACGCCAACTTTTACCCGTGGCTGCACCAGCGCCTGGGGCTGTGGAAGGAAAAACAGGGCATCAGCTACATGTAGCTAGACGGAAAACCGGCCCTTTCTCACGCCACCTTGCTTTCTTGCCGGCGCCGTCATCTCAAAGATATGCTCCATCATCTGCTGGTATGCCTTGCTCATGACATGGTCGCGCCTTGACATCATGCGCCGCTGGGTTTCTATGGCCGACGCCAGTTCAAGTTCCACGTTCTTGCCGCCCAGGCCCTTGCCGTACATGGTAAAGGCCGGCACGTCGCCGGATACAAGGCCATGCAGATGGGATGAGACTCCAAGCCGCAGTCCGCTGTAAATCAGCGTTCCAATAGAAGTCTTGACCATGTCTGCAAAAAATGAGCCCACCTTGTTCTGGCCGGTGTCCTGGCCGGCCATCTTGATCTTTCCGTACGTCATTTTCAGGTCCGAGGTGGTGCTCATGGCGCCTATGTTGACCCACTGGCCGACGTACGAATGCCCAAGAAAGCCGTCGTGGGCCTTGTTGGAATGGTCCATGATTATAGAGTGCTCTATCTCGCCGGCAACACGGCAGTTGTAGCCGATGTAACTGGACTCGATTATGGAAAACTGCTTGACATGAGTCTTGCCCTCGATGTACGCCGGTCCGGTTATACGGCACTGCTGGATGTAGGCGTCCGGCCCGATGTACACGCCGGCCTTTCTGTTGTCTATGACCGTGCCATCCTCGACCTCCGCGCCGTCAACAACGACTGGATACTGGCCAAGAACATGAATGCCCTCGAGGTCTGCGCTGCTCTCTGGAAAACCAGTCTGGGTTGCCAGCGAGTTTTCCAGAACCCGGATGATGTCCCAGATGTTGGTCAGGATCCCATCGGGACTTGGTCCCAGGTCTGTTGATTTTGTCACGTCCAGCTTCTTTAGGTTGATGGCCTTGCCCTGCATGACCTGTCTTGCAAGGTACTGGGCAGACTTGGCCGGCAGACGTCCGACAAGCAGCCGGCCCTGGGAGGTTATGGCAAAACTGTGGCTTATCTTTGAAAAACGGGCGATATCTAGCACCGCGGGATGGACAAGGCCGTTGACAAAGATCGTGTCGCCGTCCAGCGAGCCCGGGTTTACTGGGATGTCTGAATGCTCTTCCTGTGCGACTTTTGATAAGTACTGCCTTGTAAGAAGCACATCTGGCTTTTGGCCGTGGGCATGGAAGAACTCCTCTAGAAAAGAGCGGGCGCCCACCTTGATGTCAAAGGCCGGCCGCGTAAGGCTGAGGGGCTGTAAGTTCTGCCAGCACTGGTCTTCAAAGATTGCGATGGTCATATCCTGCCCAGCCGTTCAGTAAAGCGCTTGTTGGCCTCCTCAAAGGACTGCTTGTCTCCAATATCGGTAAAGGTGCCGGTGACCTTGAAGCCCTTGACCAGCATCTTTTTGTCCATGGCTGCAAGGAGCGCCTTGTCCATGCCGTACGAGCCGGACTGTGGTATGAGCTTTAAAAAGTCAGGATGCATGACGTAGCAGCCAATGTTGATGAGGCCGGCGTACAGGTCTGGCTTTTCTCGCCACGCGGTTATCTCGCCACTTTTGCTTAGGTCGATGATGCCATAAGGCACCTTCATGGAAAAGGGCATGAGGGCCATGGTTACAAAGGACTTGCATTTTTTGTGCTCTTTTATCATGTCGGCCAGGTTGAACTCGTAGACCGAGTCTCCGTACGCAAGAACAAAGGGCCCGTCAAGGAACTTTTCAGCAGTCTTGAGCTGTCCGGCGGTTGCAAGGGGGGTTTCCGACCTGGCATACTGGATATTAACTCCAAACTCTTTGCCGTCGCCAAAGTAATCCTCGATGGTCTTTCTCAAATAAGACACACAGATGACGACGTCTTTTATGTCGCCAGAGTCGCGGAGCCACTCGACTATGTGTTGCAACACCGGCTTGTTGCCAAGGGGGAGCATCGGCTTTGGCAGAAAGTACGTGTAGGGCTGCAGCCGCGTTCCCAGGCCGCCGGCAAGTATGACTGCCTTCATGGTTTCAAGGCTCGTACTTGAATGCCCTATATAAGGAATCTGGGTGTTTTCAAATCAGAAGCAAGTGTAAAATATGTGAGCTAGCTGATGGTTGCTGGTCTTTTGACAGCCTTTTTGCGCGCATCAATATACCTCTTCATGTTAGCATGAAATTGTTCTGCCGTCTTTGTCACCATCTCTGTCTGGCCGCTGTCTATTTTCCTCCACGCTTCAATCTCTTCAGGCCAGAGGCCACCTTTTTTCTCTGTATGCTTGGTCACGACCGGTTTTCTTGCTTCTAACTCTTTTATTAGCTCTTTCGTGCTCAGCTATGAATAACACATTACATCAATGGGACATCCAAAGCACATCTTCTGTTGCATAATTACAACATATGTTGTAAAAATACATCACAGGTATCGCGACAGCTTTTATTTGTTCTTACAAGACTATTCACGACAGATGCTATTCAAAAGTTTAATAATATACAATCATTCTCTGAAAGATAAATGCAACAGGAAGGCATGAAATCGAGTCATAATAGGTTCGACCTTCATGCCATAATACCGACTTGTTACCCCTTCGTTAAATGGGCGGGTGGCAAAACTCAGCTCATACCAGAACTCGACAAATGTATTCCAAATGATTTCGACCGTTATTTCGAACCTTTTTTGGGAGGCGGCGCCTTTTTCTTTTATATCGTATCCCAAAAACACCTCCATTTTACAGCCCATCTTTCGGATGTGAATAAAGAGTTGATCAATGCATATAGTGTGGTAAAGAATGATGTTGAAAAACTTATTGAACTGCTAAGATATCATGAGAAAGAGTACAAGAAGAATCCACGCGATTACTACTACAAACTTCGCGCAGAATTTAAGCCGCTTAACAACATTGAAGCCGCTGCCAGATTCATTACTCTTAACAAGACATGCTACAATGGCCTTTATAGAGTCAATAAGAATGGAATGTTCAACGTTCCGATAGGCAAATACAAGAATCCATTAATTTGTGATAGCGAAAACATTAGAAATGTTAGTCTGGCATTAAGACATTCTGATGCACACATTCTTGTTTGCGATTATAAGGAGATACTGGAAACAGCAAAAGAGAATGACTTTGTATACTTAGACCCACCGTACAAACCATCAAGCCCCACCGCGAATTTCACTGGTTATACAAACGATGGATTTGGTGACAGAGATCAGATTCGACTTCGTGATGTATTCAAAAGGCTCGATAGGAGAGGTTGTAAAGTATTGCTAAGTAATTCAGACACTTCCTTCGTAAGAGAACTTTATGGTGATTACCATGCGCACATCAAAGAAGTTAATGCTTTAAGAGCTATCAATTGCAAAGGTTCGAAGCGTACTGGTCATACCGAATTACTTATTCGCAATTATTCTTAGCTGATAAAACTTGACTAGAAATAAACCTAGTCGTAAGATCGAGAAATGGTCTGACATCATCAATCAATTGAATATCGATCTTACCAAGTCGATAAATCTAATAACTGCGAAACAGATCAAACAGACTGTTAACGAAGAACCAAGATTAATGGCCAAGATGGATACTATCGAAGACCTACCGCAAGTTTTCAGGGATAATGGTGTCTTTTTGCTTCCAATAAATAGACAAGAATATGTCATTGTAAAGGGTAAAGGTTACCATGAATTAGAAAGAATACAACAAAAACCAATACCACATCCTACATCTTTTCCATTTCCCACATCTGCCCTTGATGTGGAAAGTGAAGGCATCTATTTGGACTATGCTCATTCATGTGGTCTCTTGTCTGATTTCGCTGGACTTGCAAATCTCCATCTATCTTTTCGAGGACGGCGGACTACCCCAAGATTCAGTTTTAACGTCAATGGATCACCAATCGAGGTAAATTCAGCTCAAATCGAAGTTGATGCAGTTTACGAGAATGTTGATAGAATAGTTAGTGTCGAGGCCAAGGTGGGAATTCCCAATTCGTTTAGTATCCGCCAGGTATACTATCCGTTTAGGACATTTAGTAGCAACAAGAAGCCAGTAAGAAATTTCTTCTTTTGTTTTGAACCAACTGAAAAGTTATACCTTTTGTGGGAATACGAATTCAAACCTGAATCAAGTTTTGAATCAATAAGACCAATACAGTGTAAACAATACGAGGTCAAACTTACCGACATTGTCTCAGTTAAGGAATATCAGAATGTGAAACCAACCATAAAGTTGGACATTCCTCAAGCAGACGATGTTAACAAGATAATCCAATTTCCATTCCGTGTTTTTGAAGGCTACGATACCTCCGAAAAGATGGTGGATGCATTTGGTTTTGTTAGACGTCAAAGCTCCTACTATAGACAGGCAGCTGAAATATTGGGTTTGGTGAAATTGCATAGGAACAGGTACAAGCTAACAGATATTGGTGAACAGTATCTCAAGCTGTATGAAAAAGATAAAGCCAACTTTGTTTGTAAACTTCTACTTGAATTTCCCATAATGCACGAGATATTCTTGCAGATTTCCATTGATCGTGACAAGGCTTTTGATAAACACGACATAATCGAATTACTAAGACAGAAATCCCATCTAACTGGTTCGACATTAGGTAGACGCGCCCAGACAATAATTTCATGGTTCAAGTGGATAAGAAATAATCTTGGAATTGTAGAAGTGGATAAGGACTACAATATACGCATTGCCAGACAAATGAAGATAATATGATCAGTAGCGACTTTGCAGACATCAAGAACTTGAAAATAGCCATATAAGCAGATATGACTTCATCTTAATCCTGGACTTTCCTTGCCGTTCTCTAGCCAGCAGAACCCATTGATGAAAAGAATTTTGTTGATTTCGTACCGGATGAGCCTTGGCAACCATCTTTTCTTTAGAAAAATTATTTGAGCTCAATCGTTTTTCCCAATTCCACTTCTCTAACATTATCATGCCACTTCCTGTGGTACTCTTCATGCTCTGTATGAATGGGAACCAAGCTCGCAGCATCCGACTCTTCAATCACCTTCCGTATCTGGTCGCCTGATCCATGCCCAGAAACATGGCTGTGGTTCCAGCCATTCTCGCTTGCCAGCAACCCAAAATGCACAAGCCACCTTTTCACCCGCTCTTCTTTAAACTCCATCTCCTCGTTAAAGGGCTCGGTAAGCGACCTTATGTAGCTGGACCCTTCCATCGGCCGAACATCGATCAGCTGCTGCAACTGGTAGTCTGAGCAGTAGAACATCAAATCCTTCTGGTGCCTGCCAACATCCTGGTAGTTCACCGCGTTCCGATAGCCAAGAAACTCGCGCTCCCACAGCTCATAGTCCTTCTCTATCACACTGGCCGGCCAGTCCGAACGCCCCACCAAGCCCCATGACTTGCGTGGTATGAAAATCTTTAAGCGCTTGTCATCCGGCCTTGGAAACACCTTCTTCCAGGCTTCTGAAGTCTGGAAGAGCCTCAGCATGTACGCCTGCTTCAAGTCGATGACAAGGTCCCTGTCGGTGTCTTTGGCAGCCAGGTAAAACGAGAGCAGCCTGTCAAGGTCCCTGGCGGGATACGCGCACACCACCAGGCCCTTGGTCTTGCTGGCAATGTTCCGGACGTCAGACTGTACATCCTGCTCTGTCCTTGACGAGCTTTCAGAAACCCTCGTTCCTTCGCAAAGCATGATATCAATGTCCGAGTCGCTGCACCTCTGCACAAACCGTTCCGTGTCCCCGGCCCGCCGGCCATGAAACCGCAGGTCCGCCGTATATGCAATTGATGCCTTTGACGTGTGTATTATCAATCCAGTGACACCGGGCACAGAATGGTCCACGGCAAGGGGGTTCGATCTCTATCGAATCGACCTTGAAGGGCTTGTCCATGACTTTGATGGCCCGGTCTTGCTGGAACTCCTCGCCCCTGCCCCGGACGCCATTCTTTAGCTGAAAGTTCTTCTTGAATACCACGTACTCTTCTTTGTTGCCGGTCTCCTGCAAGCCCTGCATGACAAGTTTTGTTGCCTCCGAACAAAAGACAGGGATGTCTGGCCGGATGTAATGGAGGTAGGCGGCGTGGTCCATGTGGGCATGGGTGAGCACCACGGCATCAAAGGCCGGCTCCCGGCTGTCTGCAAGGCCGGTGTGCCGGGCATAGTCCTGCCGGTACAGCCCTTTTAGTTTTGGCAGCAGGTCAAACTCAAAGAGGTCGCCCATGCCGTTTAGGGCCCGGGGATTTAAAAACTCGCCAAAGTACTGGTTGGCCTTTGTTATCTGCATCCCAAAGTCCAGGAATATGCGGGTTCCCCGGTCTTCGACTAGGAACTTGTTTCCGCCGATTTCATGGATGCCGCCGTAAAAGGTGATGAAAGACTGCAAGCGGTATTGGTATAGAACAGTTGTATATTAGATTGATCTTTGGCTTTCTAGCGCCAGCTCGTTTCTGATGTCCACGCTTGCCAGCATCAGGGCAAACTTTTCCAGGGCAGCGCCAGACTTGGCTTCCTTGTTAAGTCGGTACATCTTGGACCTTCCAGACAGCCTTGTCTGCACCAGCAGCCCGGACTTGACCAGCCTTGGCAGGGTCATCTGGACGTGTCGAAGCGATGTTCCGGAATACCGGGCAATGTCTGACTCGGAATAGTCGTACTCCTGCGATGCCACCATAAAGTCAAGCATCTTTGCTGTTGCGTTGCCGGTAAAAAGCCGCTCAAGGGGCCCGCTTTCCAGTACCTTTGATTTTGGCATGCAGCGCTATCGTGTTGCCAGCTATATACACATTGCACAACATTATACAACCTATTGCATGGTGCATAGGCTGCCATCTGACGCCCTGAAAGATATACAATCCAAGGGCTATGCTGTAAGAGTACGAGTCACGGCTGTATGTCGGTGTTACTGGATTTTCTTTAGTATCAGAGCAATCTTTTGTACCACTTCATCAGGGTTCCTTCCAAAGACCATGGTCATGGGCTCCTTGCCGATGTCACCGGTGTGATATATGGCGTCGGCACCCGGCTTTTTGGCCAGCGCGGTCTTGATCCCCCAGGGTATGGTCGCGCCCTCCTTTTCTTTTATGGATGTGGGTTCATCGCTTCTGTCGTAGCTGCCCACCGTAAAAGTTCGGAGTTTCTTTACAAGCGTTTCATCATACCGGATGTTGACAGCCGACCTCATGGAAGGGTTTATTGACATGTAGGCGATGACTGCTGAGCCCACGTGCCTTGAAGCGCCAAACTCTATTCCGGCCACCGGAACTGCGGACGTCCCAGCCTTTACAATCCGCCCCCTTACCGCCGCTACGTCCGATATCTCTTGCGCGTCGGGCAGCGCGTATACGAAATTGGTCTGAGTTTCAGGTATCAGCCGGTAAAATCCGGGCATCGCCGTTATCTGGCTGACGGCGTTCTGCAAATCTACGATGACGTTGTAGCGTTCTGCATCCCGGTATATGGCGGAAAGCGGGTTTGTGACCGGCAGCCCCTTTCCGACGCGCACCGCGTTTTTGATGGCGCTGTGCACGTATTCGTTTGCCAGCCGGCAGGCGTCAACCAGAGAAAACTGCCTTGCCAGAAAAGCCGTCACGGCGGAAGAAAAGTTGCAGCCAGAGCCGTGGCTTTCCTCTATCTTGATCCTTGGGTTTGACATCTTGACAGTTTTTCCCCTGCTGTCCACAAGCAGGTCGGTGACGGTAGACTTGCCGAAATGGCCGCCCTTGATAATGACGTTTGAAGCCCCAAGCTCCCGTAGGCGCATGGCTGCCTTTACTGCGTCCTTTTCTGATTCAACCTTGATGCCGGAGAGTCTTTCAGCCTCCATCCTGTTGGGCGTTACCAGGGTGCACCTTGGCAGCAGTTTTGAAATAAAGTCCGGCAGGGCGTCGTCGCGCAAAAGCTTTGCCCCAGTTCCAGCCGCCAATATTGGGTCAAGCACAACCGGCTTGCCAAAGCCCTCAAGGCATCGGGCCACCACGTCTATAATCGACTTGTTGTAGACCATGCCCACCTTGACGGCGTCTGGCGGCAGGTCTGTCATCACAGAGTTTATCTGCGCCTCTACGGCTGCCGGCGGCAGTTCGTATATCTCCGACACTTGCCTTGTATTCTGCGCCGTGACCGCGGTTATGGCGGTGCAGCCGTAAACGCCCAGCGCGGATAAAGTCTTCAGGTCGGCCTGGATGCCGGCGCCGGCCCCCGAATCGCTTCCGGCAATTGAAAGCGCGATTTTCACAGGCAAGAAAAGCCACTGACGACCTTTTCAGTCTATCGGCTTGCCGCCACCTTTATCATCAAGGACACCTTTTACAAGGGCATGGAACTTAGATGTCGTGACGTAGGCGTAGACTGCGACTTTGAAGTCAAGGGCGTTTCTTCAGAAAACGAGATGATGTTGATGGCCGCCATCCACGCAAAGCTGGCCCACAACATTGACCCGCTGCCAGCAGAACTGGTCGAAAAAGTAAAGCAGGGAATGAAAGTCTGAGAAACGCCGGTCCTTTTTTGGACTAACCCATACTCTGGATTGCCTTCTTCAGGTCAGCCAGAGACATGACGGGATGGAATTCCACCCTTGCGCCAATCTGAAACAGCGGCTCGGCTATCGCCGGCATCTGGTCGGCACCCTGCATATCGATTATGAAGGTAAACGTCCTGTTGCCGCCAAGTTCAAAAAAGTAGGACGCCTCTGCCTTGGTCTTTGATATGTATTCATCTAGGAACTGCAGGAAGCCGGGGTCTTTGACCATCAAGTTTCCTTCCGCGGTGGGAACGGTTGCCCGAACTACGAATCGCATGTCTGTGTATCGTTGCGCTGGTTAAAAGACCTGTCGCTTTAATCGTTAAATAGTCAGATGTCGAATATCTAGCAAATGTCGCTGTCATTGTGGGATGACAGAAGACAAGCCGTCGTCTGTCTGTGCAGGGTGTGCGGCCACAGGTACGTAAAGGAGTGCATCGATGAAGGGTGCCGCTGCTGTTCCTGGGAAGATGCCTTTTGGACCATGACCTTTGTTTATCCAGACTCAGTCAAGTGAAATTACCGGAGGACATGGTTGCACAGGCAGACCCGCTTAGCGCAGCAGGGGCACCTCTGGCTGGCCGGGACTACCCTGCAGTACCTGCTGTGGATCTCGCAAAACACCATCCGCTCTTCTTCTGCCTGCATGCTAGGTGTTTGAAAACTGTCGTGTTAATAGAAGATGCAAGCTAATTTAGACAGTCTGGACAAATTGAGCTAGCTATTTTTGGACGAGAAGAAAAGCGGTAGCTTTACGAAAAATCGATAGCGTTAGATACTGGCATTTTGGCTGTGAAGGAGCTGGGGAAATGACCTACAAGACTGCGGTGGGCGTGGAGAAGCTTCTAAATCCGGAAGACTTTGCCGTCTTGCTCGTACTAGGAATCGAACCGCTGAAGATGCGGCTCGCCGCAGGTGGAAATGATCATGTTTAGTAGTATTGAACTTGCAAAGTGTCAGCTTAACTTTTGGTATTTATGCAGTCCGAACAAAATCGGTACAGTGGCGCTTGTTCGGGCAGTAAATTTTGCATCTTGAGTATAAATCAGAATTTATTGCAGTCTTTCCAATATGAGATCGAACGGCTCTGCTAAAGTGTGGCGGAGTACAAAGTATTCTCAACTTACGTTCTACAATTGTCACTGGATTTGTTATGTTAAAAAGTTAAGCTGTACCCTGCGACTGAGAAAGCCGCATACAGAAAGGTTTTTCTTACAGCATGCAAGTTCATGGTTGTCTAATAGGGACTAGAACCTTATTCTGAAAAAATTTATCTAAAGCAAGATTACAGTAAGTTTGTTTTGAGCAAAGTATGTCAAATGTGTGATTCCAAGATCTCTTTTTTTAATAGAGACGATGTTTGCAATCATTGCAAGTCGTTTTTTTCTGACTGGTCGCAAATAATGGCTAATATTGACAAGCTTAGGACCATGCCAGATCCTGAGCTATCAAGATTGCAAGCCTTCGGAAGAAGGCCGTTAATCAAATTATATTCCAGACTATATGAAGAGATAACACGTGATAAAGAATTAGATGATAATGAAATAACCTTACTAGACCGCATACAAAGAAGTTTTGGTCTATCAAGAGAAGACGTAGGATATAATGAGCGAGTCCTACCGTTCTATTATGTTAGTTATGTCAGAAGAACAAATGAATTGCCTATTTGTAAAATCGATTCAGACGGCTCTGTTGTGTTAAAGCACGATGAACTTCCCCATTATGCAGCTCCTACGATATTGAGAGAATCTAGAGTTGTGAATCTCGGATATGAAGGTGGTTCACGGGGAGTAAGTATTCGGATAGTGAAAGGAGTTTACTATAAGGTAGGTGCTCATCGTGGTCACGTTGTCAAAGAAAATCAATTAGTTCAAACTTCTGCTGGACACTTGGTAATCACAAATCAACGATTATTTCTTGTCCCGTCCAGCGGCAACAAACCCGTAACTATTCCTCTTAACAAGATTCACTTCTACCGCTGCTCAGAGAATGCATTAGAAGTTTACAAAGAAGGAAGAGAAAAGGGATTCTTCTTTATTTTGCAGTCTGGCGATGTAGAAATATTTGGAATATGTTTGAGTATGTTGCTACAACACGATGATGGAGCGTATGACAGATGAATTTTTGGCATCAAAAAATTAAGATATACTAAACGTTGCACAAACGGGTGCAATACTTAAGTTTAGCCAAATGTACACTTCAGATATGGACAGCCAACAGCAAGATAAGTTGGGCGGCATGAGTTTGTCCAGAGTTTTTAGAGCTGCAAGCTAATTTTGTTTCAGGGAATAAAAATTCAAAAAAAGGTTTAGTCTAGACTTTTTCTGCTGTCGCGAACCTTGAGCCGACGCTTATGACCTTGACCTTTATCTTGTCGCCGACGTTGCCGCCCTTGACAAAGATGACAAAGCCCTGGATCCTTGCGATGCCGTCTCCTTTCCTGCTGACCTCGGTCACTTCAACGTCGTATTCCTTTCCTACTTCGACTGGTTTTGGGCCAAAGCTCCTGTTAAAGCCTCCACCCCTTCTCTGTCCGTAGCTCATTTGCAGCCTATGTCAGGCTACAGCCCGTATAAATATTGAAACGTTATAACTAGACAAGGCCATGGCTATAACTGGCGGTCGGGAATGGGGCATCAGCCCTGTCCCGCACAAGAGCAGGGCCCTTGGCGGCTTGGACTACTTTATACTCTGGTCCAGCCTTGGAGTCGGCCTCCTGGTGTTCTCGGCCGGCTCGTTTCTGTCAGAGGCCAGCTTTGTCGATGCCATTTCAGCCATTATAGTAGGCTCCATCGCTGGCTCGGTCCTGCTGGCCCTTGCCGGCAAGATTGGAAGCGACCACGGTGTGACATCGCTTGTGAGCATGCGGCCGGCCCTTGGTCTTCGGGGCTCGTACCTGCCGGCCGCGCTCAACATAATCCAGCTGGTGGGCTGGACCACCTTTGAGATAATGATCATGTCCCGCGCTGCCGAGCGGCTTGCCGGCGACGTGGTTCCCTACCAAGCCTGGGCTGCCGTGTTTGGCGCGCTGGTGGCGCTGCTGGGCATCGCCGGCCCGCTGGTCGTGGCAAGGCAGTGGCTTGCCAAGTTTGCAGTCTGGATAGCCTACGGGACATCGGCCGTGATAATTGTCAGCCTGCTGATGTCGCCTGGAGCGCCGGCCGTGATAACGTCGGAAGGAAGGGGCATGTCGTTTTTCACCGCGCTGGACCTCGTTATTGCGATGCCGGTATCATGGATGCCCCTTGTAGCCGACTACAACCGGTTTGCCAAGAAGAGCAGAGGCGCTTTTCTGGGCACCCTGGTGGGCTTTGCCATGACCAACATCCTGTTCTACTTTGGAGGCGTGCTTTTAGGAACGCCAGACGTCATCGCCATCATCGCGGCGATACAGGCCATCTTCTTTGGGTTTCTGATGCTGCTTTTGATAGTGGACGAGGCAGACAACGCCTTTGCCGACGCGTACTCGGCCGCCGTCTCGACGCAGGACATTGTGCCGCAGGCCAAGCAAAAGTACCTGATAATCGGGTTTGTGGCCATCAGCAGCGTCCTGGCCACGCTGGTCACCATCCAGGAGTACGAGGTTTTCCTGCTTTTGATCGGCGCGGTCTTTGTCCCGCTCTTTGGGGTGGTGCTATCGGACTATTACATTGTAAGAAAGCAGAAATACACGCAAGACATGATGTTTGGCCTGCAGAACCTGGTAGGCTGGCCGGCCATGGCGGCCTGGGGCACCGGTGCGCTTGTCAGCTATTTGCTTTCGCCCCTTTCGCCGATTTACATGTCAGGCCTGCCTGCTATTGGCGCGACCATCCCCAGTCTGGCGGTTGCCTCGCTGATGTACCTTGGCATAAAGAGACTGAGCATAAAGGCAGTGGTTGCAGAATAATAAAAGTCAAGTACCGTGCGCAAAAGTAACGGAATTTGGAGTTGATTTTTCAAAGTGCATGTTAAGTGTATTTGAAAAAAGTCGGCATCTTTTGAACAACAGTTCCAGTCTAAAAATCTGCAGAAGAAAAATAGGATCCGAAGGCCGTTATCTCCGGTTTCTTTGGAAGTTGCGCCTGCCCCGATTCTTGTAGCCAAAGGCCGGCCTTCTGCGCGGATTCTGCATAGCTGGAACTGCGATGCCCATTACCTCGTTCAATCGGTGAATTGGAAATTTGGTCTGCCTTAGTATTCTTTCAAAGTCAGAGAATCTGTCTGCCGATACTAAGGATACGGCCTTTCCTTCTGCGCCGGCTCTTGCAGTTCTTCCGATGCGATGAAAGTAGGTATCCGGCTCATCTGGAATGTCATAGTTGATCACTTGTCCCACGGCAGGCACGTCGATGCCCCTTGCAGCGATGTCTGTGGCAACAAGGATGTTGTCTGCCCCCCTTCTGAACCTGTGCATCACATGGTCTCTTTGATTCTGTGACAGGTCTCCGTGTATGGCTGCTGCCCTGAAACCCCCATTCCTTAGATTCGATGTGAGTTTGTCCACCCTTCGTTTGGTTGCAGCAAAAACTATTATCTGCTTTTCATTCTGCGTGCGGAGCAGTCCAATCAGCTGATCAAGCTTTTGCTGTTCGCTTACCAGCAAGTACGCCTGCTCTATGCTGTTAACGGCAACTTCTTGTTTGTTGAGCCTTACTTCCTGGGTCTTGCCTTCTCTCATGTACTTTTTGGCAAGTTTGAGGATCTCCGGCGACATGGTTGCTGAAAACAGCAGGGTCTGCCGGCCGTTCTTGTCAATTCTAGATAAAATAAACTCGATATCCTCTATAAAGCCCATGTCAAGCATCCTGTCGGCTTCATCAAGTACAACATACTTTACAGCGTCCAGACGTATGGAGCCTCTCTTCATGTGGTCGATAAGCCTTCCAGGCGTTGCAACCACGATATGGGCGCCTTTCCTAAGCTTGTCATTCTGAAGGCCATAGCTCTGCCCGCCATAAACCGAGACGGCCGTTACCTGGACGTATCTTGAGAACCGGTTTATTTCATTTGTCACCTGGACTGCCAGCTCTCTTGTTGGCACGATAACCAAAGCCTGCACCGACCGATTGGCGGCCTTGATTTTTGTCAGCAAAGGCAGCGAAAAGGCTGCCGTCTTGCCGGTCCCTGTATGCGCCTGCCCTACCACATCCTTGCCTTCTAAAACAAGCGGTATTGCTGCCGCCTGTATGGGGAAAGGTACCTCAAACCCGTTTTCTGCAAGGGCCTTCTGAATCCTTTCTCCAAGTCCTAGTTCCTTAAATGTAATTTTTCCTTGTGTTGCATCAACAATCATTTTGATTCTTCTCACTAGTACAAAAGTCACGGAAGATGTGAGAAGCCAGTTAGTTACTTAACAAACCCGCCGCAAGCTCTTTGTATACTACAGCAGTCTGGGTTGGCAGATATAAACTGTCGTAAATCCAGTTTTGCAGTATTGCTAATCTCTTAATATCCATTTGTTGTACAAGTATCGAGAATATGGTGCAAGACACGGAAGAGGAGAGGGTTTTCCGGGAAAATTATGCTCAGGAGCTAAGAAAGATGAGGCAAGACTCGGGAAGAGACGAGCTGGAAGATGAAAGGAGGAAGGTGAAGCAGCAGGCGATGAAAACGCCAGGCAGGAGAGGAGAGCAGATAAAGCACGAAGAAATCGACCGGGAAATCGTCAGACGGTACAACCTAAAGCAGCAAAACGCCAAGAGCGGAACTTGATAGAGTACTTACCTTCGCATCAATTCTGCGCTATGACAAAATGCAGATAGTTGGAACGCACAATTCTATCGCGTCGAATCCAACATCTGACCTGTGTTATGTTTCCTTAGTCTTGTCTGGGTCATGCGCTGTGGAGTATAAAAGATACCATGATCAATTTTCAGATGGCTCAGAAATGCAACGCCGTTGTTTACGTTGTCCTTGACAACAAGATCGCGTCCGCACATGCTGCACCTGATTACATGCTCGTCTAGTTCTATTTCCAACATGGATATTATGAAAGATATCGGGTATTAAGTGCTGTTGCAGGGATTGCTCCTTGAACAAGTCCGCTATTCTTCAAGTCCCGCCAGATGACCGTCTTGTTTTATCTTTTCTGCATGGGCAGATATGTACCGCCAGATTATGTCTGCCCGGTCAGACTGGAAATCCCAAGGTGCTATCAGCACCAGGTCGTTGTCCCTTATCCACATCCTGCGCTTTATCTTGCCTCTAATGCGGCAGGTCCTTACCTTGCCGTCGGTGCACTTGACTATGATGTTGTCGCCTCCGACCAATTTTATGACCCTTCCAAAAAGCTGGCCTTGGCCGGGCATCACCATCTCCTTTAACTGAGATTCGCTTAGAACTTTTCTTTTGCCTAAGTTAAAAACCGATTACATTTCACGGTGCCGGGTTAAAAGGCTATCTGTATGCTCACATTGCAAACTCCTACACTCCTCGCGCTTGTGCTAAAACTTCATTCGTAAACATTAACCTATTCTCCAAGGTACTTGTCTATGCATTCTATTATCTGCTGCTTTGCCTGCGGGTTCAATGATGCGGTTGTGTTCCCCTTGTGAAGAACAAGATACCCATCCTTGGCCAGATCCTACATTTTAATACTTTTGAAAACCAGCAGTATGTATGAAAAGCGACTCCCTGATCGCAAAGGTGTTCGGATACTCCCCGCAGATGCGGATATTGAACTACCTGCTGGACTTTCCTAATAGCGACTTTACCAAGAAGGAAATGATTCAGGCGCTCGGAATGAGCAAGCAGACCTTCTACAAGTATTTTGGCTCTCTGGAAGAATCTGGAATGGTCAAGTTCAGCAGGACTACAGGGAAAGCAAAGCTCTACAAGATAGACAGGCATAACCCGATGGTAAAGACCATCATAGATTTCGAAAGAAAACTGTCGATGCAGATTGCTGAGCAGGAAGAGGTCAGGATGAGGCGCCCCATCGCTGCCACCTGAAACGTCCATCTCATGCAGAAATCGCTTTGAGCATATGACGGAACCGGTATCTCGTCTGGCAAAGGTTTCTAGATAGTGGTTTATTCGTCTGTCGTGGCCAGGTTCTGTTGACTTGTCGACTCGCAGCCTGAAATTTTGTTCGTGTTAACTATCCACTCATTTATGGCTGCCTGAAGGTTTCGTCACCCACAAGTTTGATCGTTCCTATGCATGGGTAATAGGTTGCAACAAAAGCAGCCGGATGGCTTATCGTCCGCATAACCGCAAATACGCGAATACGAGCCTTGGGAAAGGCATCTGCCAGCTTGTTAGCTGCGCCAAGGAGTGTGGCCCCTCGGGTAACGACATCATCCACTAAGAGAATTTCATCGGGTTCAGACAATCCTTTCTGCACTTCCATGGAAGTATAATGTTGAGCGGCTTTCGGTCTATTCGCAGCCAAGCTCGTCGCAGCCTTCTGCAACGGCGTTACGCGCACGAGGAACTCCACAACGGCCTTCCCAAGGCCTTTTCTAACCAATGCATTTGCCAGGCGCTGGGGAACCCAAAGAGTTCCAGGCCGCGTCAAGGAACTGTTTGGAGTCGGAACCAATATTGGGTTTGTTTCGAAGTAGTGAGCGAAGGGTAGTTTTGCGAGGTCCCTCTTGATTACATCGGCAATGAAATCCGACATCAGAATCGGTGGATTCAAGATGAACTCGTCGTTCTTGAGCGCCCTCATTGTGGTCCTAGAACTCTTTTCAGCGTCTGTGGTGCCACGTGGCGAATAGGATAGAAGAGAACAGAATCCGACTGTGGAAAGACGCATGACCATTACTTATGAGAACATTGGCATTCCTAGAGGAGTTGGTAGAACCTCAAGCACATCACTTGGGTCAGAAAGCTCCATTGCACCGTATCGCAGCATCTTTTCAGGCCAGCTCAATTTGGGGTCCTTCAAGATAGACGTCCAAATGAATAACGACCGTCCAAGTCTAAGCGCCTCCCAACCCTGGTGCAATGAACCGCTTGTATCTCCAGCTTCCACGATGATCGTGGCATCTGAGATTAGTGCCATCGTCCGATTTCGGAGCACAAAATCCTTCGGAGTAGTTGGATGCCCTACTGGAAACTGCGAGACGGCAAGATGGCTGCGCATGATTTCTTGCTGAAGCCGAAAGTTCTTTTGTGGATAGACCTTGTTTAAGGGCGTCCCAAGCACCGCGATGGTGCGGCCTCCAGCCGCGATAGCTGCTTCATGAGCAGACGTATCAATTCCCTCTGCAAGTCCGCTGACAATCACAACTTCCTTTTCGACAAGGGTTCTTGCGATTGTTCCGGCGGCCTCAAGTCCAGCGGATGAGGCTTTTCGGGAACCGACTATTGACACCCTGGGCCTGGGCAGCGGAATCTGGATAGTTCCCTTGACATAAAGCGTCCCTGGAGCAAACTTTGTCTCGACATCATTTAGAGGGCGACCAAGAAGGCCTTCGACAGTGAGCGCAGAGAAATGTGTTCCCTCTAATGTCCCCATCGCTCTTCCTTTCGGAATTGTGGTTTTAATACTTTCTCCAGCGATGCAGTGTACGCGGTCACTTAGCTAAAGTTGAATAAAAATTAGAAGTGGCACCCCTCAGCGGGTATGACACGTCTTTTCGGTTTTTAATAGTGCGCTTACTGTACGATTTCCGCGGTTGCGAATCTCGCGCCAACGTTGGTAACTCGTACCTTGGTATTCTGTCCAACTTGTCCGTTCTTGACGAAAATGACAAATCCCTGAACCCTGGCGATACCGTCACCCTGTCTGCTTTTTTCCGTAATCTGCACTTCGTATTCTTTGCCCGTCTCTACAGGCTTTGGACCGGAGCTGCCGAAGCGACTGCCGCCGTATCCACCACGTCTTTCGTATGACATTAGTCACCCTTGACTAGGCAATGACTCCATATAAATATACAGCTAAGGCAGGATTCCCATGCCAATCAGTTCTGCCCAGGGCCTTTTCTCAAACACGCGTGGGTTATGGCCTTCCATGTTGACCTTTTTTGAAACCCGCTTTGCCAGGTAAAGGGCAAATCCTCCCAGCGACCGCCACAGCATGTTTGTCGGGTTGTCAGTGTACGAATCCAGGGCCCATTTTACTATGCGGTAGTAGCGCGGATGGTGCTGCATGGCGTAATCAAGCAATTGCTCCCGTGAGCTGGTGATGATATAGTGGGCATGCTCGTAGATCTCGCTTTGGGATGCGTAGCCCCTGCTGGCAACGGCTGTACCTTTTTTTCTCATGGTCTGCAGGATGGCATCAAGGTTGTTGTCTGCCTCGATGGTGTTCATGCACCGGCCAATGGTCGTCAATACGTGAGAATCGCTTCCTGCAATTTCAGGCATCTTGTTTTCTTTGGCAAACCGGCTTGCAACGATGTTGGAGTAGCGGTCCACGTTGTTGCTGTTGAAAGACTCGATAATGTCGCACATGACGGCCCGCTCCCTTATGCCGTTTGTAACTGCAAAGGGGTGGGCAGCGCAAGAAACTGCGTCCTGGCGGCGGATCTCATCTAAAGTCTCTTCAAGGGTCATTCCAGACTTGATGGTCCTGTGAATGCCGTACGCAAGGACGTGGCCCCCGTTGTCTATGGTAATTTCCTCGGCAGGGTAGATCTTGATGTTTGCAAATTTACTGTGGTTATCCTGATAATCAAGGACCTGGCGGTACCCTTCAAGGGTATTGTGATTGGTTATGAACAAGACGTCGACTTTCTTTTCCAAAGCCTTCTGCAGCTGCTGGGCCATCTCTACGCCGCAGTCAAAGGGCATGCGGACTGACCCGTTTTGGTGGTTTGAAAAGGTGTTATGACAATGAAGTTCGGCGTTTAAAAAATTGGTCGTGATGTTTCTCCTTTTGGTATATGCACGATGTTCAGGCATAAATACTGATGCATGTGTTTTTGGTCAAACGACGCTGATCCTGATTGCCAGCAGAGAAAAGCCTTTATTGGTATTCAGATTAAGCTGGCAGGAAGTGGTTGCCCGTGTTTGAACCATCGGCATTCCTTGCAATTTTCCCGTACGCCTTCATAGCAAGCTTTCCCATTGCTGGCATCATCATAGTCACGAAATGGGTCTTTGATGACAGAAAGAAACACTCTTGATGCGATGCTTTACAGGTGAAGGAATCGATGTCATGCAAGAGGCCTTTTACAGTTTTGAACTGCTTGTAATTTCCAGCCTCATATTCAACGATAGATTGTTTGATTGACTTTTCAGCTAATCTGGGTATTTTCTCTTTTGAACCTGGATTTTCCATCCGTAGCCATCGTGGATATTGTCAGCCCACATATGACAGACATAGCTAAATTCGTCTTATTGTTCATGCTCAAACGCAATGAACTGAAGCATAGTCACGTACAGCCTGTATCTTTTGGTTCTAGGGCGTTTAAGACTAGTGCCAGATTATCCGTATTTTTCGTTCTTGTGTCAACTACGAAGACGTGTCGTTCTTCCGCCGCGTACTTGTAAACCGTGTTACAATTCCCCGCATTTTCTTCCTGAAATTAGGTACAAACTTGTAAATGCCTGCAAGCGATGCGATCGCGCTTCCAGCAGCCCCAAGAATATCTACTGGAATAGAATTGAAGTTTGCAGTAACTTCAAGGTCCTGAGTAGCCTCGGTCGTAGATATCTCAACTCCTTTCTCATTCTTGTACGAGAAAGATTCAAAGTCTATCAGCTTGAATGGCGGAATGATCTTAAAATCTTCAACTTCGCAGGATATTTGGGTCCCGTATTCGTATTTCTTGTGGCTTCCAGAACTTATGTTATCCCTGAACTCTATATCTTCCCCATTACACTTCAGGCTTATATTTTTTAAATCTGCAGGAACATCGTTATCATCTATCTTGATCTGGTAGTGTACGTTTACCAAGTTTGCCATTGGCGAAGTACCGTCCGCTCTTATTTCATAAAGACCGGAATACGGATAATCATCACTAATAATGTACAGTCTGTCCTGCGAAGGGTCAACCACCATGTCACGAATGAAAAAAGGCAGAGATATATCCTGCATAATCTTGACATCACGTTCACCAATCGGGGCTAAGGTACTTAACTCGTAGATGTCGCCGCCAAGTGTTGAAAGATAGATTAGATTTGTATTTCTGTTGAAAACAACGATTGTAGGGTTTTCTATCGATACTTCAAGTTCCGGTATTACCTCATCCGTAATCCCATTGATGGTGGAGATCGAACCTTGCGTTGATGTCGTATCATCCATGTTAGAATTGGCCACATAAACATAATTGCTGAAAGGATCGACTGCTATTCCAACGGGATTTGGTCCCGTTTTCACGGTTTTCACCTCGTCTTGGATAACTATGGACTCCATAGACGTCTGATCATAATTCAGGGCGTTTGGATGATATGGGATGACAGAGACCGAATTGCCGTCATAATTAGTTACATAGACTTTGTGCAAGATAGGATTGATGGCCATTTGCGTCGGGGATTCACCTACACTTATGGCTGCCAATACGCTGCTGTCCCCGATTATTGTGACAGAGTTTGAGCCACTATTGACAACGAACACCAGCGAGTTTAGTTGATCAATAACTATGTCTGTTGGCATATCGTCTACCTCAAGAGTATTGATTACTTTTCTTGAAACGCCGTCTATTATCGAAATTGTATCAGATCCTGCATTAGCTACGTAGACGAGGTTATAGTAAGTATCAAAAGCAATTCCTGTGGGGCTCTGCCCAACATCGATCTCCCCTATCACTTTATGCTTCTGTATATCGACTATGGAAACTGAATTAGAGATTTCATTTGCTATGTAGAGTATCTTGTCTTGACTAATGTTGTCAATGGCAATATCCGATGGCGTATTGCTTAGATCCATCTTCACTGCGACATAATTAATTGGCTGGGACCTATACGAATCATAGGCTCCAATTGATACGTTTTTGGCGATGAAACCATGTGACCGCTCAATGAAATCCTCTGTATACTTTTCAGAATGTTTGAACGTATACAAATTTCTGTTTTCAAACACAAAAGTCTCCGTTATTTGCGTTGATTCAGTTCCTTCCAGGATACCTTCAATGTAGTAGATAGTCATGGAATTTTTCTTTAAAGAAGTTGCAGTAATGAGTTTCATATCCTCATTTGACTCCACCTGGTTTATCTTATCATTGGTGTACAATGATAGCGCATCATAGTCTTCAATTTCTTCTGGATAAGGCCGCTTGATTACCTTAATTTCAAACGCCCCAATTTTAGAAGTATCATCGAAAATAGCAAAGGTTGGGAAATCTTCACAATCATCTCCTGATTGCATTTTCCAATTTTCAGGATAATCAATTGTTATATGGTAGCAGGTATTTCTATACTTGAAACTATCTGCAGCATCCCGTGATTCTTGAGCGTATGCATAACGCATGCCATCGCCATATAATGAGATAAAACCTGCCAGGGCAATGACAAGGAGAACTGTTTTTATCTGCAAATAATATCACTTCATGCTTGTTAGCTGCTAATAATAATTTCTGTAGGCTCAGTAGTAATCCAGCAAAGTTTTCTGCAAGTCTTTCTTTTTCTGGATTTCCTCATCTCTAATCAAGTGGCTTATCTTCAGGCCCACCTTTCTTACCGCAGGCCTATCGTCGGCCAATGAAAATTTGTCCAAAAGAGGTTCTATGGCAAAAGATATACTCTGCCGGTCACTTCGAAACTCGTCAAAAGATATTTCCCTGGTTTCCACGGTAAAGTCCGTCCTGACAAGTTTCACTCCCACGGTCCTAAACCAATAGCCCCGCCGTTTGGCCCTCTGATGGATTTCATCTGCCAGTTCGTTTAGAAAGCCAAGGATGGTTTGCCGGTCCCTTGCAAAGACATCCAGCGTGTACTCGGTGCTCAGCGAAACATGGTCTTCTCTTGGAACAACCGGCTCGTCATCGGTGCCGTTGGCCACCTTCCACATCCAGTAACCGTTCTTTCCAAACCTGGCCGTCAATGTCTGCACGTCCACGCTTGCCAACTGGCCAAGGGTTTCGACGCCCATCTCCTTTAGCGCCTGCTGCGTCTTGGGGCCTATGCCTGAAACCCGGCCAACATCAAGGGGCTCAAGAAACTTTTTCAGCTTATCAGGATAAACAACCGTCAGGCCGTCGGGCTTTTGAAAGTCAGAAGCAATCTTGGCGGCAGACTTTGTCGTTGCTACACCAATAGAGCACAAAAGGCCGCATCTGTCCTTGATGGCTTGCTTTATCTTTTTGCCGTACTCTTCAGGACTTGTCCCAGCCTTTGTGCAATCCAGAAAGGCTTCGTCAATGCTTGCCTGCTCAAGGACGTCTGCAAACTCCTCAAGGACAGTCATCACCTGCCCAGAAATCCTGCTGTAGTACGGTATGTCAACTGGCCGTAGAACCAGATCTGGACAAAGGGATCGGGCCTTTGAAAGCGACATGGCAGACCTGACGCCGTACTTCCTTGCTTCATAGGAGCATGACGAGACCACGCCTTTTGTGATGCTGTCCTGCTGGTCTGTCATTATCACGGCATGGGGCTTTCCTTTCAGGGTCGGATCCCGCAATTCCTCGCAGGAAGGGTAGAAGGCGTTTAGGTCCACGCACATTATTACTCTACCAGACCATCTTGCTTGCTTGGTAGTTGGTTGCGATGGTGAGCTTGATGATAAGGACGATGGATGTTCCTTTTCTGGCAACCCTACTAGTTTTAGAAAGGCATTGGCCTTTGCCGGCGAGTCCAGAACTAGTACTGCAGATTCCCCTCCTGCTTGCCTTATCTTTTCAATCCAGGCAGGCTCGTTGTTTGCACTCAATCGCAAATACAGCAAGTCTGACGTTACTACAGGGTAGGGCTGGGTATCAGACCAGACAAGCGCGGCGCCATGCTTTTTCAGTGTGTTGTAGGTCAGATCCTGAAACCAGGATGAGTGGTGGAAGTGAAAGGCTGCCGAGTAGCCGTGGTACGTGCAGCTGTCAAGGGTTTTTTCAAGCCAGCCTCTTCCCTGGCCAAGGGTCAGCGACGATGGGACTTCGATGAGGATTGAAATTACCTTCTCTTCTACAGGAGCGAGTTTCTCAAGGAATTCGCCAAGGCAGTCATTTTGGCTGGAGGCAACCGGCCATGGGACTCGGACACTGAAACGAAAATCCGGAGGCGTTTGCTTGTGCCAGTTTGCTGCCATGGACAGAAGTCTGTCGTTCATGCCGTCACCCAGGTTGACTTCGACGAAATCAAAGACACGGGAATAATAGGAAAGGTAGTCTTTGGGGTTCAAAGTAGCAGGATAGAACTGGCTTTTCCAGGGAACATTTCTCCATCCATAGCAGCCGACATAGTACAAGACTACGACCCCGTAATTATCTGGCGAATATTCCTTTTTACCTTTTGGAAAAAGTTCTGGCATGAATTGAGGTGATGGATAATGATACCGAGATCATCCGTCCTTGCCATGCGTATTTGAAACAATAAGAAGAATGGTGTATCGGCGCGCTATTTAGCCAGCCAACAACAATACTTTTGATCATCATAGTTCGCTGTATTAACCCCCCAGTAGTCACTGATTTGAGCCCGTGAAATGTAAAATCGTTTATATCCTAAAGTAACCAATCATAATCCGATGGCGCTTAAAGTCAGACAGTTCACCATAAGATACTGGAAGGAAGATGAAGGCGGCTATGGCGGCCAGTGCATCGAATTACCCGCAGCCATCAGTCAAGGAGAAACGCTGGATGAGCTGAAGGCAAACGTGACAGAGGCCATAGAACTGGCCCTTGAAGTCAACGAGGCAAAGTCCAAGAAAGACAAGAAAATGATCATAGACATTCCAGCGAATTGAGCCTTAGAAATCACAGTTGGAGAGATGTTTTAACAGTACTAAAGAAACGGGTTAAGTCGATGACCAGAAAGATGCATCATTTATCAGATGTTTCTGGCAGACAGGTAACTGTCAATTCAAAGAACGTGTGTTAAAGTCGATTCTTGACCAGGCCGGTATATCGCGAGTTTTGAAGTTGCTGTAAAAGTCGCTATCCCAGTACCGTTGTATCTGGAACCAGCTGCGATTTAGAACCAAGACAGTTTTCCTGCTTTCACACCATCAGATTCATGGCTCTATTATCCCGGTAGTCTCTAGCGGCTTTCGGCCCATGAACCCCTCGTCCTTGCCGTGCCAGAACTTGATCTCGTCCTCGCCGGACTTCCAGCAGAGCCAGACCTCCTCCTCAAAGCGCTTGGATGGAAAGTCTAGCAGGCCCTCGTCTACGCTTTTTATCATGACGCCGGTGTTTTCCAGCTCTTCAATGGCCTTGTACAGGTTTGTGACGGCGGTGTTAAGATCCTGCTTTTTTTTCATAAAAACGTCAAATCCGCTTCCAGAGTCTGCCATGGCGGACAGCTCCTGCTGCAGGATGACTACCTGCCTCTTGTAGCTGACGATGGCAGAAAACATCCTCTTTACTTCCGGCAGGGCCTTGTTGGCAGTCTGCGGCGTATAGTATGTGAACACAGTTTCTGAAGCGGGCCGGGAATAATTTATGCTTAGCTCCCCTTTTTGCCGGCGGTGAAAACCGTTAATAACTGATGGTATTACAGTAATAGAACCTGCATGGGCGACATACTGGACCGGCCCGCCATGTCGTACGCCAGCCAGCAGTTTGTACTGGTTGACGGCGAGACTGACGTGGCCAGGGCCGTCGCGGCGATGGAGGCCAAAAACGGCGACACCATAATAGTCACCAGCGCAGGCCTGCCTGCCGGCATAGTCACCGACAGCGACATACTGCAAAAGGTGGTGCAGACTGGCGGCGATTCAGACGTTGTAATCCTCAAGTCGATAATGACGACGCCTATTGTCACCGCAAACACAAAGGCCACCACCAGGGAGGTGCTGGGCATCATGAAGGTGTACAGGATAAAGCGCGTCCCCATAATCGAGGACGGCAGGGTGCTTGGCATCGTCACGCAGAAGACATTGGCTGACTCGATCCGCACCTCGGTGCTGGAGAGAACCTTCCGCAAGTACCGCTCGTCTATCCGCGACCAGCTCAAGATACTGCTTGGCAACATGGGCCTTGTGATCCAGTTTGCCGGCATACTGCTGGTCTTCCCGGCCCTGCTGGGCGCGTTCATCGGTCAGACGGTGGTCGCAACGGGGATATTCCTTGCAGTTGTCGGCCTTTTTGGCGCCGGCTTTGCCCTCAACACGTACGGCGAGCGAGGCCCGTTAAACCTGAAGCAGTCGTCTATTCTAGTTGTCACCAGCTTTCTGATGCTGGGGCTCTTTGGAAGCATACCGTACATGTACACAAACCCGTTTGGCACGGCAAACACAGCCGCCCTGTTTGTCAACAGCTTCTTTGAAAGCATATCCGGCTTTACCACCACCGGCATGAGCATGATCGCGACGCCGGAGAAGATACCGGACAGCCTGAACTTTTACCGGTCCTACACCCAGTGGACCGGAGGCCTCAGCTTTGTCTACCTCATCATCACGCTGTTCTACCCGGAAGGCAAACTGAAGGCCATGAAGGGCTTTATCTCCGGCAACATGCTGCGCTTCAAGCAGCTGCTGATCACCATAAGCATCATCTTCAGCGCTTATACCATCATCCTGACGCTGCTGCTGTATTTTACAGGAGTCACAAACGGCATACATGCCATGTCGCTTATCTTCAGCTCGGTCACCGGCGGCGGCTTCGTGCCGACCTCGGCTTTGGTTTCACAAGACAATGTGTCTGACCAGTTCATCATTGGAGCCGGCATGATAATCTCTGCGCTACCCTTTGCCTTCCACTACTCCATATTCAACAAGCAGCTCAGGATAAAGAACATGGGCATAGAGGTGGTGACCTACGCCGCGCTGATGACCCTGTCTATACCGATCTTTTTGGCGCTTTCCGGCGCAGACCCGCTGGCATCAGCGTTCCACGTGGTCAGCGCATCCACCAACTCGGGCTTCCAGTACCTGGACATCCACTCTGCGCCTGCAGGATCCAAGGCCATGCTGATGGTCCTGATGATGGTGGGGGGAACCGCGTTCTCAACTGCCGGCGGCATCAAGGTGGGCCGTTTCCTTCTGATATATCAACGGCTTGCAAAGAAGGACACGATGGACATAGCCGCTTCGGTGTCCGCGCCGGCCACAGAAAAGATGTTCAGAGACTCGATCATAGTCATAGTCCTGTATGTGGTCATCGCCCTGGCCAGCGGGGCGGCGCTGGGCGTGCTGGAAGACGCGGCCCCCGGCGATGCCCTTTTCGAGGCAATATCCGCGCTCACCCTCACCGGCCTGTCCACAGGCATCATAGAGATAGACTCGGACTTTGCCTCCAAGGTTATCCTCATGGCCAACATGGTGGCCGGCAGGTTCGAGGTCATTGCGATACTGTACATATTTTTCGCATGGCTCAGGAGATGAGGACTCCCCCTCCCACCGTGGTATTCCACTGTTTAAAAGCATCCGGCAGGATGCAGTACCCATGGAAGCCGTCACCCAAAGCGTCGCCACGGATTCTGAAAACGCCGAGGCAGTAGTGGAGATTGAGCACGAGATTGAGTGTCCCCGGTGCCACGATTCGATGGCGCTGTGCTCTGACTTTGACTGCATGTACTACCTCTGCGAGGAGTGCGATTTCTGCCTGTACACGATAAAGAAGTAACAGCTTTTGATTGTTGCACAACGAGTCAGACTAGATTCAACAATACATGCAACAGCAGTAGGGATCAAATCCCACTAACTGCAAACCCGCAGAATAGATTTATCAATACAGACGAGCAAAGAGCATTGGTAACAGCTTTTGAGATCAGCAGAAAAGAAGCGCAAGACTGAAACCATTGCCTTCAGACTGGATGGCTCTATGATTGAGAAACTCAGAAACGAGGCAGAGCATAAAGACATTAGCCTAAATACGCTTGTTTCGCACATCTTTAAACAACACATAGACTGGCATTCAAATGCGGCCAAAGCTGGATTCCTCACTGTCCGAAAAAGCCTGATAGTCGAGCTGCTCAAACTGGCTTCAGAAGAGCAACTTGCTGAAATTGCGGAACGTGTCGCAAAAAAAGGAACTAGAGACTTTGTCCTGATGCTTCGTAACGAATACAACATTACGTCTGCACTTGATGTGATAGAGACATGGATCAGGATAGCTGGTTACCCGTATAGGCATGATGTCGACTACACAAAGCATTACTATGCAATCCATCACGATATGGGAAAAAAATGGTCTGTCTACCTCAAAGAACAATACGAATCCTTGTTTGAGGATTTCGGGCTCAAGCGAGTTGACTTTACCATGACCGATACTACGCTCTCCTTTGCTGTTGACACCGAAGACATGGCCTAGGGCTGTCTGCTCAAAAGATTTCTTTTGTCGATTGGGATAGTTGCCAATTCTTCCTGGCAGCTGGGGCAGCTTATTAACAGATAGGATGGTTCAAGACAAGAGGCACACCAAAGACAAGACCGGCATAGCAGGAAGTGCGGTCCGCGCTCCGGGGTCACTTGCTGCTGTGGCTTATCCTCTTTGTGGAATTGCTGAATCATTTTGGTTCTTTTCCTGCCTTTTCAGGTACGCCGATGCTTTTCTTCCACTGCTGCCTTGTCTTGATGTAAGAAAGCACCAATGCCGTTGCCAGTATGCCTCCTATAACCAACAACGATATGCTGATGGGCAGCTTGACAAAATCCACGGCCATCATTTTGAAGCCGACGAAGAGTAGCAGCGCCACAAGCGCAGGCTTGAGGTAATAGAACTTTTCCATCATGCCTGCAAGCAGGAAGTACAGGCTTCTCAGTCCAAGTATTGCAAATATGTTCGATGTAATGACTATGAACGGATCTGAAGTCAGCGCCAGGACTGCGGGTATCGAATCGATGGCAAAAACCAGGTCCGTCATCTCAACTATCACCAGGGCAACGAGCATCGGTGTTGCAAACAGTATGCCGTTCTTTTTTGTGAAGAACCTGTCGCCATTTAGCTGGGTTGCTATGGGTATTACCTTTCGCAAGAGTCTGACAGCAATATTCTTCTCCACATCTACCTTCTTTTCCTTCTTTTGGAGAAGCATCCTGATTGCCGTGAGGAGCAGGAGGCCACCAAAGATATAGACCGTCCAGTGAAAGCTTTCAAGCAGAGATACGCCAACGAGTATTAGGGGAATCCTCATCGCAATTGCACTTAGGATGCCGACCATCAGCACCTTGTGCTGGTAGGCGTGCGGTATTGCAAGAGTGGAGAATATTAGCAGGAAGACAAACATGTTGTCTACGCTAAGTGACTTTTCCAGAGTATAGCCGGTGACGAACTCTAGCATCTTTTCATGGCCCATCAAAACCAATACCAACGCCGCAAAGATCCCTGCAAGACCTATCCAGACTATCGTCCACATCAGCGCCTGCTTGAAGGGGTGTTGCTGTCCACTGCGTGAGGGCTCACCGAGGCCAAGATCGGTTTCATTCGAGGACGATCCAGTTGTAACTGGTCTCTTCTTCAATAGCTTCTTCAATGTACTTATTAATCCCAAGTCGATTGCAATGGCTACGCCGATCATGAGGCTGAAGACAACCCATAAAGCGATGCCATTGCCAGGAAACGATATTGCTTCCAACTACTTTCAATAGATCTTAGTTTGGATGCGTATATTTGCAAGAAGTTTGCAAAGTATTGCATAGTATGCCCCTTCAAGATTTTGAAAAATGGTATTCCAAGAACTAGAACGGCTTCGAGCTTCCCTCAAAGCCCCATTGAAATAATGACATCATGAATGTCGATGATACGTGTTTTGTCTATAACGATCGGCGAGCTCTGTGGTAGATCGTCATCGAATAAGACAGAGGTGTCCTCTTAATCTGGATGCTAATTCTCGTCAGCCAGCTTGGTAAATGGTTCGCCTGTAGGAAGCGGGTCGTTTCTATCCACCAGGTACTTGAAGACGACCGGGTATCCCATGTCCAGAATAACGTTACGGCCGACTGCCAGTATCTTTGACTTTGGGACATCAAATCTGTAGTTGTAGTGCCCAAATATCACTATCTCCCCGTCAGTCTCCATCATCACATGGCCTACATGCTCTTCATCTCGGCTCCTCACACCCTTGTTAAAGAGCGACTTGGGGTACTTTTTCTCGTATGTCGCCAAGTCTACGTCATGAGTGTAGACCCATTTTGCGACCGGTTTGCTTGTAGGCAACGGCTCTTTTCGGCTTTTCTTGTATCGTTTGACGACCTCGTAAAATGGAAGACCTATCAGGACATTCCTGTTGACTGCCTGTACCTCGCTCTTTAGTATGTCGTACCGCTCGTCCCCTTCACCAAAGACAACTATCTTGTCGTCTGTCTCCCGAACTACATGACCGATATGATATGCATCCGATGCCACGACATTTTTGTTAAAAAATTTGCTCGACCTCATGTTATCATTCCCTCCTTTTGGTTCTGTACAGGGGCCTGCCTCCATCCTGTGTCAAGTGCTGCAATGGTCGTTGTAAATCCAACTGCTGTCCAGCTGACGCCCTCTAGTTCTATCATCACGAACAATGTTGCAGCCGCAATAAAATAAGCAGGGCGTTTGCCTTGTTATACATTGCAAACATACTCCTTATAGTTTTCAGTCATGCTTCATCATGTGAAATGGAAGTAGAATTAGAACTTGTGACAAACGAAAAGGACGAAATTCAAGTGATGCAGAAGGTCATGGACCTTGCAAAGAAGGCTAAAGAACTAGGTTTTTCCATCAAGGAGCTTGAACTGGAGTCTGAAGAACACGAAGACAACGAGAAGGAAGAATAACAGAATCAGAAACCAAAGATAATCCAATTTTCTCTTTTTCTAATTATGGACATAGAGGGACTGCCACTAACAAGAGCTTTGCAAATCTACGGCAGATTCAGGTTGAAAGTATCGAATTCGACAAGAATCGATTTCGCCAAGCCTTGACGTGTTTCAAGATACCACCATAAAATGAGGCGCAACAAAAGATCCGAAGGAGGCCTGAAAAGGAAAAGTATCTGACTCTTGCACAGTAGGAATCACTGCTATTCTTTTTCGAAATCTTGCTTTGTAAGCCGGTAGCCGCAGCATGGACACCACAATCCGGGCCAAGCAGGGAATATCTGCAAACCGGGCATCGCCTCTTCACATCACTAACTATCTACCACTCTCGATCCTTTTCATCACCACGGAGATATCGTTCAGCGGAACTATCTTGACGGTATTGTATGAAGAAATCCCACTTTCAATACAGAGACTTTCAATGTCATGTGCATTTTCTGCTTCCAGGATAATTATCCATTGATGCTCAAGAACGGACATGTAGAAACCAAGAACTCTTTTCACTTTGAACCTGGCGATGGACGTTTTTAACTTGTTATCGATATTCATGAAGATTTCTTTACTGGCTTTGTTGTTCATTGGACATGACTCAGGACTATGGGTTGCGAAAACTCCGAAAAGCCTGTCTGCCATGGTAATCACCGTCGACGCAGGTCGCCTTCAAGACCGGATCTGTGATGGGCCCTGCCCATGTGTTTATCTTTGCTCCCGAATCCAGACGAATGATGTAGATATAAAATATGTTGTGTATGTTTATTCATATCAACCGGGACAACGTATGGATTTCTATTATTAATGCCGTTTGCATTGCAATACTTTGCAAACCTTAATTTTATCTCCGATAATATTGGTGCCATAATGGATTAGATTGAAAGCTGCTATTTACAGAGAACATAACAAAGATCCAAGGAAGGTTGTAAAAATAGAAGACATAGACATGCCGGAGCTAAAGCCAAATGAAGTTATGGTAAAGGTCGAGGCGGCGGCATATAACTACAACGACCTGTGGGGGATCTGGGGCGAGCCCATCAAGATCCCAATGCCTCACATCTCTGGAAGCGATGTTGCAGGCACGGTTGTTGAAACCGGCGAGGATGTCTCGCACACAAAGGCGGGCGACAGGGTGACATTGCACCCAAACCTTACATGCAGGGTATGTTACGAATGCACATCTGGCCGGGAGTACGATTGCAAGGACAGAAAGGTCTGGGGATTCCAGACAGGCCCGCTGTGGGGCGGCTTTTCCCAATACACGCACATGCCAGAAGTAAACATTGTAAAGCTGCCAGATAACGTCTCGTTCATCGACGCCGCAGCGATCACTATGGTGGGCATGACTGCCTGGCACATGCTAGTTACTAGGGCCAACATAAGGCCGGGCCAGACAGTCCTGATAATGGGCGGTGGAAGCGGCATGGGTATTGCAGGCATACAGATAGCAAAGCTGTTCAACTGCGATGTAATAGCGACTGCAGGAAGCAAAGACAAGATGGACAAGTGCCTTGAGCTGGGTGCTGATTATGTCGTGAACCACCGCGAACAGGATTGGTACAAGAAAGTGCGCGATATCACAAACAAACAGGGTGTTGATATAGTTTACGAGCATATTGGCAAGACCGTATTTCCTCAAGAGATAGGACTGTTGAAAATGGGTGGAACGCTTGTTTCTACAGGAGCTACTACCGGCTACGATTCAACTATAGACCTCAGGTACCTATTCTTTAAGGGCATCAATCTCCTTGGAGCCACGCAGGGGACCAAAGCAGGACTTGAAGAAGTTATCAAGTGGGTCAGTAAGGGCAAGATAAAGGCAGTAATTGACACAGTCCTTCCCTTCAGCAAGATGGTCGAAGGTCACGTCAAGATGGCTGACTCGCAGTTGTTTGGCAAGATAGTGACCACCCCGCAAAGGCTCTGACGATCAGGCACGCAACGTTTGCCAACACTGATGTGCACAAATAGTAGTAAAGTAAAATAGCATTACAGGTAAGAATATCATACTACCAGGAAACCGAGATTGCAACCATGAGCGAAAAAGGTTAGACAGTCATACCCCAAAAGATACGGAAAAGTCTGAAAATTAAACCCAGAGCAAAATTTGCTGTATATACTAAAAATGACATGACAATAATGAAGGCATTCGAAGTGCCTAACCTTGAAAAGGGATGGTCAGAAATATTCAGCATTGCAGACAAAAAGAATCTAAAAATTAGCGAAAAAGAAGTCTATGACGAAACCCAGCCACATAGAGCTAGAAAAAGAAGATAGAAACCATCGACAGAGACTGATCACGATGGCAGGCAATAAGGAAATAAGCACCAGGCGGCATCAGAACTTGATGGTCTTTGACGAAAGGCTGGCCGGCAGGATGAGAAAGGCGCTTGCTCAGAGAAAAGGCATCACAGAGAAAAAGATGTTTGGCGGCCTTGCGTTTCTGCTTGACGGCAAGATGTGCTGCGGCATAGTAAAAGATGAAATGGTTGTCCGCGTCGGCCCAGACAGATACGGTGAAGCGCTGGCAAGGCCTCATGCCCGCCCGATGGATTTCACCGGCAGGCCCATGAAAGGATTTGTATTTGTCGGTCAGGCAGGCATAGAGTCCGACGAAAGCCTTGCAGAGTGGCTTGAGTTGGGCCTAAAGTACGCCGGGCCCAGAAAATAAAACCAAATTCTGCAAGAAACTAAATAGCAAGGGGCGGCAACAGATTCGTGTTTGATTAAAAATCGCGCCCAGCTTGAGGATTTCCATGGCGCCGGTGCCAGGCCGGTACTTGATGCAGTAGAGGCTGCGATAAAAAGTGCAGAGCCGGCAAGCCTTGTTAGAAAGGCCGTCCAATACAGCCACGGATCCGCGACAGTCCAGGACATACACGGAAAAAAGCAGACATTCAGCAACTTTAACGACGTGTACGCCGTGGGCGCCGGCAAGGCAGCCGCGGCCATGGCCGACGAGCTGTGCTCCATTCTCAAAGTGACAGAGGCCGCCATCACTGTCCCGTACGGCATCAAGCCCCGAGACAGCAGGATCCAGTTTGTGCAGGCGTCGCACCCCGTCCCTGACGAAAACGGGATCATGGGAACCAAAAGGATCCTGCAGATTTTGAAAAAGGCCCGGAAAAACGACCTGGTTTTTGTTCTTGTTTCCGGCGGCGGGTCGGCCCTGATGCCGTTGCCTGCAGGCAGACTTGAGCTTGCCGACAAGCAGAGAATAACGGCAGGGCTGCTTGCGTCTGGAGCCACCATCCACGAGATCAACGTTGTAAGAAAGCACCTGTCAGAAGTCAAGGGCGGCCAGCTTGTAAGGCATGTTGCAGGCACCGCCGTCAGCTTGGTGATATCAGACGTGATTGGAGACGACCTTGCCGCGATAGCGTCTGGCCCCACTTTTCCGGACTCGTCAACCTTTGCCGACGCGCGGGACATCATCAGGAGATACAACGTAGCCGGCGATTCTGATCCAGCAGTCAGGCATCTAATGGACGGCGCGGCAGGAAAGATTGCCGAGACCCCCAAGCCCGGCGACCCTGTGTTTGGCAGGGTGCACAACTTTCTTGTGGGCAACAACTCGGTGGCCTGCAGGGCTGCAGCCGACAGCCTGAAGCGCGACGGCTTTAAAGTAAAATATCTTGGATCTGACTTTGGCGGGCCGGCTGCAGATTTTGGCCGGCTCATGGCCAGCAAGGCGGCAGACCTTGAGCCCCTTCACGCCATCGTGGCAGGAGGCGAGACTGTCGTAAGGCTGGGCGAAAAGTCTGGCAGGGGAGGTAGGAACCAGGAGGCGGCCCTTGCCTTTGCGCTGGACTTGCAAGACAGCAGCGTTGTTGCAGCGTTTGTGGGCACCGACGGCATCGACGGCAACTCGGATGCTGCCGGCGCGCTGGTCTCAGCCAGAACAGAGAGAAAGGGCATGGAGCAGTATCTTGAGAACCATGACAGCTACAACGCGCTGAAAAACTCGCTTTTATTCACCGGCCTTACCGGCACCAATGTAAACGACATCGCCATTGTCTGCAGGCTTGCCAGTATTGCAGAGTCTTGCACTGAACAGGACTGTACACCGCCTGCTTAACTCTGCCACCGCCAAGGATACGCAATGAGCGAGAAATCTTCAAGGTACAAACTCATTTTGGCAGGGATTTTGGCCGGGGTGCTGGCCTCGGTGATCGCTGCGGTTGCATACAACAGCCAGAACGCCACGGCCCAGATGATGGGCCACGACATGGGAGGAGGAAGCATGGGTACAATGGACCATGGCTCTATGGGCAGTATGAGTACCGGAAGTATGACCGGCATGCAACATATGCCAGGCATGGTGCAGGACATGTGTCATGATGCTGGCGACATGGCACCACAATACTGCGAGCCAATGTACCACGTCATGACATCGGTCAAGGAAGTCAAGGTAAGCAACGTTGAGCCCACGGGCGACAGGTCAGTGATGGTAACGCTGCGTGAAACATACGCCATGTCAGACGGCGTCACAAAGAGGGTGGTCGTGGTAGGCGGCAGCGGCGACCTGGCAGGAGCAGTCCTGGTAGACGCAGGCTGGAAGGGCACCAACACGGTCCAGCTGAACCTGGAAGGAAGCGGGTCGGTATTCGACCACCAAGGCATGTATGTGCACGTCTTCCCGTACACGGGGTCGTAGCCCTTATCTTTTTTTGTCATGCAGACATTGCTACACAGATGCTGCAGCCGGCGTTCATCAAGCAGTTTCCAAAAGATTCGCCTTGTATCGTAAGTGCCATAACATTATTGATTTGCTGCAAGCAGGTGTATTTGAGGAAAAGCACAGCCAATGCTTAATTAGATTGATTAGCGTATTGTACAGATGACAATATTATCTAAGGAATCTGAAGAACTAAAGGACGAACATGATGAAGGACAGAAGGAAATGGATAAGGCCGACCGACGATTTGCCAGACATGAACACGAGAATCGATTTCTTTTGAAAAAATCTGAAGATTATCAGGTTTTTAACGATGTTTTTGACATGCCCACAATTATGACGATCACCAAGATGATGAATAATGGCACAATAAAATCAGTTAAAAGTCATTTTGGTTCTGGCAAAGAGTCCAAAGTCTATATTGCAGAAGCGCGTGATGGCTCGCTTCTGGCATTAAAGATCTATCTTACAGTGAGTGCAGAATTCAAAAAACGTTTGCAGTACATAGCCGGTGACCGACGTTTTTCTGAAACAAAAAAGGGATTGCGAAACCTTATCTCAATATGGGCAAAGAAAGAGTTCCAGAACTTGAGGACTGCCTACAAAAATGGAGTCAGGGTTCCAGTCCCAATAACAGTCAAGAGAAATATTCTCATCATGAAGTACATAGGAGACAAAGAGGGCAATCCGGCAAATATTCTAGCAAATGCAAAGGATATCTCTGCATCTGATTATGATGAAGTGATCAAGCAGATGGCAATACTCTATCAGAAAGCCAGACTTGTTCATGCAGACCTCTCAGAGTATAATATTTTCAAGACAGAGGACGGAAAAATAATACTGTTTGATTTTGGTTCTGCCGTGGATATCCAACATCCTCATTCAGAGGAATTTTTGGTACGTGATATTGTGAACATAAACAGATTCTTTGAGAAAAGAGGCGTCCAAGTTCTCGATGCTGCACAGGCAGTGGAGCGAATTTCTGGAATAAAAGAGACAACTAGCTTTCAACACAAGCATCTTACATCAATAGTCTAGAAGGGATTATGGCAGACACCATGACTGCCATGTAGGACTGTCACCTCATGATTTGGAGCGATAATTCTCAGATTGAAGCTGTGATTACGAACTCCAGTTTTTGAAATAGATCTCGGAAATCACTTTTCCTTTTAAGAATCATGGGCAGTACAAAACGGGAGGTATTGTTATTATGTTGGCGAGATTCATTTATGGCGTTAAGAATTGGTCGGAACTGGCGCGTTCAAGAAAATCCTAGTCGCGGTCGATGGTTCGGAGGAATCGATGAGGGCATTAGATGCTGCAATCTCAATAGCAAGCAAATTTGGTTCTTTAGTAACAGCTCTTTACGTCGTTCATATCCCTTTTGGTGAGAATCTCTATCCGCGTCATGTATGGTACAAGGAATTCATTGACGACATCAATAAAGAGACTCATGTATGGTTTGAAGATATTCGGAAGAGAGGAAAAGAAAACGCGAATTCTAAGGCGATTGTAATTGTTGACCAGTCAGTATATGGTAACCTATATGGCCACAATACTAACTTAGCTTGGGTCAATGGTGCGACTCTACTGGTGGAGCACATATGCCAAGGAAACGGGTACTATGGCCAAGAGATTTTGTACAATGGCAATACATACGGCCATTATACCAATGTTCCATGCACTACAATACAGGTTAGGAATGATCCTATCAATAACAGCGTCTGGTTCGAGAATGGGAACACTCTTGCAAAGCCCCCTGGAGGGTCTTCAGGATGGGCACAATATATTACCAGCACTGTAACTGCAAATAACGCCTACGAAGCCAAGAATTCGGTCAACGGCTGGGTCCTATGGACAAATTCATACAATACAGATGCTGATTGTTCAGGAACTTGGTCTTCACAAGTAATGACAGGTGACCTAAAAAGTGGTCACACTGCAAACTGGTCATATCTGACAAATATGCCATCGCGCCGTACGTGTTGACCCGAGTCAACATCCCCTATTTTTTATTACGGATACAATGTTGTTACATACTGCGATACACAAGAGAAGTGTCCAAAGCCCTGATTGTCCACATTTGTGGAATTGTACATCCTCCTCTGTGCGTATGTTTACCAATTAGTTGCCTGCCTCAAAGGCCAGACGACGTAAATGGCACAATAGTTATAGCTAACATCAAATTTTTTTGCTCACCATGCGAGCCTCCATCCGAATGTTCGGTCAGGGTTGCGCGGAAGCCTTGTTACGGCTTTACAGCAGGCCCGCGACGGTGAACAAATTAGAAACTCACATTACGCAATGGCTAACACTTCAAGTGGAATCATAGCGTCGGGCATCAAAGAACCAGCTCCAATGATACCGCCGGTGGATTTGGATTCGTTAAAGAATACAACTGTTCAGGCTGAGTGGTTCCGGATAGAAAAGGGCGTCTTGGCGAGGTTTTCGTCACAGGCTTAGGGAAAGGTGGAATGTATATTCATCAGATGACCTTGTGAGCTCTAGAAACCAACCCTTTGTGATTGGAGATAGAGAGAAAGCCTTTAGAAGCATCAAGAAAATGGAGGACTCCGATCTTCAAAGGCTATCAACTGTACCACAACTACATTTGACCGCGTGAAGAATTGAACGGAAAAGCGCCAGCAGAAGTAGCCCACATTCGCTTTGAAGGAAGTAACAAGGGGATATCAATTATCCAGAACGCGGCGGACCAATCTGAACTCCAAAGTGTTTGAAGTATCTACTATATCCAAAAACGGCTATCCCGATCCCAGCTGCAAAGGGAATAGTAGTAATCATTGCCTCACTCCAATCGACTTCGATGCAAATAGGACCACCGAAGCTGCCCGGCTCATCGCGTTCTGGATTGCTAATGCAGTCAATGTACCGGCTGTGCTTTTCTGCCACCCCTAACAGTCCATATGCTCCAAAGATGAGCAATATTCCTGCGACGACGAGTACGCCGGTACCGACCAGCCGCTTGTCCATATCGAATCATGTTATTTGGCATTATTTTGACCTTTCGGGTATCCGATATAGAGACATGTTAAAGTAAATTTTCCCATATTCCCATATAAGACTACGCCATTCCCATTTCTATGGAAAACTTCATGGAGTTTCCTTTAGAATTCCGAGCCTAACTTACGAGTCCTCCAAGGATTTATAGAAAGCGTCAATTAGGTCAATCATTTCTCTTGGCGCGTACCTTCTCCACTTCGTTTCTTCGCGGATTCCAGTACTGCCAGTTGTTAATTTGTAAGGATTCAACTCAGTCATGCAATAAGGCAATCTTGGATAGAGTGTTGCATATACAATTACTCCCGGTCTGACTCCATCTTGTTATGCACCAAAATCGAAAGATAATTAGCCGATTGCCCCATTAACTATAATGGTAGACCTGATCTGTGGCAGGGGCATCACCGACCTTTTGCGCGAGATGCCATTTTACTTTAGCATGCTCAAAAAGATGGCGGCATACAGGTTATTCCACAGAAAGCAGCCAATGTACGCCTCAGTAGACGTCAACAACATCTGCAACCTCCATTGCACACATTGCTACTGGTGGCTCAACCGCAAAGAAGAGCAGGATTTGACAGTAGAGGACTGGAAAAAGATAATCAAAAGCACGTTCAACAGACAACGCATACTTGTCACTACCCTCGTGGGAGGCGAGCCGACGCTGCGGCCAGACATTATAGAGCTCTTTTGCAGGGAGATGCCCCGTCGAGTTTGTGTTGTGACCAATGCAACTTTTCCGCTAAAGAGGTACGACGGCCTGTACTTTTACTGGGTATCATTAGATGGGACAGAGAAGGTGCATGACAGCATAAGGGGAGAAGGGTCGTATGCAAAGACAAGGAAAAACATCCTTGACTATATTGCAGGTCCGGACCGCAATGGAAAACCCGCGTGGAAGGACATCTGGATCTCAATGACCATAAACTCGGTAAATTACATGACTATTGAAGACCTGATAGAAGAATGGCACAGCAAAGTAAACAAGATTGGCCTCCAGTTCCACACACCGTTTGTGAAGGGAGATCCACTGATGCTGCCATTTGGAGACATGCGCAACAAGGTGATCGACAATATCATTGAAATGAAGAGAAAATATCCAGACTTTATAATCAACCCTGTCAAGCAGTTATTGCTTATGAAAGGAAACTGGGGCGGCACTGGAACTACTCCGGTAGACTGCCCATCTTGGGCAATACTGCCGCTTGATCATATGGGAAGGATAAAGCGGCCCTGCTGCATCGGCAGCGCAGACGGCAAGAGCATGAAGCCGTTATGTGAGGACTGTGGGCTTGGATGTTATTCGGTACTTGTAGCTCAGGGAATTAGAGGCAATTAATTGCGTTATTTTACTAATTCATTGAAAGAAGTTAAAAGGCATGACTCTATACTAACAGTGGTACTTGACATGCAAGTAAGACAAAAGCAAACTGTACTCAACTTGCATAATGCAGGGATTTTACCCGAAGTAATTGCAATGCAGCTTGACATCAGCAAGGAAGAAGTTATCAGCATCATCAAGGATAAGATCAGGCAAGACCAAAATAAAGGGGCGCCAACCAAACAGGCTTCTGAGGCATCTTCGATAGGTATGTTTTATCTTGATGCAGTGGTTAACATTGACAGCATCATTAGATCCGCACAGTTGGAAATGTGGAAGTCTTTGAAAGGAGAAATGGAATTTGACATATCTACAGAAGATACCCAGAATGCTCTTGCAAAAGCAGCAGGGTCTAAAGCTACATTCGTAATATTGTACATCGACATAGTCGGGTCAACAAAACTTTCAATGACGTTACCAGTGGACAAGTTAGCCGCAATAGTTCGTGCATTTACACGCGAAATGTCTATTGTAGTCTCGGCATACGGTGGCTATGTTCTAAAGTACTTGGGAGATGCGATACTTGCATTTTTTGTTGTCACTGATAAATCCAATCTGTACATACCCTGCATCAATGCAGTGCACTGCGCAAGATCCATGATTAGGGCGGTAAAAGAGGGATTCAACCCCCTCTTGAACCAGGAGGGTTATCCGGAGCTGAGCGTTCGAGTTGGCATAGACGTTGGAGAAGTCATAGTTGTGCAGTATGGATGGAGCGTTCAGTCTTCTACCTCAAACGATAACCGGCCGATAATAACGAAAAAAGCGCACCATGACATTCTTGGTTACACTGTTAGTGTAGCGTCTAAAATTACCGGTATTGCAGAACCGAATCAAATTGTGATTGGCCAGCATGTGTACGATGCACTTGACAGTGAGCAGAGAGGTAGTTTCACACAGCTGTCGATTCCTTCAGAAATGTGGAGTTATGTGAGCAGCAAGACAGGAGATCCATACAACCTGTATGCCCGCTCGTCAAGTTAACGGATCCCCCCATTAATCGTCATTATCCTCTTCATCCTTTTCCTTTTGCAGTTCATTGATTTTGTCCATTAAATCAGTCTGATTTTTCTCTAGTGATTCTAATCTCTGTCTCAAGTTCTTGACTATGAGGCTTAATCTGCTGATCTCTGTGTTAGGGCTTGAAGTAAGCGAATCTAGCTGGTCGTACTCTCGATCATCCATGTTTCTTTCTATTCCCATGACGGAGATTGTGTCTTTTGGTGCTCTTAACCTTTTTAATACATCCTTCTGCAAATTTTATCAAGATAAAAGAAAACCCGCGCCATTTCTGCCACCATATCCGGACTCTAGAGGGACTCGGTTTCACATGGGATGATCCCGAAATTCGCATGCAGATGGCAGGACGCGTGTTAGATCACTGGCACGTCAACAACTTTGAGGTTATCTGCCAGGACAGCAAATTCTGCACAAATCAGCTGTGTGGAAGAGCAGGGCGACGATAAGTTAATCAGGTCAGCAGGTCCAGGGACATGCGAAGTTCAGAGAGCTCCTTTTCAATAGCCCCCTTGTCGGATTCATCCAGGGTGTATTTCGATAGTTTTTCACAGGCTTCTATTTCGGCTTGAATGATATCCTTCTTGTCTAGGCAAAGTGCATGCGTCTGATCCACAAAGACATAGGTAACTTTTCTTCCTGCGCTTTTGCAGCCGCATGTTTTGGCAATAACTATGGATTCATTTTCAGTTTGAGCAATGTTCATGGTGTGGTTACACCCTCCGCGCTTATAAGGCAGCGTAGGATCATGCTATCGATATGCCGGTGACATCATGCAAAGCCGCCAAGGCGACGATAGGAGCAGAGACGGGATTGCGCCCCTTTATATAGTGCGCTCACTAATATATACTGTTTATCCGTTATAGTAATGCAAGTTTCACCACTGTGTTCTATATGCGACAAGGGAGTTATGATCTCGGATCAAGAGTCTGGCGAGACAGTCTGTGGCAACTGCGGTCTGGTATTGTCAGATAAGACTGTGGAAACGCGGGCTGAATGGCGCAACTTTGGCGCCGAAACGGCTCACAGAACCAGGGCTGGAGACCCCACCTCCTTGGCGCGACATGACATGGGACTTGCTACAGTCATTGGAAGAGAAAACACAGATGCAAGGGGGGCACTTCTGAGCACAACAGTGCGCTTTGCAATCGGCAGATGGAGGACGTGGGACAGTAGGGGACGGAGCCACTCCTCTTCAGATAGGAACCTTCAGCGAGCTTTTGACGAGCTTAACAGGCTGAAAACTAAACTCAACTTGTCTAGTGCGATGGTGGAAAAAACCGCTTACATCTATAGAAAAGCTCATGGGATGCGGCTGGCAAGAGGAAGTATTTCGTCTCTTATAGGGGCATGCATATACATTTCATGCAGGGAACTTGGGAGTTCGCTATCACTCAAGGACATTGCAGAGCAAACCAATGTCAAACGAAAGGACTTGGCCAGAATGTACAGGATAGTTCTAGTAGAGCTCGATCTGAAGATGCCGATGCCAGACCCGGTAAGGTGCATCATCAGAATAGCAAGCAAGGCAGGGCTGAGCGAAAAGATAAAGCGGCAGGCAATACGGATTATGGACTACGCGGCAAATAAGGAGAAAAGGGGAGGTAAGAACCCGATGGGATTTGCAGCATCAATTCTCTACATGACATGCCTAATAAACGGCGAACACATTAACCAAAGGACTTTGGCAGAAGCTGCAGGTGTGACAGAAGTAACCATCGGGAATAGGTTGAAAGACTTGAGACAATCCCCGACAATAGGATACACCGTGGCTTATGCCTGATCAGGAAGCGCTATGGAGGTGTTCCGATCCCAATCCACCAAGTTTGGAGATGGAATGAGCCCAAACTCAATGTGGAGCCGTGATCCATGGGGTTAAAGCCCGCAAAGGGTGCAAGCACTAGAGTGGCAAAAGTCATCGGGGCGGCTTCGTGACCATTACAGTATCAATCGTACTGTTGCATATACTATTACCCCTAGTTTGACTGCGTCTTGCTATGCAAAATAATCATTCAATTCACGATGACGTCGCCTGAAACGATGTTGATTTGCTGATCCTTTGTTTTTAGGAGAAGTGAGCCGTCCTCGTTGATGTCTGCAGCAACGCCGCTGTAAGTCTTGTCCTGCTGGATGACTGTAACCTTTTTGCCAAGCATGTCGGACCTTGCACGCCACTCCCGGATTATCGGCTCCGATCCGTACTTTTCCAGAACTGAATAATACATCTCTAGTTTTTCTAGCACGAGCGCGGTCAGCTGCAGCCTGTTTACATCCCGGCCAATGGTTTGTCTGATGGATGTTATCTCGGGTTTGTTCTGCCGGTCAACTTTAAGTTTTGACGTCTCGACGTTTGCGTTTATGCCTATTCCGATGACGACGTAGTTTATCATGTCGGCCTCCGCGCTCATGTCCAGAAGGATGCCAGCCACCTTCTTGCGGGCCATCATCACGTCGTTGGGCCATTTCAGCGTGGCGTCCGCCTTCGTGCTCTGGCGTATGGCGTCGCAGACTGCCAGCGCGGCAACAAATGGAAGCATGGTGCTCATGGTCAGCGAGACCAAAGGCTTCAGCACCACCGAAAGCCATATGCCTCCTTTTGGTGAGATCCACTTTCTTTTCATCCGGCCCCGGCCGCTGGTCTGCTGCTCTGCAATCACCACAAGGCCGTGTATGTTGCCCCCCTTCTCGGCAAGCCGTAGTGCCAGGCTCTGAGTCGAGTCGATGTTTTCGCGGTATATTATCTGGCTTTTGCCCACGATAGATGTTTTTAGGATCTTGGCCAGCTCCCAGGGGACTGGAAGGTCCGTTGTTTTGGCCAGCCGGTAGCCCATGCCGCGCTTTGACTCTATGCCGTAGCCGTAGCGGCGCAGCCTGACGATGTACTTCCAGACAGCGCTGCGCGAGACGCCGGTCCTCTTGGCTATCGCCTGGCCGGACAGAAAACCTTCAGTGCTCAAAAGCTCGGCTAGCTGCTGCAGCCTGTCAGGCATCCTGCTTCGCCGGCCTGTTCCACTTGTAGTATACTGTGCCGGCCATGCACGTGGCGTACACGTCTGGCCGGCTCTCCTTCATCGAGCTGGCCACTTCAAGCTCGGCAAGGACATGCTCGACTGCATCGCCGTCCTCTGATATAAGGTTGATTATCTCTTCTCTTGAAAACATCCTTGAGGGGTCCTTTTTCAATACCCTCTCAATTTGCTCAAGGATTCTGTCTTTCATTTCTTTTTCTTTGCCGATACTATGGAAAGAACGTCGCGGTCTTTGAGCTGGTAGTTTGTGGGAAGCCGCAGGCCGTCACGGGCGTCCATAGCATATATCAGGCCCTTGGCCAGCTCGCTGTGCACCTCCCTTGCCAGGTCCTCGACGGTGGAGCCGCTTTTCATCAGGTAGACGTCCGGAAGCACGTTTCCGTGTTTGTCGGACATTTTTTGCACGTCGGCAACAGGATAGACCGCGTTCATCTTGAGGAGTTTAAAGACGGCCACGTTTATGGCAAACTGCACTCCGGTGCGCATGTACTCGCCCAGTATGTCCTTTCGGATGAAGCTGAGGGCCCATTTCTGCTTCTCGTTTAATGCTGTCGCGTCCTTGATGTCAAACCGCTCGTCGCCGGGTATGTATTTTATCAGCCCCTTGCTTTCGGCGCGCCGAAGCGTCAGCTCGGCGTCCGCGCTGGACGGAACGATTATCGTGTCCTTGAACTCCTCGCGCAGCCGTCGAAAGTTTTCCGTCGCCGAAGGAAGGTCCACCTTGTTTGCCACTATCAAAGTCGGCTTTGAAACATCCCGCAGGGTCCAGCAAAAGTCCCGGCTCTGCTGCGGGCCAAAGTCGTCCAGCTTGATATCAGTCAGATTGTTGGCAGACAAAGCAGCCTTGACGTGCTCTTCTTTTACGCCGATTCCCCGGAACACCTCGGTTATGGCCGAGACGGGTTCTGCGCCGCTTTCGATGACCCGGGATATCTTGTCGCGGTTTGCCTCAAACAGTTTGAGGTACCACATCACCAGCTCCTCTTCGATGTCGCTGACGTCGGCCACAGGATCACCGGAGCCCGGCTCGGCTATCTTGCCGGACGCGTCGATGCTTCCAGAGACATCGACGATGTGCAGCAGCGCGTCGGACTGGGCCGCTATAGACAGGAACTGGTTTCCAAGGCCCTTGCCCTCCCAGGCGCCCTTGATGAGCCCTGGCAGGTCCACCAGTTCGATGGGAACAAAACGCCAGCCGTCGATGCAGCGCGAGTTTCTTGGTTGGTCCTGTACGTTGAACTCCCTATGGACACACAGCGTTATGGCGTGCGCGTTTCCGATGTTGGGCTGCTTGGTGGTAAACGGATAGTTGGATATCTCGGCTGAAGCAAGCGTGGCAGAGTTGAAGAACGTTGTCTTGCCGGTGTTAGTCTTGCCAATCAGGCCGATCTTGATCATGACTTTTCATCTCTTTCATTATTATTTATAGACTTTGGATCTGGGCGACGGCAAATGCTGCCTTTAGATTTAAAGTAATGATACAATTCCAGCTTCCAGACAGGATGCGCAAAACATTGCAGACAAAAAGACAATGATTATATGTATTTTTGACGCATGATTAAACTAGTGCGTAAATTAAAGAGATCCAGAACTGAGATCATACAGGCCATTCTAGACATAGTTCAAGAAGAGACGAACCTAACTGCAGTTATGTACAAATCATTCATCTCTTACTCCCAGCTAAAGAAATACCTGGACCTTTTGGAAAAAAACGGCCTCATCACCATCGACAAGAAAAAGAAGATCAAGATCACCTCAAAAGGCTCGCAGTACCTCAGCACGGCAAACAAGCTCAGCGAGATGATAAAGTACTAAAGGTTACAGTAACTGATTATAACATCTGTTGACTCTGCCTGATATGCATCCAGATGTAGTCAGTGCATGTGGTGGCAGGCAACAGCCAGGTACCCGACAAGCCCAACAAAGGCCAGGGGAAGCGAAAGGTGGACTGCAAACATCAGCCGCGACCGGCTCTTGGCTACGTTGACAACGGAGGCTGCTTGCGCCATTACCATTTTATCGGCAAACTAACGGATAAGATTTGCGCTAGTCCTCGTGCATGTGCTGCACGCGCTCGGCCATCATCTTGATCTCGTCGCAGCGCCACGATATGTCCCCGGTCTGCTCGCCGGTTAGGTTTGAATCCCACTTCTCAAGCACCATCTTGCAGATCTCTGTGGCGTGGTACAGGATCCCCCAGTAGGGGTGGTGCTCAGCCGTGGTGTAGGAAAGCTCTAGCACGTCTTCAAGTCCCGATGATGCCTTTTTCAGGGCATCGGCGTCCGGCCCGTACACCTTGATGATGCCTGATTCCCTGTCCACCGAGACCCGGGAAGGAACGTCTATGCCGTTAAGGGCAGCCCTGACTTTGCTGGCCAAAAGATCTATCTGGTTTTCCGCAGCCATAGTAATGGATGAAAGGGGCCGGATAATATTTGTTGGACTTGTACAATGCATCGTAAAAGTTGGATTCGATTATTGCCCATAGTTCCCATGAAACAGATTTGAGTCTAACAAGGGCGTCTTTCATTTACGCTTGTTATTTACTTTCTAACATCCACAGACTATTTTTATACAACTTCCTGTTGGACGGTAACATGAACAATACCAAGGAGGGTCTGTAGATGGCAACAGGATTGGCGCTGACTATAGGGCTCAATTCCGTGGATCCAAAGCATTACGGCGGATGGTCCGGGGATCTTATGGCCTGCGAAGCAGATGCCCACGACATGGCCGATATCGCCATGACTCAGGGTTTTGAGGCGACCACCCTGCTTACAAAGGACGCAACAAGAGAACGCGTGACCGATGCAATCCGAGATGCGGCAAAAAAGTTGCAGCCAGGCGACATTTTCATGCTGAGTTACTCAGGCCACGGCGGACAGGTACCAGATCGCAACAGCGATGAGAAGGACATGATAGACGAGACTTGGTGCCTCTACGACGGCCAGCTCATCGATGACGAGAACAACGCACTGTTTAGCGAGTTTGCCCAAGGCGTGCGAATCTTGGTCTTCTCTGACAGCTGCCACAGCGGCTCTGTCACAAAGGCAGCATATTACCACAAGGAGATGAACATGAGGGCCACAAACGTAGACATCCACCAGACAAGGTTTCGGTTCATGCCTACGGATATGGCATACCGCACATACCACCTGAACAGAGAGTTCTACGACCAGATCCTAAAGAGGCAGGACCTCAGAGAATCCGAGAACAGAGTGAAGGCATCCACCATCCTGATATCGGGATGTCAGGACAACCAGCTCTCCGCGGACGGCACGTTCAACGGGCTATTCACGTCCCAACTGCTTGCAGTCTGGCAGGAAGGCGCCTTTGATGGCAGTTACAGGCAGTTCCGCAGGGAGATAGTAAAACGGATGCCTCCAGATCAGACGCCCCAGTTCTACCTGACAGGCCAGTACAATCCAAACTTTGTGAAACAAAAGCCCTTCACGATATGAGAGCTTGGCTCTCTTTCCTTTTTTCCAGCCTTTACGCCGGAATGACTGAACTTTAAGCAGGATAAAGAGAAAGAAGATCAGGCCAGGCTGCTGTCTACCAGCCCGGTCTTCCTTTTCACCTTCTGTGCGGCCGCTTCAAAGTGCTTCATCGATATCTTGAGTGGGTCCTTGCTCTTGCTGCTGATGCGCTCTCTGATTGCAGACATGGCTGCCGCATTCACAAAGGCAGCAATGTCCGCGCCGGTGTATCCGTTTGTCATCTCGACAAGATTATCAAGGCTTGCTGACGGATCAAGGGGCTTTTTCTTTGTGTGTATCTGCAGTATCTTCCTTCTTGCCTCCTTGTCTGGGACTGGCACCTCAAGTATCCTGTCAAACCGGCCGGGGCGCAAGAGCGCCTCGTCGATGATGTCAGGGCGGTTGGTTGCGCCAATCACCACGACGCCTTTCAGATCCTCAAGGCCGTCCATCTCTGTCAGCATCTGGCTTATCACGCGCTCAGTCACGTGAGAGTCTCCTTCAGAGCCGCCCCTCCTTGGGGCTATGGCGTCCAGCTCGTCAAAGAATACCACGCAGGGCGAAGCCTGCCGGGCCTTGCGGAATATCTCGCGCACGCCCTTTTCTGACTCGCCGACCCACTTGCTTAGCAGTTCGGGGCCCTTGACGCTGATAAAGTTGGCCTCAGAGGTGGCCGCGACGGCCTTGGCTATCATGGTCTTGCCGGTCCCCGGTGGCCCATACAGCAGAATACCTTTTGGCGGCCGGACATCGGCCTGCGCAAACAGGTCGGCGTGCTTGAGCGGCCACTCGATGGCTTCGGCCAGCTCGTCTTTGACCTGTTCAAGGCCGCCGATGTCCTCCCATTTTACGTTGGGCTTCTGTATCGATACCTCGCGCATGGCCGAAGGCTGCACGTCCTTGAGGGCGTCGTCAAAGTCAGACCTGGTGACTTTGATCCTGTTCAGTATCTCTGCCGGGATCCTTGACTGATCCAGGTTTATTTCCGGCAGTATCCGTCTAAGGGAACGCATGGCGGCCTCCTTGCTCAGCGCTTCCAAGTCTGCACCCACAAAGCCGTGGGTGACCCGTGCGATGGACTGCAGGTCCACATCTGTCAGGGGCATGCCCCTTGTGTGGATCTGCAGTACCTCAAGGCGGCCCTGCTCGTCGGGTATGCCTATCTCTATCTCGCGGTCAAACCTGCCAGGCCGGCGGAGTGCCGGATCCAGGGCGTTTGGCCTGTTGGTCGCGCCGATGACAACGATCTTGCCCCGGGACTGCAGGCCGTCCATCAACGTCAAAAGCTGTGATACCACCCGCTTTTCCACGTCGCCGGAAACCTCCTCCCGCTTGGGCGCTATGGAGTCTATCTCATCGATGAATATTATGGACGGCGCGTTCTGCTCTGCCTCCTTGAATACTTCCCTGAGGCGCTCCTCGCTTTCGCCGTAGAACTTGCTCATGATCTCCGGCCCGCTTATGGAGTAAAAGCTGGCGTTGGTCTCGTTGGCCACGGCCTTGGCCAGAAGCGTCTTTCCTGTTCCCGGCGGGCCGAACAGCAGCACGCCCTTTGGAGCCTCTATTCCAATCCGCTCAAATATTTCAGGATGCCTCAACGGCAGTTCGATCATCTCGCGGACCTTCTGCACCTCGTTTTTCAGCCCGCCGATGTCCTCGTACGATATCCTTGGCACGCCCTTGGCTCCCGCCTTTGGGACCGCGCCGATGACAAACTCGGTGCGGCTGTCTACAAGCAGCGCCGCGTCAGCCGGCGAGGTGCCGGTTACTGCAAAGCCGATCTTGCGCCCCATGACGTTAAGCGGGATGGTGTCTCCCTTTGTCACAACGCGTCCTTCCAGCATCTCCGGAAGGTAGTCTTCAAGCCCCACGATGTTCAGCTCCTCGGTGGGCGCCAGGATCACCTGCTCGGCCTTTTTTGCGCTGACCTTCCGCATGGAAACGTTGTCGTCGATGCCCACCCTTATGTTGTTGCGGGTGTAACCGTCTATCCTAATCAGTCGCTTGCCGTGGTCTTCAGACTGGCCTGACCAGAGCAGGGCGTAACTTTTCTTCTTGCCGGTTATCTCGATGACATCGCCGGTGGACAGGCCCATCTCTTCCATGACGGCAGGATCCAAAAGGGCCATGCCCCTTCCCACCAGCTTGGGGTTGGTCTCTGCCACTTTCAAGTTAACAGGATTCTTCATTTTACCACACCTGCTTACTCGACTTTGACCTCTGTCGCCTTTGGCTTTGGAGGCTCTTTCAGTTTGATCTTCAGCTCCAGTATGCCGTTTGAATACGTGGCCTTGGCGGACTTGTCATCCAGCGCCAGATCGATGGGTATCTCGGTGTGGTACTTTTTCTCGCCCTTCTCGGCGTGTATGGTAACACAGTCTCCTACGCTGACCTTGATGTCCTGCTTTGTTACGCCGGGCATCTCTGCAGTTATGGTTAACGTGTCTTCGTTTACAGCCGTGTCCACCAGCGGCTCCCTGGTTCTGCTCTTTTCCACAAGCCCCCTTGCCGATGGCCTGACGTTGCCAAACTCCCTGACCCGCGGTCTGCCGTCTGGACCCACGGTTATCTGGTATCCGTAGTAGAAGGCGTCATCCAGATCAGAGGCGTTCATCTCCCGCACTGTCCGAAACATGCGGTTTAGCATCTCCTCTGCCTCGGAAAACTCGCGGTCCATGTCCTTAAACATCTTGTTCCAATCTCTCCACATTTGTAATATCACCGTGTCTATTGTAATAGATATTACATTATATAATTTTTTTGCATACCAGAACCTTTTTATTACAAAGTGAGGGTTTCATTACATGTTGTACCAGTCCTTATCGGTCCCAGAAGCAGCGAGGGAGGTGCTTGCAAGCAACAACGTTTACATGCAGTCCCTCAGGATGGGAATAGCCAACTATACCGCGCTGGCCCAGAGGATCAGGCCGGACGTTGAGAGGCTTACCGGCGCCAGGGCGAACCTGAACACCATAGTCGTGGCCATCAAGAGGTTTGCAGACACCCTTGAGGAAGAGCATGCGCCTTCGGTTGCAGGCAAGGCCAGGATGTCGCTGACAGGAAGTGTCATAGACGTCGACTTTCAAAAAGAGCCCCTTGCCGAGCTGTTTAGCATCTTTGACGAGTTCTTTGAGCAGGAAGGCAGGTACAACGTCTTTCAGACAGACAAGCATCTCACCCTGCTGGCAGAAGACGTCGACGAGATCCGCAAGTTTGTGGCCGGCGCGCTGGAAAAGTTCGACGGCAAGATTGAGGAGGGGCTTTCCAAGATTGCCATATCGCTAAGCCCAGACGAGGGGGAATCGTACCACCTGCTTTCACTTATCTCAAGCATACTGTACAACCACCGGATCCCGGTGCACAGCGTTTTCTTTACCCCTGCAGAAATGGTGCTGATCCTGAACGAAAGGCACGCTGCCAGGGCGTACGACCTGATAAGAAGGGAGCTGGCATAGCAGCCTGGAAGGGAAAATTAGATTAACCGCCGACACAAAGTTTCTACTTGTTCGCAACCAGCCACCCGCAAGCAGCGAGACAGGAATGGAGTTGAATTACAGATGGATTTCAGAGTCCAGCTTGCCACAAGGATGCTGTTTCGGCGCAAGGGGAGCCTGATCTCAGCCAGCATTGCTGTAGCCATCGCAATTCTTGTCATAGTCATAAACGCCGCTACCTTTGAGGGCGTGGCCAACGCCATCATTCGAGACCTTGTCAACTACCGCTTTGGCCATGTCCTGATAACCGACAGGGACGGCAACATCGAAAAGCCGGACAGCGAGATCGTCGGGTTTGTGGAAAACCTCGGCTACGTGCAGGGCGCGACGGTCCGGCTTTCATCCTCCGCCTCGATGAACAACACGCGAGAGCCGGTCCCGGTGCGGGCGTACAACATCCCGGTGATAGGCGTCCTGCCAGACGGCGAGGCCCAGGCATCCAAGATCCGGGACACCATAAGCAATGGAAGTTTTGTTGCCGCCAAGAACTCCATCGTGCTTGGTGAGAGCGTGACCAGGGACCTTCAGGCGCAGATAGGCGACCCGGTAAAGATCAAGGTCACGGACCGGCGGGGAAACGATGTCATCAGGACCTTTTACGTGGTGGGTATATCAAGGACAGCCGGCGGCCTTGGGTTTGACACTTCAGCCATAGTGCATCTGGACACGCTTAGGGATATGACCGGCAGGGACAACGAGAGCAGCGAGATGATAGTCCGGCTTTACGACCAGCAAGACTCGCAAAGGCTGGTGCAGGCCTTCACATCCAGATACCTGGCCGAGCGGTTCAGCGTCGAGACCATCGAGGAGGCCGGCGAGGACATACTTCAGGGCATCCGCTCCGGAATAGCGTTTATCAACCTTGTCGGGTATTTTGGCATGCTCTCGTCGGCCTTTGGCATCGTGACTATCATGATGATGATAGTGGCCAGCAAGACTAGGGAGATAGGGGTGCTGCGGGCCATCGGGTCTAACAAGGCCAACGTGATGATAATCTTCATCCTGCAGGGGGCCATAGTGGGTGCCATTGGAGCGCTGGCAGGCTTTGGGCTTGGCTCTGCGTACACTCTGTACGCTGAAAACTCGGACCTCTCATTTGGAAACAGCCTGGCCTTGGAGGTAAACTACAACCCTGCCTTCATACTGCAGACCTGCCTGATGGGCTTTTTAATGAGCGTCGCGGCTTCCATATACCCGGCGTGGCGGACAACAAAGCTGGAGCCAGCGGAGGCGACTAGGTATTAGCGAAAAGATAGTCGAAATAGTCAACCTGTACAAGAGGTACGGGATCGGCGACGCGTCCACGCTGGCGCTAAGGAAGGTGAACTTTTACATCAGAAAGGGCGAGTTTGTTCTCATAGTCGGCCAGTCAGGGTCCGGCAAGTCCACGCTTCTTAACATGATAGGCCTGCTTGACAGGCCCACGCGGGGCGAGGTTGTAATCGACGGCGTCAGGGCTTCAGCTCTGTCTGACTCGCAGCGCTCGGAGATAAGGCGAAACAAGATTGGATTCATCTTCCAGTCCTTCAACCTGCTGACGGACCTGACGGTACTGGAAAACGTGATGCTTCCACTCATGATGGCAAACAGCAGCCCAAACGGCGTGCTGAGAGAAAGGTCAGCTGCATTTCTCCGGCTGGTGGGGTTAGAACCGCAGACAAACAAGCTGGCCAACCAGCTTTCCGGCGGCCAGATGCAGCGGGTGGCCGTGGCCCGTGCCTTTGTCAACCGGCCGGCCCTTATCCTGGGAGACGAGCCCACCGGCAACCTAGACTCCAAGTCGTCGGCCGATGTCATAGCGCTAATGAAGCAGCTGAACAGAGAACTGGGGCAGACCTTTGCCGTGGTGACCCACGCCAGGGAGAATTTTGGCAACGTCGACAGGGTGATTACCCTCAAAGACGGCACCATAGACAGGGTAGAGTCCTTTGACGGGCATGGAAACGCCCAGCCGGATGGCTGAAACTAGGCTCATTTGCGGCCAACGATGTCTGTCAGTATGCTAACCTCCAACCAGATAATTCCTCACATCAAGACGAAGCGTTTTGTCCGTAAGTACCTCGCTGGACCTGCAAGAAATACACATATCGGCAGCCGACCCCGCTAGCCTTTGAAAGAATTCAAAATTTCCATGAGTTTTAGACGGGGATAGTCTGTGATGAGGAATTTTATCGCGTCTGCGTGCGTCCAATCCGTCAGCTCTCGCACAGCTAGAGAGAGGGCATCTAAATCGCTTTTTAGGTCCTTTTTTATCTCCTCGGCCAGCAGATCTGGCACGCCGTCAAGAGACACGTCCCAATAATCCTGGGAATCGTCATAGATCTTCTTTAATTCGCCTTCTATGTTAAGGCGCTTCCACTCGTTGTTTACCCAGTCCCACCGCTCCCGGTTCACAAGGTCTTGCGCAGTTCGATCGCCTACAGGGCCTATGAATATCCCCTTATGCTCGTCCACGAAATCCTCGTAGACGTCTTCAAATTTATCGAGTGCTGACTTGACTTCCTTGTACACATCTTCAACAAAATATTTTGCATCATCTTTTAGCGCAGGTGTATAACACCCACCGGCTAGATCCAGGCTTTTCTTGTAGGCGTCATCTACCATCTTGATGGCCTTTTCAAGGTTGGTTTGTTCTAGGAACTCTTTGACGCTCTTGCGCGTTTGGGTAAACAAAATGACCGTCGTCTCGTTTGTCCTGTAAAGATCTTGTAATCGCCGAATGTACGTCTCTCCATCAGGTACCATGCCATCCACCGATGCGATCAGGGTATCCAGTGCTGCTTTTGCTGTGGAAATTTCACTGCCTGCCTTGGATGGATCCGGCGCTGCCCGTTTTACCCCTTCAGCAAGCCTTTCACCAACCAGCCGGTTTTCTTGCTGCACTTCTTTGAGCGTCTTTTCAAATAGCTGCATCAATTGTGCGGTAACCTCGTTTACCTTTTTTTGCAGGCTGGTATTATCGCCAGCAAGTTCCTCCCATTTCCTTTCTAGGTTTTTCTGTTCTTCTTTGAGTTGCACCAGGTATTCCATTACTTTGCCTTGCGCCTCGACAACGGGGATGGATCCCATACGGTTGTAAAAATCCGAATCAGCAAGGGCAACAATTTCGATCAGGGTCTTAAAGTCGTCAAAATCCCTATCCTTGAAGGTGCCTGTCAATCCGTCATAGGATTGTTTTGCAGCAGCGCTCATGACGCTCCGCCATTTTTCTTGCTGCTCTGCAGCCTTGGTAGATTCCGAAACGTCCTTTACCAGCTTTAGTGCTTCTTCGAGGGCCTTCTCTCGGATGCTGTGGTATGCTTGCAGACCCACGCCATATCGAATGTAGGTTGCATGGATTACCGCCTCTCCGCCTCTTTTTTCATCTTCAATCTTCTTTTTGTATTCGGTATCTATGAAACGCCTTAGCGACTCGTCAATTTCCTTGTTGCGCCGGTCATAGTTGCCCATTTTTTCTATTGGCACCACCAATATTCATAGATGATTGGATTCAACAATTCTCCACGGACCACCGTTGATACGCTGAAGTCTCCACAATCTCTGCACACTGAGATCGCTAAATGCTTTGTATTCTCCATTAAAGAAGCCTATGTGAAAAATAAAGACCGTCACCTGCTCTATCTTTGGAATTTTGCCATCAGGCGTGCCCTGCGATAACACACGTACTGGCGATACCCTGCCAACACGAGCGTCATACACCTGATTGTTTATCAGCTTTCTAGAGAACTCCCAGTCTCTTTTAAGTGCGGTTGAGGATTGTGTGTATGAAGAATCAACCATAATCATGTCCTCTTTGGTAAAAACTCTCCAGCTGGCAAAAAGATTCTTCCATCTGTCCTCATCCGCGTACTTTATTGCGTTTATCATCGTTTCAATGACCTGGGCAGGACTCGCATCGTCAGATATCTGGATCTGGTTCGTATTTGCAAGCAGGTCTTCTCCAGCAAAGGGTGCAGTATCGCCGCCTGCTTTGACATTTCTCAGGTCCACAAATAGATCTCCGTCCCCTGACAAAACGCCGAGAACCCGGATCATCAGGCCTTTGGCGGGTTGTTGCTGATATGTCAGGATTCTGGGATCGTCAAGAATTCTACCTATTATGCGGTAACGTTCAGAGATGTTGGGATTTACGCTGGCTTTGAAGCGGAACCATGTTCCAAAGAATGCGTTCATTTCCGCAGATGCAATGTCTACAAAATAGAATCCATCTCTGGAAGACCCTATTACAGCGTAAGATCTGCCAAGATCATTGATAAAGTTTCTAAACGTGATCCATGGCAATTCCACGACTTTTCCTACGACTTCGTTACGGCTGTCCACTTCTTTGGCTGGAAACGGCTGTATCGATTCGTCGGCTACCTCTGCCAAAAGTGCCTGGTAAGACTTGCCTGCTGCGTCCTTGGCAGCCTGGACTCGCTTTGCGCCGATTTCGCGGTACTGAAGGTCAACGGAATTGGGTTCGATCTTTGGTCCAACAAGATATTGCTTGACCTTGTTCCAGTCTGCCAAGACAGAATCGGCAAATTGGCCGGGATAATTCTTCAAGAGGTAATCTATCCGGGGTTTGAGATCTTCCTGTTCGGTTAGCTCGCGTATGTTATTAAAAGTGCCCCAGCGTTCCCATACTGAATCTAAAATGTACGATGCTTTTTTTGTAAAGTTCTCATACCATGTTGACCATGCATTGGAAAATCCGTCATTTGAAAGTGTAGGAGGCCCGTTTGGTGATAGGCTGCGCCTGTTATCGTCTTGTGAGTAGATTTTTTCACTGCGCAGTTTGCCGCGAATCTGAAGTCTTTCTTGACCTCTACGGATTACATCAAGAGTGATTTCTTGGCCGTCTTTTGCGCCTGCTCTCTCCCAGCCAATGTATTCCAGATGCTGGCCAATAGCCAGCGCAGAAACATTTGCATCTTTGATACGCTCATACTTTTTTCCGTCCACACCAGTAATCAGGTCGCCAATTTGCAAGTCGGTATTGCGAAAGTCTGAATCCCAATCAATCCAAACTACACGATACCCCTTGGGTTCGTCTTCAAACACCCTGTCAGTTATTATTCCTGATTTGATATCGGTAGTAACAATGACCGGCAACTATGATAGTAGTTAGGCTTTGTAAGTATTAATAAATAGCCATTACTTGCTGTTGCTGTTCTGTGTATTTCAAGAACTATGTCTCAGTTGATGTAAGCGCACTTATCTTAGGTATAGTATGTTCTGGTCTTTCTGCAGGTTTTCCATCAGTACTGCCCTCATCAGATTACAAGCCTTTATGATCTTGGGGTTTGCAATACTGTAGTAGACGTTTACGCCATCCTTTCTTGCGGCAACAACGCCTCTTTGCCGGAGAATGGACAGGTGCGGGGAGAGGTGCGCCTGCCTTATGCCAATCTTCCTGGCAAGGGCGCCAACCGGCATTTCTTTATCCTGCAGCTCATTTATGACCCGAAGCCTTACAGGATTTGACAGCGCCTTGCACACCTCGGCATGGAGCTCAAAAAGCCTTTCCTGTTTCACACCATCTGACCTCCATTTTTGTGCATCTAAAACATAAGTAGCTTGTCAGACTCTACCACCAGCTTGAGCATGTCTCTCATCGTGGAGACAGGGCATACTTCAAACTGCATGTTGCGCGACTTGATGCATGTCCCACAGGCAAGCATATGGCCGCTTAGCTGGTTGAACTTTTCCAGCTGATCTTGGACGTTGAATTTCTCGCTTCTGATGCTTTCGATTTCCACGCCTTGACCTAGAAGGAAGATCTTGACTTCGTGTTCTTCGAGTAGCGCGGTGTTTGCAAACCTCAGGGCATTCCAAACCAGCTCGGGATCGGTGTTGCTGAGGATAATCCCTATCTTCATTTGATTATACCAACCTGCTTTGTCAAGACATTTATATATTCTAATATACGAATATTTGTATATATACCTACATACCTTTTCCACGGTTTGGCCACATAGTCTTGGCAACTAATCAACATCCCGTTTGGATTTTTAGACTACTTGCCGGAATTTTGGGTGCCGACTCTAGCAGCTTATATCTTAAGCCTCCGTTATTACAGGTGCGTGGACTTTAGACTAAGCCTTGCAATAAAACTCATGATAAGGAGGAAGGGCAACTTTATCGCGGCGGTGAGCGCGCTGGTTATAGGCATCATGGTTATACTGTTCAATTCCCTGATATTCAACGGAGTAGCACAGGGCATACTTCGGGACCTCGCCGACTACCGGTTTGGCCACATCGTGGTTTCAAAAAACGAGGGCAACTTTGAAAAAGAGACGGTGCAGGTGATGAACTACATACAGCGTTACCCCTACGTTCAGTCCACGGCGCCAAGACTGTCATCGATAGCGTGGTTTAACTCGACTGACGGCTTTACCAAAAACGAGGTCGACAAAATTCAGGTCATCGGTGTCGACCCCAACAGGGACCCAAGCTCATCAAAGCTGTTTGAAACAGTCCAGCATGGATCGTTTCTAAAGTCAGACGGCGAGATTGTCCTTGGAAGCCATGTTGCAAGGGACCTCAAGGCAGGCGTAGGAAGCCGCATAGACGCCAAGATGATAGACTCGGAAGGCGATGAGGTCATCAAAAGTTTTGTCGTAGTTGGCATCTCCCAGTCGCCCGGCGGCCTTGCCTTTGATGATTCAGCCATCATGACCATTGACGCGATAAGGGACATGACTAAAAGACCGGAAGAGACAGGCCAAATAATTGTAAGGCTTTCAGACCCAGCTTACCAGGAAGACTTAAAGTCGAGGCTGCTTGGGGCCTACGAGGAAAGCAACCTCAACGTCGAGACGCTGGAAGAAGCCGGCGAGCAGACGCTGGCCGGCATTCGTTCAGGAATTGCGTTTATCAACCTGGTGGGGCTTTTTGGAATGCTTTCAGCCTCCTTTGCCATCGTCACCATAATGATGCTCATGGTCTCAAGCAAGACAAGGGACATTGGCATAATGAAGGCCATTGGCGCAAACAGCATGGACATACTTTTGGTCTTTGTGTTTCAGGGCCTGATAATCGGCTGCCTGGCTGCGGCAGCAGGCTTTGCCGTCGGGACGGCCCTGGCGCTGTACCTGCAGTCCATCGAGTTTTCCTTTGGCCCCGGCCTGATACTTGAAGTCACCTACGACCCCCTGTTCACGCTAACATCGTCCTTGTTTGCCATCGCCCTTGGGACTGCAGCTGCAGTTTATCCGGCCTTCCGCGCCTCAAGGCTTGAGCCGGTGGACGCGATGCAGCACAGCTAGCTCATGTCTGCCAGCGCGCGTGCGATGTCGGTCTTGGTCACTATGCCGACCAGTTTTCCGGCCGCATCGACGACCGGAAGGCCGCTGATGCCGTTTCTTATCATCAGCTGCGCCGCTTCTGCCAGGTCGTAGTCGCTTCTGATGGTTATCGGGTCGTACCTCATCACATCTCTGGCAAGAAATATCGCCTTTATTCCCGTGAGCTTGGACTGCCTGTATTTTTCAAAATCGCCTCCCACCAGGCTGCTTATGGGAAGCAAGTCCCGGCACGTGATCATGCCTACCGGCCTCTCGTCTCTGGCCACCACCACCCGGGAAATGTCGCGGTCTGACATCTGCCGCAGGATGGTGTGCACTAGGTCATCTGGGGAAACGGACACCACCTTGCCGGTCATGTACTGCGATACCATGTTCCTTCCAACACAGAACCTGGCGTAGGCATCCACAAGGTCGGTCTTGGTCAGTATCCCAAAAAGCGCAGAATCATCGGTTACTATCAGGGAGCTGATGCCGGCATCAACCATCAATTTGGCGCAGGACTGCAGGTCTGTCTGCTTGATGACTGTAAGCAGGTTCTTGCTCATCGCCTCTTCAAGTTTTATTTCCGAGGGCCTCCTTTCTGGCGCTTCGTGGTAGATGAACCGGGCAATGTCCTTTTCAGTGATTATACCGACGGCCTTGTCGCCGGTGGCCATGACTACCCGGCTTATGTTGTACCTCATCATGGTGTTGCGGGCGTCAAGAAGCGTATTTTGCGGATCAAGTTTTATGGGGGCCTTGCAGACGTCTGCTGCAGTTATCTTGCCGTAGTTTAGCATCACTGCTGATTGGTTACAGGATGCTATAACAGTTTTTCATCTGAAAACTAGTCGATGCAGTGCTCTAGCTTTCAATTATAATCAGGCAAGCAATGGGATCTAGTTAAACCAGCTTTCCGGCCCACGCCGGCAGGCATCCGTCGCAACAGGATACCATCCATTGACCCATAACGCACCATAAGCAATTTATGCAAGTGTACATCATTATACAAAAACACATTTTTGCATAATAACCAATTTGCTTGTTATACTATCCTATAATTACCATAGGGCAAAACCATCCCCTTCTGTAGCAGGGAGTGTTTACGCCTTCAGTCAGCGACTGATCAGTTACTTATATAGTCCACCCAATTGTGGTGAACGGTCAGTTATATAGTCTGACTGCTCATGGTGAACAGAGGTTCTTGTCGGAATGAAAATGTATTGGGACCATCAACGATCTGATTTGAAACTTGACACCTCTTCTGACCGGTGGTGTATCGCTCTTCCTTTACAGGCCTTTTCAGGACCGTCTTACTGCAACAAAAATTCAGAACTTGCGTTTTGGCAAGACTTTATAATATTGCTGCCAAAAGACTAGCATGACCGCTGAACAACCGCAGCTGCAAGCCTGGAATATTTCTGAAGACGATTTCCCGGAGAAAGGCAGCCTGGCTGAAAAGTTGCAGTTCATGCTGGGCTACGCCATACTTGCGCCTTCAAGCCACAACACGCAGCCATGGATCTTCAAGATAGCAGACGACTCTGTCAAGCTGTATGCAGACAGGACAAGGGCCCTGCCGGTGGTCGACCCCGATGACAGGGCGATGATCATCAGCTGCGGGGCTGCCCTGCTGCACCTTCAGTTGGCGATGCATCATTTTGGCTACGAGTACAGAACCGAGCTTTTGCCGGATCCGCTTGACAGGGATCTGCTTGCCAGAGTCACGGTCAGCGGAAAAACAGAACAGAAAGAAGACGCATTGTTTTACGCAATAACAAAACGCCGGACAAACAGGTCGCCCTTTGAAGAAAGGCAGGTGCCCGGTGAACTGCTTTCCTCTTTAAAGGCCATCGCCCAGAAACACCATGCATGGCTTGATGTCATACAAGGAGATTCAAAGAATGCAGTGGCAGACCTGATCTCAGAAGGCGACAGAATACAGATGTCTGACAAGAGGTTCAGAATGGAACTTGCCGCATGGATCCATCCAAATCGGAGCCAGAGCAGGGACGGTATGCCCGGCTACGTGCATGGAGTAACCGGCGACATCGCATCATACATCGGCCCTTTCCTTGTCAGGACTTTTGACATGGGCAAGGGGCAAGCGGCAAAGGACAGGCAGCTGGCAGCAGGCTCTCCGGTCCTTGCAGTGCTTGGTACCGACGCCAACGGGCCGGTGGACTGGATCAACGCAGGACAGGCAATTGCAGAGATTCTCTTGCGCGCCCGTTCTGAGGACGTCTGGGCCTCATTTATGAACCAGCCAATCGAGGTGTCAGACCTGCGTCCAAGGCTGCGGGATGCTCTGGGCAGCAAGTCCGGCTTTCTGCAGTTGCTTGTGCGTATGGGTTACGGGGCGGAGCTGAAGCCGACGCCGCGAAGGCAAGTCGGAGATGTTCTTGCAGACTAGAACCGCTTTATTGAAAAGTCTACTCTCCAAACAATCGCTGGTGCTCTTCTAGCATGCAGCGGTTGTACACAACCTTGATGCCCTTTTCCTTGGCCAGCTTTTCTGCCTCCTCGTTGTAGATTCCAAGCTGCATCCAGATCAGTTTTATGCCATCCTTTTTGACAGCGTCCTGGACGACGGCAAGAACGTCTGCCGAGGGCCTGAAAACATCGACTATGTCTATGCTGTCCGGCACGCTAGAGACGTTTGGGTAGGACTTGCGGCCCATTATCTCCGGCGCGGTGGGGTTGACAGGAATCACGTTGTAGCCGCACTCTATCAGGTACTTGGGGACATAGTTTGCCGGCTTGCCCTCGGTCTTGGACATGCCAACCACTGCAATGTCTTTCAGTTTGTAAAACTCTATAATTTCAGCATCGGAAAAGGAATCCTTATCCATGAAAGCAGCTTCCCGTTCTTGTTATTTAAACGCAATCAGAAGATTTCAGCATGGATTGAAGACTTGATCCTTTCACAGATGCATCAGTATGTCAATATCGGCTAGCCCATCAGATATGAACCAATATCGTATACATCTAACCGATATTGCAGACTCTAACCATCACAGGTGAAAAATCAGGATCCTATCATGCCGGGAAGCTTGATGGGTGCGCGGTACTCCTTGACTATGCTGATGCCGTTGTCTGCCGTCACCGTCACAAAGTCAAGGCGCGTGCCTTCAGGAGGCGAGAAGGACATCTTTTGTCCCGGCTGCATCATGTCTACCTTTTCTTCTCTGTCGCCGTAGTCGACTACCACGTTGGTTAGCGGAAGCCGGCCGTTGTTTGTGAGCACGACTCTGGCGTTGGTGAAAAGCGACTGCTCGTCTTTCAGCGCGTCCACGTCAAGGGAGTAGTCCCGTGTGGGAACAAAAGACGCAAACATGGCTATCAGGGCTGCCGCAATGATGCCGCCACCGGCCGCAACAGCTATGACAGTGCGCATCTGACAGAAAATGCAGCGTTTTGATATTTAAGCGATTATTCGCCCTTCATCTGGACGCGGGTCTTGAAAACTGGCTTGATTCCAAGCGAGGTATAGTTTCCAGTTGAGCAGGTAAAGCACAGCTCTTCTTCCGGCATACCTATCGCGTTTGCAAGGTTGGTCGTATCGTTGTAGCCCACGAAATCCGCCTGTATTGTACGGGCCACCTTTGCCGCTATCTCGTCATTTGAGCGCAGGTCAGAGCCGCTCTGGTACGCTATCAGCTCTTCTTGGGATGGAAAGTCTATTCCGGCGTAGCAGGGATAGCGTATGGGCGGATACGTGACTACCAGGCTTATCTTTCTGGCCCCGGCCGTTTTCAGCGTGTTTATGATGGAAGCGGAGCTGGTCCCACGAACTATGCTGTCGTCAACTACGACGACGTGCCGGCCCTCAATTACCTCGCGGATGGGGATGATGCCCTTGGTTATCTCCACCCTTGTGTCCTGGTACGGCTCGATAAAGCTGCGCATCGAGCCCTTCTTGCTGTATCTGTCCTTGAGCAGGCCCTCCTCAAAGTCGATGCCAGCCTCAAGGGCGTAGCCCAGCGCGGCAGGCCTTGCAGAATCCGGGACCGGTATCACCACGTCGGCATCTATTGGAAACTTGCGTGCCAGGAACTGGCCGATGCGCTTTCTTGCCGCATACACGCTTATTCCCTCCATCACGCTGGCAGGGTGCGCAAAGTACGTGTATTCAAACGCACAGTGGGCATGGGGCTTTTCCGTGGCAAACTGCTTGGACTCGATGCCGTTTTTGCCCATCTTTATCAGCTCGCCGGGCTCAACGTCCCTGACAAGGTGCGCGCCCACCGTATCAAGCGCGCAAGATTCGGAGGCCACCATGTACGTGCCAGTATCCTTGTGAAAGCCAAGCACCAGCGGCCTAAAGCCCCGCGTGTCTCTGGCGGCGTAGACGGAGCCGTCGTCGGTGAGAAATGTAAAGCAAAAGGAGCCCACCATCTCGCTTTTCAGGATGTTCATGGCAGCAGTCATGTCCTGCTTTTCAGCGATGTGGGAAACAAGGCGCTGCGCCGCCACCAGCGTGTCGCTCATGGTCTGCGGTGTGAAGGTGCAGCCGCCCATCATTCCGGATAGTTCCTCAACGTTGGCAATGGTTCCGTTGTGCGCGATGCACAGGTCTTTGACCCGCAGCGGCTGGGCGTTTTCAAGGTTGCTCTTGCCCAGAGTAGAGTACCGCACGTGCCCGATGGCCGCCGATGATTTGAACTTCCTGACTATTTGCTGGAACTCGGATGCTGCTGCCGATACAAGCCCCAGTTTCTTGAAAGGTGGCTTGCCGGGAACCGCTATTCCCCAGGCTTCCTGGCCGCGGTGCTGCAGTGCCCGGAGCATGTCGATGACAAACGGTATGACGTTTTGTCCGTCAAGGGAAAAAACCCCCACCACGCCACAATTTTCATGAACCAAACTCAATTCACACCCCTAGCTGCCAGGCAGGGAGCCAAGAAATTGCCTCCAAGACAGTCATATTGGGTTGTGTTGATTTAAAAAACATATCTTTATTGCTGCATGATTTTTTCGAGGGAGGCAAAGGACGAACGCAGTCTTGCAAGGGTCAGGCTTGCAACCAGCCTTCTGCCTGCCAGAAACTCTGCACGGCCTCCAGCTACCCTGCCTATCTGAGAGAATGTCACGTCTTGGCCAGAAAGGATCTCTGAAACCCTGTCGGGTTTGGTTGTGCCGATAACGTACCTTGAATGGGATTCTGAGAACATCAATTCGTCGGTCCTGCTGCAAGAGTTTGGAGCCTTTTTCAGGTCTACTTTAAAGCCAACGTTGCCGGCGACAGCCATCTCCGACAGCGCCACTGCTAGGCCGCCCTTGGAGCAGTCGTGGGCGCAGCTGACAAGACCATCCTTTATCAGTGCAAGCACAGCATCGCTGTTCTCCTTGTCTTGCTTGAGGTCCACGGTGGGAACCTGGCCGCCGGTGATGCCGTGATGGTATTCATAGTATTCAGAGCCACCCATCTCCGGCCTTGTCTGGCCGATTACGAATATGGAGTCGCCGCGCTTTAGCGCAGAGCGGGTGATGCTTGCCGCGTCGTCTATGAGCCCAAGGGTGCCGATGACCGGCGAAGGCTTGATGGGCCCCTTGGCCGTCTCGTTGTAAAAGCTGACCTTGCCACCCACCACGGGAACCTCCATAAAGTTGCAGTAATCAACGATGGCGTTTACGGCCTGCGTAAAAGTCCAGAATATCTCTGGGTCTTCCGGGTTTGCAAACTGCAGGTGATCTACTACCCCTACCGGTGTGGCGCCGGTGCAGACTATATTTCTGCGGCCCTCAGACAGGCAGCCAAGGGTCCCCTGGTAGGGGTCTATGTAGCAGTGCTTGGAGTTTCCGTCCAGCTTGATGGAAACAAACCGGCCGTTGTCAAGTCGCATTACGGCGGCGTCTGCCGCGCCGGGCTTGAGAACTGTCCTCACCCCCACTTCATGGTCGTACTGCTGGTAGACCCAGCTCTTGCTTGCGATGGTGGGGTTTGACAGCAAAGAAAGCAGAACCCTGCCAAGATCGGAGGGCTGCCTTGGCTGCTTGACATCTCGTATGCTGTCAAGGTAAGCGGGGCGCCTTGCGGCCCTGTCTGCAAGGGGGGCGTGCGCCACCAGCGAAGAAGGCATGTCTGCCACCGGTGAATCCTTGTGTTTTACTACCAGGTTCTGGTGGCCGGCGACCCGGCCAAGGACAGAATAGCGTATCTCGTACTTGTCCAGTATTGTCTTTAGCTTTGGCAGTTTTTCAGAATCTGTTACGTACAGCATACGCTCCTGGGACTCGGATATCATCAGCTCAGCCGGATTCATGCCGGCCTCACGGGCGTGCACGGTTGCAAGGTCCACCTCAAAGCCCTTGCCAAGGTTGTCAGAAGTCTCTGAGAGGCAGCATGACAAACCGCCGCCGCCAAGATCCTTTATGGCCTTGACGTAGCCGCCCTCCACGGCCTCCATGGTAGCCTCAAGGAGCAGTTTTTCAAGGAATGGATCCGGGATCTGCACTGCAGACCGGTTCTCAGCTTCAAGGGCACGAGAGGCAAAGGACGCGCCGTGGATGCCGTCGCGCCCTGTCGAGCCCCCGGCCAGAACTATCAGGTCGCCAACGTCCGCGGTGTTGGCCACAATGCTTTCCTTGCGGCCAAACCCGATGGAGGCAACGTCCACAAGGCAGTAATCCTCAAAGGATGAGTCGAACTCGACTTCTCCACCCACTGTCGGGATGCCGATGCAGTTTCCATAGTCTGCGATGCCCCGCACAACGTTTTTGAAGAGCCACCTTGATTTTGATGCCGAGTTGTCGATAGGTGCAAAGCGCAGCGCGTCCAGCACGGCAATAGGCCTCGTTCCCATGGACATGATGTCGCGGATGACACCGCCGACGCCGGTGGCGGCGCCGCCGTACGGCTCAACAGCAGACGGGTGGTTGTGGCTTTCAATGTGCACGGTCAGCACGTAGCCGTCGCCGGCATCAATCACGCCGGCATCGTAGCCGGGGCCCACCACCACGTTTTTGCCCCTGGTGGGAAGAAGGCGCAGGTACTTCTTTGAAGACTTGTATGAGCAGTGCTCGGACCATTCGGCGCCGACGATGTCCTGCTCGACTTCGTTGGCCTTGCGCTTGAGTTTTTCTTCCAAGTAAGCAAGTTCTTGACTGGAAAGTACGCCCAAGGTCAGGCCCCTCTTAAGTATGAAGCAAGGGAGCGGAAGATCATTATCGCGTCGTTTCTGCCGGATGCCGATATGATGCTCTCGCTGGCCCGCTCTGGGTGCGGCATCATGCCCATGACGTTTCCCTCCTCGTTGCAGACAGCAGCTATGAGGTCGACGGATCCATTTGGATCGTCGTTTGAATACTGTAGTACTATCTGGTTCTTCTTTTTCATGTCCCGCAGCATCTTGCTGTCGGCCATGTACCGGCCCTCGCCGTGAGCCACGGGGATGTCAAACTCCTGTCTCTTTGAAAACTCGGATGTAAAGGGCGTGCCGTTGTTCTGCACCCGGACTTTGGTCCACCGGCAGACAAACCGCAGCGAGTCATTCATCATTAGGGCTCCAGGCAAAAGCCCGGATTCAACAAGTATCTGAAAGCCGTTGCAGATCCCAAGGACGGGCAGTCCGTCTTTGGCCATCCGCTTGACCTCGGCAACGATGGGGCTGTGGGCCGCGATTATGCCGGCTCGAAGCCTGTCACCAAAGGCAAAGCCACCGGGCACTATCATGGCGTCGTATCCTGATATCCTGTCCTTTGTGTGCCAGATGAAATCAGCCTGAATTCCAACTACCTTGTTCAAAACGTGATGGACGTCACGATCGCAGTTGCTTCCAGGAAAAACGGCGATCCCGACTTTGGTCATGGTTGCGGCAAAGACTTGACTACCCTCGTATTAATATCTTGAGGATTAGCGGATTTTGCTGGCATGACGGGTACAACCTTGCCATGTTTAATTGCATTTTCTAACGATGTCTATTCTCCTTTCTAGCATCAGACAAGGCCTTTAGATCTGTGATGAACCTGTCAAACGTCTTTACACGATCGCTTTGTTGTATTGGGGTTTCACTCATCACATAGCTTCCGTCTGTGTCCTTTTCAACAATAGCCCTGCCTTTCTTTGTAGGCTTCATGACTGTCAGGGTCCCATCTTCGTCAGGCGTTATGAAAAAAACCTTGATATCCTTGGTAACCTCTGAAGAAGAGAGCTTTAGTTTCCAGTAGCCGGTCTGTGCAATCCTTTCTCTAAGAGTGACTTTGATTGAGATGGCTGCCAGCACATAGGAATCACAAGGATCGTAAATGACAATATCAACATCAGGAAGATGCATGCCCAACTCCCCATAATCTACCAACAGATTCCTTTTCACTTGGTCTAACACCTTTGAGAGACCTTTTGCTCTTTCAAGGGTGTGTCCTTGTACTAAATCAAGATCAAGCTCTTTAACCTCTTTTGATAGAATATGGATTAGCAGTTTTTCAAGATTCTTGCCTTTGAAAGCTCTCCAAGACTGTTCGTGATCAGTTTTGTTGTCTTTGTCAAAGTGCTTCTTATGCCGGATCTTGGCATCATCTAGGATCTCTGAAATATGACGGTATGTTTCACTTCCATAGACCCCCTTTTTCTTCTCATAGAGTTTTACCAAGTCATGAAATGTAAAGGTCACTCTACTTTTTCTCCATGATTAGAATGTATTCTGTCGGATATGCGAGCCTATCTGCCTTGGAGGTAGTTGCAAACTTGCCTGTCTTTTCATCTCTGGTCAATGGCAATATCTTGCTTGGAATCGGCCTTCGAATTATCTCATAAGTTTTGAATCCTATCCCTTGCATTGTCTGTACAAAGACTTCGGCATTCTTGATCTCTACTTTCTTGAGGGCCGTATCCCCAATTACTATTGCTGCCCGGCCCGAAGGTTTCAGGACTCTATGCATTTCTTCAAAGCATTGCTGCATTTCAAAGAAGTACCTCTCTGCACCTTTTGCTTCTCGCTTGTCCTTCTCCCGCAGCCTTTCAACGGTATCCCTACCAAGCTTGCTGTAAAGTTCAACTTCTCCATCTTCTTTTTGGATTGAACCAATGAACTTATTTCTGAACTCGGTTAATCCATCGATATACCCAAGCCACAGGGCAGTCAATTGATGGAGATCGGCATATTCGTAGGACGTTACATATGGAGGGCTTGTTACAATCAGCGTAACTGAATTATCCTTTAGGTCGAGGTTTCGGGCATCCCTGTTATCAATAACGCATTCTACCTTCCTACCACCAAGGACCTTCCAAAATTCCGTATTCTTCCTCATCATTCTTCGAGTTTGTAGTACAAAGCTTTCGTAGGCAGGCGCCACTGTCTTGCTTCTGTCTCTGGTAGGCTTGACTGATTTCATCATCCATCGTGAGCACCCCTTTAGAATATTGGAAAATGAACAGAGTAGAAAGACTTGGATATCTTTGTCTTCTATTGCCTTAATCCTAGATAGTATTAGCGCCAGATCGTGTTTCTGTTTTTCAGGGAACCAATAATCGATACGTTCATGGGTTGGAATCTGAAACTCGAATCTTTCTTCAGTCAATAGCATTTGCTTCGTATCTCTTTTGAGAACAGGCTTCAATTCGCTGAAGAGCAAAGATATCTGATTATCCAGTTTCAGAGGGTCTATAGGAGTGGTTTTGGCCTTTGAAATGAGAAAAGCGACAGGATTAATGTCGACTCCATAGGCCTTGCGACCATTGACTATGGCTTCTACAAGGGCTGTGCCAGAACCCATGAAAGGGTCGCATACTAGCTCACCCGGTCTGCTATTTTCTCTTATAACTCTCGCTGCCAGTTGAGGGATAAACTTGGCTGGATACCTGTGATAACCATGAGTAATGTAGGAAGTTTCGCTTCTTGACGCATCCTTGAATGACCAGGAATCGTCTACTTGCGAAAGCACAGAAATCCTACTGAAAGTGGTTATAACTATTTTTTGGCAATGTTGTTTCCTTTACCTGCTGCTTAACAACGGCAGGTCCTCTTGAACCTTCTTTACCTGCTGGACTGGAAAAAGGCCTCTTGTGCTTAGTTTATCTTCGTACAGCAACTCTATCGCTATTGCATCCAGCGTGCTTCTTTCACCGTTTGCTATGCAGTCGAGGTACACCCTTTCAATCTCGTTTGTAAAATCACCTATCCTTGGCAGAAGAATAACTCGGCCGTTTCTGCCTTCCCTAAACCCATTCTCTTTCAGAAAGCCGGCAACCTTGTCTACGTCCTGCACGTAGATGTACAAGTCAAGTGGAGTTTGGAATTTCGTAAGATCGTATGCTTTGTAGTCCAGCGTGACAAACTTGTCGGCAATGTTTTTCATGGCAAACCGGATATCGGAATCGTTGTAGTTTCGTCCAAACCTCCGGGCCTTACTCAACGCAACTAGGGATGGAAGAAGTTTTTCAATCACGTTTGCCGGCTGTGACACTACGCTAGTTTTGAGGATGAAGCTGCCATGTTTGTACTTGGCAAGGCCTAGCGCCCTCAGGTCATTCAGGCGCCTGTAAGCAGTCTTGGCAGAACCGGCCACAGAAATTGCATCCGCTATAGTATAGACTGGTTTGCTTTCCAGTCTCTGGGCGAACAGAAATGCGTGACCTTTCAGTAGCTCCTGCTTTTGCATGTTGTATTATACTAGCTGACTATATATAATCTTGTCAGCTCTGACACGTAGGTATTATATATGCTAAAGAGCAGAAATGAAGTTGGTATACGTTCGTACTCACACCAGCTTTTTCACTCTAGCTACATTTCTGCCGCTCTGCATCGGCGTTTCTGGGTCTTATTCCGGCTATGCCCATTGCAGCCGTTGCTGAGAAATACCATCTGTTTTTTAGTTCCAGATATAGCCTGACTCCTGCCAAAATAAGGCTTGATGAAAAAGATCGAAGTCGTGATACCGGACAGGGCGCTTCCAGAGCTCAACGCGGTGTTCAAAGAGTTCAACATCGGAGGCATGACCCACTACCGAGTCGAGGGCAGGGGCAGGGGCCAGGCAAAGCCTGTGTCAGTTGGACGCGGTACAAGCCATTACGTGCCAGAGTTCATACCCCGCACCAAGGTTGAGGCCGTGGTCCCAGACAGCAAGGCAGAGGACATAATAAACAGGATCCTAGACAAGATAGGCGGCCCCTCGTATGGAGGCAAGATATTCGTCTCAGACATGCCGGTGGCCATAGACCTAAAGACCAGAGAACGCGGCGAGGCTGCCATCTAAACAAGGTTCTGTTAACTTGATGGGTGATTAATCTATGTGTTAACTGTCGAGTGATGGCTTATGAAATCTGGTTTCCTGCTGATGACGATTCAGTTTCAGACGTAGAGCTTTGTTTTATTTTTTCTGCTATTTTCTTTCGCAAAATCCCAAGTACCGATTCGGCCAATGTGAGCGTATCTTCATCTGTTATTTCCACTGTACTTATCCCGGGCGCAATTAGCTTACCAAATACATTTGTTTCAACCTCGAATTGCATACCAGCAGCCATTTGTTTTTCTTCTCCTCTCTTATTAGAATCAGGCTGCTTATAGCTTTTTTCTGACTCTATTTCATCAGATACAAGTGCTACATCTTCTAAATACCTCGCTTTTACTTCTTTTTCGATTTTCTGTGCAGTGGGAGAATCTGTGCCTGCTATGTTTTTCAATGTTACCCAAAAATTCTCAGCGGGGGGATTTTTCTGAAACTTACCATACAATTCCTTCCACAAGGGAACATTCATGAAAGCTTGTCTGAACAATTTTTTCTTATCGTTTTCATCTTCGGGGTAAGGAATTCGTTTACCCAAATCGGTAACACGAAAAATTCCCCTACCTACAGTTTCAAGAAACCCGAATTGAACCATGCTACCTAGTCTATCATAGAATTTTTTAGTTGAATGGGTTGCATATCCGAATGTCTTTGCCATGTCAAGCGAGCCTATATTCCCCTCACCTACAGCTTCATAGACTACTTTGATGTCTGCTACTGTATCAGGGTATAGACGAACATCCGGTATTTCGAAGGAACCGATTTCCATTTGTTAGCTATTTGCGCAGACATGTTTATAAGGTTATCTATGATTATTGCGAATTCGCAATGATATGATAATGACAGGCTGACATAAAGGATAACAATTAGCAGACAAAGCGCAAAGCTTTTAAGCAAACAATACATATGGTAGGTGTGGAAATGCTGTCCCCGCGGCATAGTGCCTCGCTGAGGCTGGTAATCTCGGGTGAGTGTTGTGCAACTCAGCACACTGTGATTCCGTTTTCACGGAGTTAGTACGAATGGAATACACAAAGGAAGCTAGAAAACTTTCGGTGCGTGAGCAAAAAGGTGTGGCCATAGCTAAATTACAAGGCTATGTCGAAAGAACAGATGAACATGTTTACAAAGTAAAATCAAAGATGAGGAGTCTAAAGAAGATCAACACTCCAATACTGAAAGGTTGTCAAATATTCCATAACTACTTTAGAGAACACGAAGGGCTAGAAAACAAGACACCTGCAGAAGTCACAGGAATCAAAATTGACGGCCAAAACAAATGGATAACTGTAATTCAAAACGCAGCAAAACCTAGAGGAAATAACACGTTATGATCCTACCAATTTATTGTACAAGGAAGATAGGAGGGATGCTCTAAAGCGGTTGACGATTATCGTAATTGTTCTTATCGATCCATGACACGCTACTAGATTTGCACTCTAGTAGAGCCCCTTCCTTTTTCTTCAATATAACTACAAAATACCTAAGCTTAAACCTTCCGCTGCCATACTTCCTGCTAACAATGAGGCCATCTAATCACTCGACAGTTAACACATAGATTAATCACCCATCAAGTTAACAGAACCCAGACAACAAGGATTAAATTTTAAGGATTGAAAAGTACTGGCATGGTAGCTGGCGTAGTCCGAGATATCATGACCAAGGAAATAGTCATGATAGACGCCGACAAGACCGCCCTTGAAGCGGCCAAGACAATGACTGAGAAGGGCATAAGCTCGATATTCGTATTCAAGGACGGGACCCCGGTCGGCATCGTCACCGAGCGGGATTTCATCAAAAAGATCTGCGTCAAGGAGCGCAACGTATCCGAGGTCAAGGTCGGCGAGATGATGTCCAAGATTCTGACCACCGCCGGACCGGACATGCCCATCGAGGTGGCTGTGCAGCGCATGATAAACCACAAGATCCGCCGGCTCCCCATAATGGATGGGGGCAAGATAGTGGGCATAATAACCGTCACGGACCTGGCAAAGCACTTGCGGACAACGCTGCTTTTAGAAGGCACGCTTAGGGACACGGAAAAGATAGACAACGTCATAGCGACGATGGACCACGACAGGCACTAGTCTTGTTTTGCAACGGCCTTGACCGTGCAGACGCTGACCACGGGGTTGAATATCCGCAGCTCCTCGCACAGCTTTTGCACCGTCTTTTCGGCCTCTGCTTCAGTGCCGGCGCTTACCACCATCTTGAGCATCTTGGCTGAGCGCACCGACTTGACGGCAGAATAGCCGCCCTTTACTATCAGGTCGCGGTGTATCGTCTCGCCTTCCGGGTCGTTGATGTACGGCTTGTTTTCTATGACAACCTGCACCATGAACTTGCTGCGCGCCATCATGACTTGAGCACTTGCGGCCGTAATTTAAATAAATTGAACCTTACTGTCGCCAGCTATATCCCACAATTGTTGACATGGCTAGACGCTGGCTGGGTCTGACTGTAATTCGCCGGATCAGGCCTTCCATGAAAGGCTGGTCAAGGAAACGACTTGTATAACTAAACAAGGATTCCCAGAGGAAGGTACGTGTGCACCTACAAGCAACAATGTCAGGACATGATACTCAAGGAGGACCTCTTATTTTGCGCGGGAGTTTTGCACACTGTATTGTCTATCGAAAGGGTTTGTTTTTTATAGCAGATTGATGTATGAAAATTGCGTTGCTGAAAGCTGGGAAGACCAAGGTTGTCAAAGGTAAAAAGAAGGTGAATAAAAAACCCGTCAAGGCCACTATACCTGACAAGCACAGACTAACACCAGAAGAAATCCGTGATCTACAGCAGAGTGAAAAGGACCTGGCAGAAGGCAGGTACACTGTATTTTCCAGCCCAAAGGATCTCATTGCGGCCATCAAAAACGATAGCCTTTGACCTGGCAAATCCTGGTTACGGACGTAGCCAAGAAGCAATTAAGAAAGATAAAGGATACGCCCAAACTTCCACTGTTTGAAAAGGCAATACAAGCCCTTGCAGAGAGCGGAGATCCTGCTGTCCTTGGAACCTTCAAACAAGGCTCCAATTTCAGATGCTATGCGTATAATGTTACCAAGTCTTTGAGGTTACTCTATTCGGTTGACAGAGAAAAACACCTCATAATTATCAAACGTCTTGGAGACCACAAAGAGACGTATGGAGAAGACTAGTAACTTGCCTATTCTTTTTACTCCATAACCAATTTGGGGTTGAATCCCACTCCACGTGCTTGAGTTCCGCAATGGCCTTAATTTCCAAGCTCTTGAGTTTCAAGAACCTGCTTGAAACTCCGGGGCTTTTTGTCCCTGAAAACATCGGTGGCGCAGTACTGTGTGGAAAACTCGCCCATCTGCTCAAGCACTGGCCTGAGATTCCTGGCCTTTTCGGTCAGTTCGTATTCAACCCGCAACGGCCTGTCGGCAAAGACCCGCCGATTAATCAGCCCATCACGCTCCATCTCCCGGAGCCTTAGCGACAGGGTCTTTGAGTTTACGCCTTCCACAGAATCCAATAGTTCGTTGAATCGTTTCTTGCCATAAAGCATCATGTCCCGCAGAATAAGGATGGTGAATTTCTTGCCTATCAAGTCGAAGGTGTTGTGTATTGGGCAGAACTTTAAATTCGAATCCAAGTTACCTGCCTTTCACCTGCCTACCTTTTTGTTACTTTCCAGTTAATATAGGTTACCTTTCTTCATCTAACTACGAAAGGTAAGGAGGTGAAAAGATGAACAAGGTAGCAGTGTTCGTATTTGCAGACACAGAGACAAGCGAGGATCTTGGTCGGGTGGTAAACGCAATGATAACGGTAAAGGAATTCAAGCAGGCAGGAGACGAAGTTCGCCTTTACTTTGACGGGACGGGTACAAGATGGCCCGGCGTTCTGTCAAGAAAGGATCACAAAGCAAACCCGCTGTACGAATCGGTAAAGGACAAGGTATCCGGAGCCTGTTTGTTCTGTGCCACGGCATTTGGAGCAAAAGAATCTGTCGGGCAATGCAGCATCAACCTCGTAGATGAGTTTGAACAGCACATCAGCGTAAGAAGACTCCTCTCAGACGGATTCCACGTCATGAACTTCTAAGCCCGGAACACTCTCTTTTTTTGGAAATACTGTTCAGGCATGCGGCCTTCCAACAGAACATTGTTTGGAAGGCCAAAGCCGCTTCTTTTTTGAATAAAGTATTAATTATGTTTGCCTGAACTTCCGTAACGAGGTCATGTAGCTCAGCCTGGTCAGAGCGGCTGACTTGTAAACCCTAAATCAGGAAATCAGCAGGTCGTGGGTCCGAATCCCACCATGACCTTTCTGCACTATATCAGATTGTGCCGAAAATGTGCCGGCCTGCATGGGCCATAAAATTCTGCAGATTATTACAATCGACGTTTCCGCTTCTGAGGATTGTATTGCAGATAGTTGGCGACCTGCCTTGTCTATGATATTTCGTAAGACAAAATGTTTAATTATTTGGAAAAAACAGCATCGACATGAGCGAAAGAGCAAAAGTTTGCATCGACCGTGTGTTGCCTAGAGACATGCTGAGTTTTCATCCAACCGTGCGAAGGCGCGATGGCACCGTGCGTGCTATGTCGCCCATCGGCAAGAGCTGGATGAACGGCTCGACGCTGCAGGTGAAATTCATGGACGGTTCTTCCCAAGAGCAGGCAGTTGCACGTGAGCAGGCCGGCTGGTGGGAACAAGTCGCCAACATCAAGTTCAATTTCAACAACGCAAACAATGCCGAGATCCGGATAACATTTGATCCCAGCGATGGAGCCTGGTCCTACATTGGTACAGACTGCCGCAGCATTCCGTTTGGCCATCCTACCATGAACCTTGGCTTTCTGGACGGAGGCACCGCTGCACATGAGTTTGGCCATGCCCTGGGGCTTGCGCACGAGCACCAGAATCCTGCAGGCGGCATCCAGTGGAACGAGGAGGTAGTCATTCGAGAATGCGCCAAGTCTCCAAATTTCTGGGACGAAGCGACGACCCGGCACAACATCCTCCGCAAATACAGGGCCGACCAGATCAACGGCACTGCTTTTGACCCTGACTCCATCATGCTCTACTTCTTTCCTTCCTCATGGACCTTAAACGGCATAGGCACCAAGGCAAACGAGATACTCTCCCACATGGACAAGGAATTCATCGCAGGCGCCAAGATGTATCCAAAGACCGGCACAACAGTGGAGGCTGCTACTGAATTGAAGGTCAATGCAAAGCAACGCACCAAAGCCTCCATCGGCAAGATTGGAGAAGAAGACCTTTTCAAGTTCACGGCAACCGACGGGCGGTACCTCATCGATACCCTTGGCCCAACGGACGTATACATGAAGCTCTTTGGCCCAAACAACGCTACATCGCTCATTGCAGAGGACGACGATTCCGGCATCGATACCAACGCCAGGATAGTAACAAACCTGATTGCCGGCGAATACTATGTGCAAGTGCGCCACTACAATCGTGCAAGCGGGATGGGCAAGTACTCCATCAGAGTGCGCAAGGTATAGGGCTAGAACAGAGTCGGCGACTGCAACCAAAGGAAAAAAGCATGGTGCCCTCGCGGTGATGCAAACGTACCCATGACCGCAGGCATCAAGCTGATTCAGGCACTCAGATGTCGTAGTATTGCAGGAACTGTTGCTTCTTTGACCGGCCGCCGGCAATCTCCGCCTCCTTGAGGGTCATGTGGGCCTCAAGCAGCTCGTTTCCAAAGCATACCTTCAGGTATTCAGAGTCGCTCTTAAGCGCCGCCAGCGATTCTTCCAGGCTGCCGGGAAGCGATTTTATCCCAAGGCTGCTTCTAAGCGAATCAGACATCTTGTATATGTCTGCGTTGACCGGGTCGCCGGGATCTATCTTTTTCTTGATTCCATCCATCCCGGCTGCCACTATGGCCGGCAAGGCCAGGTACGGATTGGCGGAGGGGTCCGGCGCCCGAAACTCGATGCGCTTTGATTTGGGGTTGTTCTTTTCGTTTATCGGCACCCGCAGGATGGCTGACCGGTTCCCCCTTGACCAGGCTGAATAGACCGGGGCTTCGAATCCCGGAACCATCCGGTAGTACGAGTTGACGGTGGGCGCGACCAGTCCGGCCAGCGATGAGGCATGGTTTAGCACGCCGCCGATAAAGTAACGTCCGGTCTGGCTGAATTCCGCGTACTCGTCGTCTGGGTCGTAAAAGATGTTGCCTGCAGCAGCCTTGTCCCACAGGCTGACGCTGATGTGCATTCCAGATCCGTTGTCGGCATTGCGGGGGTCGCTTTCGTCAAATATCGGCTTTGGCATAAAGTTGGCAATCTTGCCCTGCTGTCTTGCCAAGTTCCTGATGACATCCTTGTATATCTGGACGTTGTCTGCCGACCTAGTCAGCGTGCTGTGCATAAAGTTGATCTCTATCTGGCCGCAGCTGGCAACTTCGTGGTTCAGGTTCGTGACTTTGATAAAGTAGTATTTTTTGAGGATCTCGGCCACCCTGAACCGGAACTCCAAAAGCGAGTCCTGAGAAGGAGGCGCGTCGTATCCGCCCTTGCGCCTTATCGGGTACTTGCCGGCCTGCTCTTCTGACACTATCGCCGGTGCATCGCCTTTGAGGGTCAGTTCGTCAAAAATAAAGCACTCGACTTCTGGCCCGATGTAGCAGGACAGGCCTTCCTGGGAGAGGTGCTCTTCCATTTTCTGCGACGCGTACCGCGGGTCTTTGACAAGCCGGCCCCTTCCAAAGCCCTCGTAGACGTCTGAAATAACCGTGGCCACACGGTAATTGTCAGACACCGGCGCCAGCCTCAGGGTGGACCTGTCCGGTACAAGCAGCATGTCTGACTCGTCGATGGTTGCAAAGCCTCTGACTGACGAGCCGTCCGTGCCCACACCGCCCAGAAATCCTGATGGATCCGAGTCCACAAAGACGTACTTGGCAAGAAACCTGCCGACGACATCGGTGTACCTTAGCTGGATAAACTCTACATCCTTGAACTGCGACTTGCCGAGATCACGCTCTTCTAGGGAATAATCATCTCTGGTTGTCATGTCATACAATACACACTTGTTGGATATATGGCCTTCTTTCAATACTGTTAATATCTGACAGACTTTTCAAAGCAATACTTTATATTTGTTAATCTGGTAAACGAGCCTTCGTATATGGACGATACAGATGTTAGAATACTCAAAAAGCTGCTTTCCGATGCCCGGCTGTCGTACCGCCGGATAGCCGAGGAGATCGGCGTCTCGCCGCCCACGGTGCTTGCCAGGGTGCAAAAGCTTGAACAGGAAGGCATCATCAAGTCCTATTCTGCCCTGCTGGACCACGAGAAGCTGGGCTTTGACCTGACTGCAATAATCGAGATAACCGCCACCAAGGGCAAGATAGTCGAGATCGAAAAACAGATAGCAAAGTTTCCAAACGTCTGCGCGGTTTACGACATCACCGGCCTGACCGATATGATGATCATTGCCAAGTTCAAAAACAGAAGCGAGCTAAGCAGGTTTGTGAAAAAAGACCTGTCAATGCAGTACGTGGAAAGGACCAACACCCACGTTGTGCTGATAACTGTGAAGGAAGACTTTCGCTTCATAGAAAGCTAGTACGACAATAAAAAAGAGTCGTGTTGGGGTTAGTATCCCTGCTGGTGCAGTATGTCTTTGTATGAAGGAACCGTCGGTATGTAGGACTCATGGGTGGTTATCACCACAGAGTGAGGGCCTCTGAAACTTACCTCGCCACCCGATACGTTTTTCAGAACCAAGTCAGTGACAGGGTCGCCAAAGCCAAACTGGGTGTGATACACGCACATGTCCGGAGCGCGGGATATCTGCTCCAGATATCCAAGGGACATCGGCGCCAGATCCGGTGCCCTTCCTACAAGCACCTGGAACATGGGATTTCGCGGGTTCTGGCTGTCACATGGCAGGTTCAACGCGACGTGCCCCTTTGTTGCGTACGGTGTGGAGTCGTACAGAAGGATGAATTCGTCCTTGCCTAGCGTTTGGCCGCCAAGAAGCACAGTAAGAGAAGCCCGGTTAGTATCTGATTCGTGAATATAGCTTAGATTCGTTTCTATCTGGTTGCGCATCGCGGCATCGGCTTCTGCTTGCTGAAGGGAAGCATCCTTGTTGTTCTGTGTCGTAAGAGTGCCAGTGGTGACTACGGCAACGTAGACCAGTATTGCCAGGCTGGCAGCTATCATGCTGGTCTGGGCTATGGTCATGAGCTGCCAGCCTCCGCAACACTGTTGGCTTTCTGTGCAGATGCTTCACTGTCACGCAATCAGCATTTTCACCTGCTTGAACACGCAGGGAGCCATTGTTTGGCTTTTATGCTTGCATACAGCAAGGTGCCATGCTACCTCCAGCGACAGGTAGGTAATGACAAATCCAATGATCGGATACACGGTCAGGTTTTCCACCATATTTGACGATAACGTGATAGACAGATATAAGATATTCTACGAAAACATCTAACACATGCAATCATTATTTTCGAATACCGTTACATCTGTTAAGGCCTCGCCATATCCAAGAAAATCCCGAATTGGCGTATGTAAAGGCACGACTAGAAAGAGGGTGGAAATTGCAAGCTAAACAGCAGAAGCAAATTCTATACGTTAATGTTCACGCCGGCAGATGGATTTACCGTTCACAAAGCTTATTGCTTTTTAACAGTATTGAACTGTAGCGTAACGCCACGTCTGGTATCATAATCAAAGACACACTTTTCGTTTGACATTATGGGTAGGGCTTCAATATCGTTTTTGCTGCATACAGGGCATTTCCTAAACCAGACGCGCCCATCACCGTACAAATAGGACGCGCACCAAAAACAAGAGTTGCATATCAGCAGATGGATGTTGAGGACTAGCCTTTTGCTAGAAGTTCCTAGAAAAGATCGGCCCTTCTTGGACCTCTTTGTTGAGGTAATATCTCCTTTTTTGGCCATTACATGGTAAGAGAACACATAGCCTTTAAACATTTCTGTATTTTCCCCTTTTAAAGGGACGATTATTCATAGTTGAATTTTTTAAGACAGTGAGAAACCTTTTCCATCAATTCCCCGTGGTCGTACGGCCGAACAACCCTGAGAAGAAACAATTTTGGCAATGATTCATCAAGGACGAAAAAGAAGACATCGGAGCCTTCCCAGTGGACCATCATGTATCCAAACCGGCCAAAGAAATCATCGTTGCTCTTGGCCAGCGCAGTCAGAAAATGCGACTGGATGAGCATCTGTCCCAGCCTTTTTTCATTGGGCAGCGGGACGTTTGGCTTTATGTAGGAGGAGACCAGCTTGCCGTTAACAACGACCCCAGTGCCAAGTATGTTCTTTTTCAGTAATGCAACCTCTCTGCACAGGTCGTCGTCAGAGGGCATGATTGCCCTAGTTTGACGGCGATGATAATTAACTTTATGCAACGAATCTTCGTGGCAGGCCAAAGTACGCAGGCACCACCTAGACAAGCAGAATGTCTTTTAAGTGCAAGTCGTGCAACAACGCACATGGCAAACATACTAAACAACGTGGACTTGGACAAGATTTCTCAGACAGTCGCAGCCGGCAAGACTGACAGGACCACCCTGAAAAAACCCGTCAAGCTGCAGGGTGAATGGAACCTTGATCCAAGCAAGGGCTACCAGTTTCGGACCGAGCTGGCCTTTGAAAAGGGCAAGCAGGTAATCGAGATCGATTCGCCATCCTTTCTGGGCGGAAGCGGCAACCGGCTTGGGCCCATGGGCTACTGCGTTGCTGGCATCGCGTCATGCTTCATTGCAACGTTTGTAAGTGTGGCCTCCAGCCAGGGCATAAGATTGACAAGACTAAACGTCGATGCAGAGTGCAACATCAATTTTGCCAAGACCTTTGACGTGGCAGACGAGCCGATAACTGAAGGCATAAACTTCAAGATAGACGTGCAAAGCGACAACGCCGACAGAGAAAGGCTAGGCCAGGTCCTAAAGATGGCAGAGGAGCGCTGCCCGGCCATGTACAGCATGTCGCACGTCATAAAGGTAAACGCCGAGATAAGATAATCCACAATTGTCCAGATGAAAAACCTTCTGAACGGGCGCCAAAACATGGCGGCAGAGGCAGGCTAACAATAATAACGCCAGTAAGTGTTCAGTAGGCAATTGCCGGAGCCAAGAACAAGACGGATCCTGGTGACTTTGCTTTTCTTCTTTATTGCTGGCCTTTGCGAGATCGGTGGCGGCTACCTGATGTGGCTGTGGCTCAGAGACGGCTTGAGCTGGACACTTGGCGTGCTTGGTGGCTTTGTCCTGTTCCTGTACGGCATAGTGCCCACATTCCAGCCATCTCACTTTCACAGGATTTACGCCGCATACGGAGGTGTCTTTGTCGTCATGTCGATACTGTGGGGCTGGTTGTTTGAGGGGATACCGCCTGACAGGTATGACATTCTAGGCACGGTGGTAGCAATCGCGGGTGTCGCCATCATATTCTACATGCCGAGGAAAGGTGAGAAAGGAGTATGGTCGAGCCAGTAACCTATCCACCATTGACGGTGGTTCTGTTCTTTGTGGCAGCCTTGGCAGAAATAGGCGGCGGGTACTTGGTGTGGCTCTGGATTCGAGAAAAGAAAAAGTTTGCACTAGGAATAGTCGGCGGCATCATTCTTTTCGTCTACGGCATAATCCCAACGCTGCAGCCTGCTGACTTTGGGAGGGTGTATGCAGCGTACGGTGGCGTTTTCATAATATCATCAATAATATGGGGCAGAATAGTCGACAAAAAGAAGCCAGACATGTACGAGGTAATAGGATCCCTGGTGGCCGTTGCTGGCGCTGCCATCATCTTTTATGCACCCAGATAGCCGGCAACATCTGAACTCTGTGCAGTGCACTGCATTCCTTTTGCATATATCTGCGTCCGTCCAACAATGGCATTGGAGGTAAAAAAAATGGAAAGCGTATCGCGGGCAGGAAAGGAAGTAAGGCCGTCGGTAGTTCTGGCCGTTATAGGCGGCGCACTGATGCTGGCTGGCGGATTACTGGCGTTTTCCATGCTTGGCGTCTGGTCCCAGTCGGCGATGTACGGGTGGGGATCGATGATGAGGGGCGGCGGATGGGGCATGATGGCACCCGGCGGATACATCGGGTGGACTGTTGGCACCATGGCATCGATCTCTTTGGCAGCCGGCGCGGTATCTATTTTCGGTGGATACATGATCCACAAAAAACCGGAAAGCGGACACGGCTGGGGCGTTGCAGTCCTGATAGCATCCATCATCGGGCTGTTTGGCATGGGCGGATTTATCGTCGGGCCGATACTGGGAATCGTAGGCGGAATACTGGCGCTGACAAAAAGGTAGGCTCACTGACGGCGCCCTCTTTTTTGTAAAGGTTATCTACTTGTATGCTGGATAGCCCTACCGATGGTCAAGACCGCGCTGGTCATCGCGTTTATTTTCCTGCTTGCATGCTTTCCGGTTGCCAGCTCTTTTGCATCAAGTTTTGACTCTGTTTCTATAAGTATGCCTGCACTGAAAAGCCTAGGTGGAAGTCCGATTTTCGTGCTTAGGCCCGGCCAGCAGGCCCTCATCCACCTTACGGTTACAAACAACGAACCGGCTAGCCAGCCCTTTACTGCCATAGTGGAGGTAAGAGACGAGGACGGGGTAACCCTGAACCTGCAATGGCAGACAGGTACCCTTGAGCCAAACGGCAGCCAAGCGATGGCGATGTCCTGGACGGCTGAGCCAGAAAGCGAGTTTGAGGAGGTAAGCATCCGCGCCTTTGCAATAACCGACTTTGAAAATCCCCAGGTCCTGTCCGGCGTCAAGACAAGCTCCTTTTTGATATCGGCTGAACTTGAGGTAGACATCGATGCCGGCAGGCCGGCTGCCGACTACACTGTTCTTGTTTACATGGTGGGCTCAGACCTTGAATCGCAGAATTACGCCGCCAGTCTTGATATTCGTGAAATGGAGGCGGTCGGCTCCACAGAGGGAGTCAACGTGATAGTCGAGACCGGCGGTGCAAACGCGCCCAAAGACGAGGAAAGGTTCATCGACTTTACAAGCGTCCAGATACATCGAATACTTGAGGGCGAATACCAGACCCTGCAGGATGTCGGGCAGAAGAACATGGGAGACCCGCAGACCCTTGCAGACTTTATCGCATGGTCGGTATCGCAGTACCCGGCAGAAAGATACGCCATCGTACTCTGGGACCATGGCAACGGCATCGACGGTTTTGGTTTTGACGAGCTCTTTGAAGACAGCCTGACCCTTGACGAGATTGAAGAGGCCTTTGCAGACGCAAAACAGCAGACGCAGGCAGACTTTGAGGTCATTGGCTTTGACGCATGCCTGATGGCCACGGTGGAGGTGGCCGACAGGCTCAGCCCGTACGGCAGCTACCTTGTGGCATCGCAGGAAGTGGAGCCCAGCTGGGGGTGGGACTATACTGCCATACTGACTTCTATGACTGGCAACCCGGACCAGACAGGGGACCAGCTTGGCAGGACCGTTGCCGACACGTACGTAAAGCATGCGGTGGACAACGCAGAAAAGTACTGGGACTATGAATCGCAGAGTACGGTGACGATGTCCGTTCTGGACCTAAAGAAGATCCCCGCGCTAAAGGAAAGGGTCAGGGCGCTTTCTGATGGCATGGAAGACAGGATATCCAATCTAGAATACTCGTATTCCTTTGCCCGCGCCGTGGACAGCACCGAGAGATACGGCGTTGGCGCAAAAAGCAGTTCTGGGCACGTCGACCTGTACCACCTTGCATCAAACATCGGATCGGAATTCCCCGGCTACAACGTAGTAGTTGGGGACCTGCAGCAAGCCATAGACGATGCCGTGATTTACAATGTCAGCGGCCAGGCAAAGCCCAACGCCAACGGGATCTCAATATACGTGCCCGTTGAGGCCAAGGAGTTCAACGACGATTACCTCCTTTACTCGGTGGCTGGCTGGGACAGCCTGCTTGAGACGCAGGAGTCTATGCTTCAGTCAGACGACGAGGCACCCTTTATCGATCTAGAGTTTGACGGCCAGACGGTGAGCGGCTCTGTTGAGGGCGCCGACATATCCAAGGTCCTCATGTACATCAGCAGCGAAACGTACGACCAGACCCGTGTGGAGGTGCTGTCCTACCTGGAGCTGGACCCGTCATGGGTAATCGAGCCGGACGGCGCGATGGAATTTACCTGGAACAAGCAGATAATCTCGCTATGCAACGATGAGTTCTGCGCGCCCACCTTGATGAATCTTGAGGCAACAGAGGACACCCTTTTTGCCCTGTTCCCGGTGAGGCTTGAGGCCGAGGACGTCAACGAGCCGGTTACCCTCATCTACCAGGTACAGGACGACGAGGAGACCGGCAGCACCTTTGAATTTCTGGGCGCCTGGCCGGAAATAGACCAGGACACGGCGTCAAGGGAGCTGTGGCCGCTGTACGCTGGCGACAAGATATACACCTACACGTATGAGTACGACTTGGAAGACGAGGAATACTTTAGCTACATAGAGTACGAGCCGATAGTGGTGACTGAAAACTTTCAGCCGGAGTACTTTACGTACGACGGAACGTACTACCTTTCCTTTGGAGTCTGCGACTTTTCTGACAACTGCTCGTATTCAGACGAGTTTTCATTTGTAACCGGCCAGAGCAGCATCGAGGAAGACTCGGCCTACGGCCCCGGAAACCTTGACATCGACCTGCGGTTTGAGCAGGACCCCATAGCCAGAGGAAATGTGCAGACAATAACCGTGCAGGTTTTTGACGAGCCCACAGAGTATGTCATTGAGGATGCCTTTGTCGAGGTGCAGGTCAATTATGCATCCGGCCAGACAGTAAATTTCTCTGGCCACACCGACAGCAACGGTGTTGTAACCTTCTCTTGGAGGATCAGCGAAAACGCAGACCCAGGCATGTTTGAAGTGCTAATAGACGCGTCTGCCGATAAATACGAGTCAGAGAGCTACTCATCTTCATTTGAAGTCGTATAGAAGGCAAGACTAGTTCTCGTTTAACTCTGCAAAGAATTCCTTGCTGCCTTTATAGACTTGAATCTTCCGGCCTCCAAGTCGGCCATGGATTTTTCTATTGCGGATTCTTCTGCCTTCGTCAAGGAATCCTGAATCTTGAACGAGCGTCTTTTCTTACACACAAGTAAATTATCTCGACGTGTTTTTCCTTATAATTGAATGCGTTCACAAAAGGGCCCTTATACCACAATCATTTACTCTTTAGACCCCGCTACCTTGTGGTCTCCCACCCGACCCAAAATTATGGTGTGCGATTTGAAATCAACGCGATATGATAACCTGTATGATTTGTCAAGCCTAAGAACATATGCAGACCCATAACGCAAATTCTTTTCAAGGACGCCAAATATCGTTGGATCTTCTAGTTCCGCTAATTCATCTACAACGGCTTTTAGTTTTTCAAGTAAATACACAGGCAAGCGTCTGGTTTGTTTTTCCCAATCATCTGGTTTTAGTATTTTCCATCTTTTTTTCTTCTTTCTTTTGCTTTTCGCTCACTAATGATTCGCTCCATTTCGGCACTAAATTCTTCAGCAGTCATTAGCGTCATCTTGGTCTCTCCGCCGTGGATCTTTTTCCATGCCTCGATCTCTTCTGGCCAGAGCCCACCTTGTCGATCTTTGGCCGAATGTTTCAGAGCCATGCGAATACTTTGTTGCGTTTATTTATAACTGTTTTATAATCAGCGTAGATGCAACTTTACGTTTCGCGCCAGATTGCCCGCGTCTTGGCCAGAGTCACGAACCCGACAAGGTATGCTATCTGGACAGCGTAGCCAAGCTCCAAGGACCAGCCGGCAGGGACTGGCAGCCCCATGGAATGCTGCAGCATAAGCGAGGCATGGGTGGTGGGAACAGCGTAGGAAAGGTACTGCAGCTGCTCTGGCAGGTTGGCTATCGGGTAGAACACCGGTGGCAGGACTGCCAGTATTACGTTGACAAAGGAGATCACCTGCGTGGCGTTGCGCATGTGAAGCATGTGCGACGACAGAAAGAACCCCATCGCCGACATCGAGCTCCACAGCAGGAGTATGGTTGCCACAAGAAGCGGGATGTTGAACAGCGACGCGCCAAAGTACACGACTAGGGCGGCAAGGGCAGTAAGCGCCGGCAATCCAAACAGCAGTTCTGAGAGGGCAAGACCCATCATGTAGGTTAGAGGCGAGACCGGCGACGCAACAAAGACGTCTTGGATCTTGTATTCTGTCTTGTAAAACGAGATGTCCTGGCCCAGGGCAAGGCCGTATCCGACCAGAGCCATGACCAGGCTTCCAGCCACGGCAAACTGCACGTACTGGCCGTTGCTTATCACAAAGAGCACGAACAGAAGTGAGAAGGGGCTTATCGCGGTGAAGACAAGGGAAGACGGGTTGCGCCTCAGCCACAGTATGCCGGTGGAATAGGCGATGAGAAAGGCCTGTCTTGCCGGCAGTGTTATTGACTGCGTTGTGACCATCCTCCATTAGATTCGATGTTTCCCACAAGGTAGACGAAAACGTCGTCCAGGGTGACCGGCGAGACCGTGAAGGGAAGGTTGCGGCGTATCGCCAGTTCTGACAGCTCGCGAATAGATGACTCAAACGTAAACACGCGAAGCGTGCCGGCGCCCGTGTCGACTACCGAGCCGTAAGACTGGAGCGTTTCGATGTCAAGGCCGTCCCTGGCCACGTCTATGCGAGTGTTCTGCGGGATGACTTTGCGCAGATCCCGGACTGTTCCTTCCGCTACGACGGAGCCCCTGTCTATTATGGCGATGTAGTCAGACAGCATCTCGGCTTCGTCCATGTAATGCGTCGTCAGCAGGATGGATCCCCCCTTGGCCTTCCAGTCCTTTACTGCGGACCAAACCTGCCTTCTTGAAACCGGGTCAAGGCCGATGGTCGGCTCGTCTAAAAACAACAACTGTGCGTCCACAGCCAGAGCCATGGCCACCAATATCTTTTGCTTCATGCCGCCAGACAGGTTCATGGCCGGCCGGTCTTTGACTTCTGAAAGTTCCAGCTTTTGCAGGACGGCCTCGGTTTTCTCCCGGGCCTCCCTTTTGTCCTCGCCTCGGATCTGAAGCCAGTTGTAGACATGATCCCACGGCGTGAGCGCCCTAAGCGGCCGGCCTTCCTGCGGCACCACGGAAATCAACTGCCGGACCTGCTTTGCCTGCCGGACTGCATCGTATCCAAGCACGCTGATGCTTCCAGACGTGGGCAGAAGCTGCGTTGCGGCCATCCTGACAAAGGTGGTCTTGCCTGCCCCGTTCCTGCCAAGCAGTGTAAAGATCTTGGCAGAATCAACCTTTATGGAGACATTGTTTAAGGCAGCCCTACTTGATCCCTTGTAGACCTTGGTCAGGCTGTCTGCGTCTATGGCAAGCACGTCATGCTAGATAGCGCAGTCCTCTAATGTAGAGTTTTTGACTGCGACTGGATTATGACAGGGTCCATAGTTATCAAGCGTGGTTACTACAAGAACCTTTTTATGATAACCGATGCAAGTGTTACTGTGGCTACAGCACGACAGAAGCGGAAATCAGATGAATTGACGCCAGAAGAAGAGGCAGCCATAGAAGCCGTTGAAACAGGCAAGGTCAAATTGAAGACGTACAAGAATGCCGAAGAGTATCTGAAACACCTGGATGAAGTATTAAACAAATGAGATCAGGTGGTCTGTTAAGACTCCTGATGGTTTTGAAAGGATTTTAAAAAAGAGACGGGGTCCTGAAGAAGTAAACCGCTATCGAAAGGCAATCTTGGAATTAAGCAATTCAGACGACCCCGGCAAGCTCGGACTACCTAAAAAGGGGCGTTGGTCAGGCTATTACGCATACGACTTGGGTCGTTCTCACAGGCTGATTTACAAGGTACTTTACAAGGAAAAGATTATCCTGATAGTGGCAGTTGGAGACCACAGGCAGGTCTATGGAAAGGATTGAAACGAGCAGGAATTCTCAAGTTACTTCCTACTACTTTTCCTGGCGAGTCAGTCAAACTGGAGCTGATTCCGTAAAAGATCGTCTCCAAGACCTCACTATCAAACAGGAGATACTTGACTGCGATGCAAATACGCACACATGCAAAGACTTAGCACTTTCATAACCACCCATAATACCGATGTCGATATACAAATATGCCCCTACCTCAATATCCATTACATCAAATGAAAAAAGAGTTCATCGTTGCGCGTATCGAGGCTTCCCAGGATGGCAGTCCCTATGTCTACGTGACGTTCAACGACCCCAAGGAGTACAAGGCCGACAGGCCGGTGAACCCGTTTGGCCCAAACACCATGGCCTTTTCATCCATTGAGGACATGATGAAGAACATGCCCAAGGTCATGGCCAGTCTGCCCGGCATGCTTGGCGGCGGGGTAACCGACTCGCCGGTCATCAAGATGAGCATGAGGGAGTACCAGGACACGTCCATCAAGGTCGGCGACAAGGTCACGCTGGAGATCCTGAAGGTAGAGACCAGCGGAGTATAACTTTTTAATGCTTTAAATACAGAAGCCGTGTAGATATCTCGTTTGGAACAGGAGCGAGGCAAAGTACGGGCAGAAGTCAAGCTGCCGCTTATACTTATTCACACACCCTTTGGTCTTGACTTCTTTGACCGGGTAGCAAGGCTTCCAGGGGCCAAGGCATGGGCCAAGATAAACACGTACCTGATGCCGGTCATCACGGTCTTTGCCATATTCCTCATTGTCGGCTCCCTCGCAGTGTTGTTTGCTGACGCCGGTGCCAGAGAAGGTGTGCGCGGCGTCGGTCCGCAGGCCAACCTGCTGATACCCGGCCTGAATCCGTACCTGCCCATAGGTTACGGGTTGGTAGCACTCTTCATTACAATAGTGATTCATGAAGCCGGACATGGCATCATAGCCAGGGTCTACAACGTCCGCGTAGACTCGACTGGTATAGTCCTTTTCCTTGGAATCCCCATAGGGGCGTTTGTCAACATCGAGCGCGACGAGCTGGCCAGGACAACGCTAAAGCAGAAAAGCGCGATACTCACCGCCGGTCCGCTCAACAACATGATACTGGCAGGCCTGTCGCTGTTTGCGCTTTACCTCATAATTTCCACCCTTACGCCGCTTCCGCCGGATCCAAACGCACCGCAGTTTGGAGTCTTTGTTCTCAACGTCAACGGCGGGTCCCTTGCCCAGTCCATAGGCCTGACGCAGGGCTCTACCATCCAGGTGGTGGCCGGCCAGGAGGTGCGTCAGCTGGACGACCTTGGCAGGCTTTTGCGAGAGCACCTTGGACAGACCATCGAGATGACATGGGTCAACGATAATGGACAGACCATAACTAGGTCGGTCAGCCTGCCGGCGGCAGTCGAGCCAGGCAAGGGAATCCTTGGCATTAGCGTGACGGCCATCACCCCCGATTCAGCGGTGGTGCTTGACCGCTACAAGGGCGCGTTTGGCAATAACCCGCTGGCGCTTTTGCTTCCACCAACCATGCAGCAGGGAGCAGTGCCGTACTCTGACCTGATGGCGCCCAGGTACGAGTCCGCACTGGGCCCAGCCTGGTCCATCACGGCCAACCTGTTGTTCTGGCTTTGGTTCATCAACTTCAACGTCGGAATATTCAACGCGCTTCCCATAGGCCCGCTGGATGGCGGACAGCTGTACGGCTCGATCATTGAAAAGAAGGTGCGCTCCCAGATCATGGCCAAAAACGCTGCTACTTGGCTTACGCTCATCACGGTGATGATAGTGGCCATGGCCATCCTGCTCCCCTACGTATTCTAGAAAGGCGTGGGCGGCAGACTTTCTCTTTTTTTCAGTTAAAAATCGGCTTTTCTGAGTTTGGATCTGATAAAGTCATGGTAATCGGCCAGCCTATCTCCAAAAACCAGCATGTCAAAATCCTGCTGGCTGACCAGCCTTGCATCCTTTACAACGGTGTTTTCGACCTCTTCTTTGGAACTTGACTCATTCCACTGTCGGATCTTGGACTGCATTTTGTCATCAAAGTACGAATATGCATTCTGCCCGCTTTTTTCCTGCTCCTGAAGGTAGCCCATCCTGTCTTTGAGAAGCCAGTGTATCCGGCTTTTGGAGAGCTCGACTTTTCCCTTTGTAGAAATGACGTGGGCAATTTCATGGCCTAGCAATCCGGGAAGGAATTGAGGGAACTTTTCTATCACGCTCAGCGTGATGTATATTCCAAACCTGTCAAAGTCTTTAACGTCCGGGTACGCTAGGCTGTAGAAAAGAAGCCTTGTCAATCCGGCTTTAACTTTGTATATTTTAAACATCATAAATGCGACTGGATAAAGGTTTGGAACATAGGGAAGGGTTGACCTATCTTGCAGCGAGTTTATGACTTGCTTGTACGCTTCTTCAAGACTCTTTTCGACTTTGTCAAATCTTTTCAGGTCTTCTCCAGCCAAAAGTTCAGGTGAGATCAAACTTCATACCTGCTCTGCAAATCCCTTTGTCAGCCGCTTGAGCGTTTCTGACATGTCCTTTGGATCCAGGTGCACGTCTATGATGCACGCCTCTTTGGATTTCTTGGCCGCCGCAAGCGCGCTTTCCAGCTGGTCCTCGGTATGAACGTCGTGGCCCCGACCCCCGCCCACTATCTGGACAAGCTTGCTGTGCTGCCACGGCTGCAGGTCGTTAAACGAGCCGTCCAGCATTATTCGCTCAGTCATGTAGCCACCGTTGTTGAGCACTAGGATTATCGGATCAAGCCGGTACCTGACGATGGTGGACAGCTCCATCCCAGTCATCTGAAAGGCGCCATCGCCCACAAGGACAACAGGCCGCAGGTGCGGCATCGCAAGTTTGGCCCCGATGCTGGCCGGCACTGCAAACCCAAGGGAGGCATAGTACGCCGTTGAGAGGAACTGGGTCTTGCCCCTTATTATCAGGTCTATGCTTCCAAACAATGCGTCGCCCACGTCTGCTATAACGATCATGTCATCGGTCAGAAAGGAGTTGAGCCTTTCAAACAGATGCTGGATGGTTATCCTGTTTCCCTTCGCAAAGCCTGGGCTGTAAGAATATCTTGGATTTGGCTTGCCAGTCAGGTACTGGCGGGGTTTTATCTTTGACCTAGTCAGGGCTATGATAAAGTCCTGTAAAAGCACTTTTTCGTACAGATGGTAGCCAACTGAGATCCTTTCGCTTGTCACGTAGATGGTCTTTGCCTGGTCTATCTTTGCTGAAAACATGCCAAGGCTCAGGTCCGTCAAGAGCGCGCCAAGTATTATGATGCAGTCGCTTGACTCGACGTACTTTTGCACAAACTCGTGGCCGGCGGCCCCCTGGTAGACGCCGATGTAAGAGGAATGCAGCTCGTTTATAACGGATTTGCTTAGGACGGTTGATGCCACCGGGATGTTGGTCTTGTTTACAAAGTCCAAAAGCTGGTTCTGCAGCCCAAATCTGTGGATCTCCTCGCCGGCGATGATCACGGGCCTGTCTGCACCGTTTATCATGCCCACAACCTCTGCGACCAGCTCTCAGGACTACTGGGTCGCTTCGCTTCTCCCTGTAGGCTGCTTTGTGGCGATGCTGGCCTATTTCAGAGCAGATCATGTCTCTTGGAAGTTCGATATAGACTGGACGCTTGAAGCGAAACAGGGCGGCCAGCACCCTTTCAGTTTCCTGCACTGCGGTCTGGGCGTCATCAAGGGCCGCCGATGCAACCGTTACTTCTTCAAAGATATTCCTTTGCGTGTCAAAGTCCCGCACCCTGTGGTGGAGCAGTGGATTTTTCTCCCGCTCCCTTATGCCCGGAGCTCCGCTTATGACGACGACGGGGGACTTTTCTGCGTACGCCTGCGCCGCGGTGTTGACCACCTTTAGGCCGCCCACGCCATAAGTCACGCAGACTGCCCCGATCCCTTTGAGCCGGGCGTAGGCGTCGGCTGCAAACCCTGCACCCTGTTCGTCACAGGTGTTGATCAGAGCCAGCTGGCTTTTGCTTATCATGCTGTAAAAGCCCAGCACGTAATCGCCGGGCACTCCAAAAACGTGACGAACCCCAAGCGAGTATAGCCGGTCTATAAGGTAGTCGCCTATCGTGCTTGCGGTTTTCATGAATTATGTTATGGTTCTTTGTATTTAAAGTGAAAAACGATCAGCCGCTTTTGGCGTTTTGCTCGATGCAGGTTTCGGGTAAAGTCGCAGACGATGCAAGTATTACAGATCCTCTTGTTCTATGCTGCCAAGCAGCGACTTGGTCTTTTCCTGGCCAAGCATCTTTTTGAGCTTCTCTTCTGATGCTGATCCTTCCCAGGAACTGAGCAGGTCTATCACTCCATCTTTAACGTCTGGGTTGATGTCTTTTAATGCGTTTTCTATGATCCTCCTGCGGCCTTTTGTCAGATCTTTTGGTCCGAAAACTGCTCCCGTATGACTCGCCCCATAGAGTTACGGTACGCTGCCAACCTAAATAAACAGATGCTCATTTTCACAGGATACCAGCGTGGTTTTGTGCATATTGATAGAGTTGCAGCAGACCGGGAGCGGTTTTGCTGTGAATAATTTCTGATTTATCATTTTGGTATATTATCTAGTCTTCCACCGGCCAGGCTCCTTCAGTGATGATCTCTACCAAATTGCCTGCAGGATCTCGAAAGTATGTGGATTTGGAATTCCTGTCTTCCCATACCAATTCTGATTCTATCTCGATACTGTTCTTTCGCAGGAGTTCCTTTGCTTCTTCATACTCTTCTTTTGATATTTCAAACGCAAGGTGAAGGATCGATGGCGGTGTTAATGCCCCATGGGGAGGAAAGATGTTCTCGTTTTCCATCAGCGTTCTTTGCGGATTAAAGATAAGCAGCATGCTTTTTCCAGCCTTCAAAAACAAGTGTCGTTCCGGCTCTTCGGTTACCACTTCAAGGCCAAGGATATTGACGTAAAAGTCCTTCATCTTTTGTAAGTCAGGGCAATAGATGCAAGTCTCGATTACTTTTTTGAATTTCAAAGACTCTTCATTGATGTATTACTACGATCTGTTATAATAACAGGTGTTTTTGTTGCATGACAGCAAAGCTCTTTTGATTTTCGATAACTTTCTGTTCTAAATGCTTTATGAGACTCTGATTTCTAGCCTTGTTTAAAAATATAGTTTTTTGTCTGAGTTTCTAAACAGTGGCAACAGTTTGCAAACAAACTGGATTTCATCATAAACATAATTAGTTTTCGATTTTGTTGCATAACAAGAAGCAGTTAGACCGGGAGTAATTCTATATGCAACAAACAGCGTGTAGTTCAAATTCTGTTGAACCCATTGCAGTGAGGGGGATAGTAATACAGTGTTCCGTGATGGGCACCAAGGTGCTTTGTGTTTCTAAGTCTTGGCTTTTGGAAGACTTCTGTAGACGACCAACAATGTCTTGAAAAGCTCGTTGGCAGCGAGTTTCGCATCATCGACTTTTAGTTTAACTCCTAGCCATTCGTATGTTGTTCCGTCCCAAGAGCCTACTTCAAGCTGTTTTCGGCCGACTTCCAGTTTGTGTCTTTTTGGATCATCAATAGCGTAAGCATCTATGTGTTCTCCTATATCGCGAAGTTTCTTTAGGTCAGGTATTGCCTTGTCGAACTCTCTGATGCCATCTTTTATACTGGATGATATCTTAGAATCCGAGACATTAAGGGCTATTTTCACCGCCGTAAGGAGCCGATATAAACTCACGATAAAGAATTGTAGATCAGCCCACCACCTGAGCATAAATTCACTGTCTTCAGGTTCACTTGACCTAATTCTTCTCCACTGTAGCATCACCGTCCAAATGGCATGGTTGGCCAGGCGTTTTGACCTTTCCAGAATCACGGCATCATTCATGTTGCCGCTGTTGTAATGACTAGCATATAGAATCTACTATCTTGAGAAGAAGCCAAATCGAATTATGAACTACATTTGGGAAATGGATTAAAGCGAGTCTTAGCAAGTATCTCTGATGCCGTGGATAACGAGAAACGGTAGACCCCAGTACGTAGGAGATTGGGGAGGCTTGTCTGATGGTGAAAGATGGCAGGCAATCCATAACCGTAATGCAGCAAGAGAGGAAGAGGCAAGAAACTGGGCAGAAGGCCAAGTGACTTCATACAAGTCTTCTGAGCTCACCAAGAGACTGCGGCTAGAGAATTATGGTTACTTTGCACTGAGGAAGCATTCTAGCTGGAACTTTAGCATAGACATAGAGTCTAAGGACTTGCAGATTGTATATGCTCTGAAACTTAGCAAGGACCAGGTATCTGCAATGATTGACGAAATAGAACAAGAGATAGTTGGGCCAAAGCAGGAGTTGCATCCAAAAGAAATTAACATAAAGCTTGAAAAAGACAGAGACAGCTATCTTCTTAATATTGAGCTACAATCGGTATCGGCCTTACTTCCATTTCAGAACATGAACGATGTTATCCATTTCCAGAGCGAGCTGAAGAACATATCGTCTTGGACTAGAGATGACTCCAGCCTGGTGCCGCAAAAGCTCCTTGATTATTTGAATAAAAATACGGACGGTGGCATAACAGATGAAATAGTAACCTTTGTCAAGAGCGGCTATCCCAGGGAAAAACTTGCATTTGTAGGTGTATAGTAGCAGAATTCGTGTCCATATAACGTAGCAGAATTAATGTCCATCTT
>CAZKXR010000004.1:0-89925 GCA_964556935.1 uncultured Nitrososphaera sp.
TTAATTCTTTGTCACCAATAAACCGATTATAAGTTGGTTTTATGAAACTCTCATAATGCTGTGGTATCAACTATGCGTATCCAACTAACTATTGCTAAACCTTTTAACCTTTTCTGCAATAATTGAATAAGATGACTAAAATGACTTATGAGGATTTACAGATCCTTAATGACATTAACGACAAGCTAGCAAAAAGAGGTTTGAAATCACGTTTGTCATATCTCTTTGTAAGTGGCTTTCATAATGGCATAGTCACAGAATGGGGTTTTAAAGAGAACATAAAAGAAGAGGCGGTGGAAGCCAACATCTTGGTTTCAGAGGAAATCGAGAAAATCTAACCACCTGACGACTTGTTACAGCCCTACGGGAACCCCTCACCCGACGCCAACGCTACAGAACCTACATCCGATATCGTTAAATCTGTTGAAATAGGCACCTGTCTCTCGTATGAAGGCTGGACAGCAGGCTGCAAAAGGATACGTACTTGCCTGTACCAGCAAGACGGAAAAAGAATGCTTTGACCGCATGCTGTTTGGAACAAACAAGCTTTACGGCGACAACGTGCTAAAGATAAGGAAAGGAGATCTTGTCTTTTTGATAAACCTCAATACAGACAAGCTGTACGGCCCGTTTCAGGCAGACTCCGACGGCCAGAAGAACATAGTCCCGGAAGCCTGGAAGGGGAGGTACCCGTACCAGGTGCAGGTGACAAATGCCGGCGACGTCAAGTCGGTAAGGGGCGCAAGAAAAGTCTTGGAGCAGATATCGTCTACCTGGCGGGAGCCCCTGGACCCTGAAAATGCCGCAGCACTTGCAGACCACATTAGAAACCCCGACGGTAAGGCGGAATTCAAAAACGAGACCGGCGACAAACCCAAGCTTGAATCAACCACGCTATGGGATTACCCAAGGCAGAGCTACGGCAAGACTCCGAAGGGCAGCAACAAGTATGCCGGAGTCACGCCGGCATTCATAATATACAACATGGTCAGGCGCTACACCGAACCCGGAGACTTGGTGCTGGACCCCATGGCAGGAAGCGGCACCACGCTGGATGTCTGCAATGAGGAGGGAAGAAGGTGCATCGCCTATGACATTGCTCCGCCAAGGCCAGAAATTATCCAGAACGACGCGCGCAAAATCCCGCTGGATGACAGCAGTGTGGACATGGTATTCATCGACTCGCCGTACGGTGATAACATTGACTACAACAAGCACCCCGGCAACATTGGCCGGATCTCGGCTGAGACCGACGAGTTCTACGACGAGCTGGAGAAGGTGATCATGGAATGCCATCGCGTTCTCAAACCCGGCAAGGCTCTGGGCTGGCTCATAGGAGATCAGTGGGTCAAGAAAAAATTCACGCCGGTAGGCTTTAACGTCTACCAGCGTCTGGGCAAGCATTTTGAGACTGTCGACATCATCTGCGTCGCAAGAAGAGGGCAGACATCCAACACGGGCGTCTGGCACGGCCGGGCTCTGCGATTCAACTTTTACCTGCGCGGCTTCAAGTACCTTTTCATAATGAGAAAGCCGATGCCGCAAAGCATGGAAAAGAGAAAGAAGAAAGTGAGCTGGACTCAGTACCAGAGATGAATTTGTTCCGGCCAATTTAAAAAATTGCTCAGGTCACTGTTTGCAGCGTCTCTAATACTGGTACCCTTTGACTACATCGGCTGATCATTTCACGCGGGCAGAGCTTTGCTTTTCAATGACTCCATCTATTGTCTCATTCAAAGCAGCCTCCGCTACGTCGCTGGCGTATTCTGCCGTCCTCCTGATGTCCTCTAAAACCAGCTTGACGCTGGCCAGATCGTTTACCCTGTCCTTTTCCATGGATGCTATCGCGTCTTCCTCGATGGCGTGTATGCCCTCCACCTTGTCCACCGTCTTGTCGGCCAGCTGGTAATCCCTGCGCAGCAGCGCCTCAACCGAGTCCCCCAGCACGGACAGGGCAAGAAAGCTCATCTTTTCTATGTTGTTAAAGACATTTTTGGGGATCTTTTCCTTCAGCTTGACCGTCATCTCGGCTATGCCGCATGCATGGTCTGCGACCCTTTCAATGCTCTTGACTGCGACGCGGTAGCTTAGGCAATCCGACGGGTTTTTAAGCCCCATTTCGCGCAGGACACGCCCGTTTTGGGCGGCCATCACCAGGTTGCGCAGCACGTACAGGCTGAAGCGGTCCACCTCGTCGTCGGATTTTATGACTTCCCTTGCTAGATCCTGATTCAGCTCTGCAAGCGACAGGATGGCATCCTTGTGCATAGACGATGCGATAAGGTACATCCTCCTGATGGCGGTGTTGACCGACAGCTCCGGCAGCGAAAGCAGGACCTGCAGCGTGATGATGTCAGAGGCATCGGCGATCATTTCCGTCCCCACCAGGTTGCGCCGGACCAGCTCTCTGACGGCGTCGCGCAGCGCCGGGTTTATCCTGCCGGCCTTGAGCTTTAGGTGGATTATGTTGTATCCGGCAAGGTATATTGAAACTACTTTCCGTCTGAGTGTGTTGCTGCCCTCGCTGGCATTTATGATGGCTGTCGCCTCGCTGAGCGATTCGGCGGATCCCGTATTCGTGGGGACTATGGAAAGGGAATTATCCGTGCTTCTGACCAGCGTGACTTGGTCGCCGGCCTTCAGGTGCATCTCTTCTATCCATTTTTTTGGCAATGAAAGAACGTAGGTTGACCTGCCGGTGAACTGGATTTTGCGTACCTCTTTGCTGTCTACGGCAGCATGCACTTCAGCTGTAGCGACCATCGAGACGGACTGATTGCGCTAACAATAAACATTTTGCGAGAATAGACTATATGGCTTCACATATTCTATATACACGTAGCAGTTTTTCACCGGCGCGGGCTTGATGTTCCTGTCACTATGTAGTAGACCGAGTCACCGATGTAGCAGGCATGGTCCGCAATGCGCTCCAGGTACCTGAGGATAAGGAGGCTTGAGACGTAGCAGCGCGGATCCTTGAATATGTCGTTGGTACCCGTCCTTGTGCTGGGTGTGATGGTCTCCCGCAGGTACTTTCTGTAAAGCGCGTCCACCGTGTCGTCCATCTGGTAGAGCTTTTGGGCCGCGTCTTTGTCTCTGGAACGCAGCGCATCGATGCTGAGGTGGATCATCTTTCTTGCCGTGTCGGCCATCTCTATGACTGCGCTCTTGTCGCAATGGGACACAGATCCCATCATGCCGATGACGTCTACAATATCGTAGGCATACCTGCCAAACCTGGAAAAGCCGTACGATATCTCTATGCACGACCTGATGAAGCGCAGGTCCGTGGCAACCGGCTGGTACCTGGCTATTAGCTCCACGGCCAGATCTGTTGCCTCATCCTGCAGCACCCGCAGCTGTTCTGACCATTCGAAAATCTGTTGCTTGTTGCTGGTGCCCTTTTCATACGATTCTATGGCCGTGTCGACGGAGCGCACGGACAGAGCGGCCATGTCCATTATCAGGTTGCTGATACGGCTCAGGCCGTAATCCAGTAGCCGGGTCAAGGTCGATGATTAACCGAACTTGCCGGAGATATACCGTTCGGTCAGCTCTTTCTCCGGATTTTCAAATATCTGCTTTGTCGGGCCGTACTCTACCATCTCTCCCAGGTACATGAAGGCAGTGTAGTCTGAGACTCTGGCTGCCTGCTGCATGTTGTGTGTAACTATGATTATCGTCAGATCGTTCTTTAGGTTGTTTATGAGCTCCTCTATCTTTGAGGACGCGATGGGATCCAGCGCGGAGGTGGGCTCGTCCATGAGAAGGACTTCTGGCTGCATGGCCAAGGCCCTTGCTATGCAGAGTCGCTGCTGCTGGCCTCCAGACAGGCTTATTCCCGGCTTGCCCAGTTCGTTCTTCACCTCGTCCCACAGTGCCGCGCCCTTGAGGCTTTCCTCTACAATTTCATTTACCAGGCTCTTGTCCCTGATCCCGTTGAGTTTCAATCCTGCCGCAACATTGTCAAAAATGCTCATGGTAGGAAAGGGGTTTGGCTTCTGGAAAACCATGCCGATGCGGCGTTTGATCATTGCAGGGTCAATGCTTTTGTCGTAGATGTCGGTATCGTCCAGAAAGACGCTTCCCTTCACCGTTGCGCCCGGCGTCATCTCGTTCATGCGGTTCAGTGAGCGTATCAGGGTAGTCTTGCCGCAGCCTGACGGCCCGATGAGGGCAGTGACAGTGTTTTCCTTTACGCTCACGTTTATGTTCTTCAGGGCCTGCTTGTCCCAGAACCACGAGTTAAGATCTTTTACGGAAACTTTGTAATCCAATTCACTAGAATCAGTTGAAGTTTGATAATCGGTGCCAACGTACCCCCTACTGGTCATCCAACTCTGCATCTCGCTTACGGATAATTAATAATTCCCTAAATAGATCACATAGTGCAATATAGTGATCTGGTCTCATAGCTTTAGCGCGGGCGCGCCGGTTCTGTACCTTCTCAGCACAATGAACCTGAGCGTCATGCTGAGGACCAAGACTACCAGTATAAGGACCAGCGCCGCACCCCAGGCAAAGTCGTGGGCATGCTCGTAGGGAAGCGAGGCCAGTCTCCAGATCCTGAGGGGCAGCGCATCCACAGGATCGGTGAGTCCTTGGAAGAACAAGCTCGTGCCCAGGATGGTCATGATGAGAGGCGCTGTCTCGCCGGCTATTCTGGATATGGCAAGCACTATTCCCGTCAGCACGCCGCTTTTGGCGCTGTTCAGTGTGATAAACAACGTTACCTTCCACTTTGGAATGCCAAGGGAATGTCCGGCCTCCCGCAGGGAATTTGGCACCAGTTTCAGCGTCTCCTCGGTGACTCCAACAATTATGGGTATCATGATTATCGACAGCGCAAACGCTCCAGCCATGATGTTAAATGAACCGACGGCCAGCACGATGGTGACGTATCCAACTATACCGATCACAATAGAAGGCAGGCCGGTCATGACGTTGTTAAAGAACCTGACCGCGTGAGCAAACTTGCTGTCGCCGGCAAATTCTGAGAGGTAGATTCCGGTCAGCACTCCAACAGGTATTCCGATGAGGGAAGCCAGCGCGACAGAGATAAGGGTCCCCTGAATGGCGGGTCCAACTCCACCATCTCCCCTCACTATCGAGCCCTGGGGCTGGGTGAGAAACTCTGCGCTTATCACGCCGGCGCCGTTCTTGATAACCTCAAAAAGTATGTTGGCAAGGGGGATCATGGCTGCAACGACGCATGCTATGGCCAGGCCGGTAAAGACCCGGTCGAGTACCTTTCGACGCGCGCTGGTCCTGTTTATCGAATCCTGAATTATCTTCACGTTCTTTCTTTTTGTGGACATTTACTCCCTTCCTCCCGGCGCCACCTTTACCATCCTAGAAACAAGTATCTGTGCGCCCACATTGATTGCCATCGTCAGCAGGAACAGCGTCGCTCCAAGGGCAATGAGGGCAGATGAGTGGAATTCTGATGCTGCCTCGTTAAACTCGTTGGCGATTACGCTGGACAGAGTTGCACTGGGACTGAAAAGGCTGGTAGGAATAGCTGCCAGTCCGGTTGTGTTGCCGATAACCATTGTTATCAGCATCGTTTCGCCTACTGCCCTTCCCAGACCCAGAATAGCGGCTCCAAGCAGTCCGGCCCTGGCGTAGGGGAATACAAAATGCCATACCGTTTCCCACCGCGTAGCTCCAAGGCTGTAGGCCGCTTCCCTCTGGCTGTTGGGGACTGCCTTTAACACTTCGCGGGCTATCGAGGAAATTATGGGTATTATCATTATGGCAAGGACTATGCCGGCGGTGAAAATGTCAAGACCAAACGGTGTTCGGGCAAAAAAAGGGATCGACCCGCCAAAGGCATCGTTAAGCGGCCTTTCGATCAGGTCAAGCACCCAGAACCGGAAGACGAAAAGCGCCCAAAGCCCGTAAATTATGCTTGGAATGGCCGCAAGTATCTCTACTATGTAGGCCACAGGCGTGCCTATCTTCGCCGGTGCTATTTCTGCGATAAAGACCGCAATCCCCAAGCTTACGGGTACTCCAATGGCCATGGCAATGCCTGCGCTTACCAGAGTTCCAACGACGTATGGTAGCGCTCCGTATGATTCGCGGCCTTCGACCGGGTTCCAGTCAGTTCCGCCAAAAAATCCCAGACCCTCCAGCGAGATGACATGCCCGGAACCCTCTGCAACTGAAAAAGCTACAAGTGCAAGCATCAAAAGCGAGTATCCTGCCGCAGAAATAACGATCCACCTGAACAGTCTGTCGCCTTTCCTTCCCCCTGCAAGAAAGAGCGAGGACAGAAGCTCCTTTCGGGAAGGTGTGGATGCCATAATACTCACCTGGTTTACGGGTGAGGAGCAAGATATTTTACGATTGTCAACAAGGAAGCCATAGGTCGAAATGAACTATATAGAAAAAACAAGGTTGATTGACGTTCGCTCTTTGGGCCTTTTAGGATGGCCGGGAGTGCAGGCCCAAAGATTTCAATCAACCCCGACACTTGGCACTTGAATAACATGTGGAAAACAAAAAGATATCCAATATTGAATACTGTAAAACCGTTGATCAATATAGCACCATATTTACTATGTGCTTTATTTTGGTAATGGATATTAGTTAGTTCCCCGAATAGGGAATGAGAGACATGGAAAGATATGCTTTGATTGAAACGCCAATGCCCAAGATCGAATATGCTGTTAGAAGCTTTAGCCTTTGCGAATCTTGCTTCTGGAGCGCGACTGTATTTGGCAACCGCGGTTCTGTCAGCAGCTGCCCGTTATGCTCTGGCAACAGGATTTCGACGATCCCGCTGACACACGACGAAGAATACCGGCTAAGGCTGATTTCTCCTTCCAATCTAGAGATGTCCTTTTCAAAGATCAGATAGCTGGGCAATAGGCCTGCCGGATTGTCAAGCACTGTCCGGCAGCTTTCTATCAGTTATACGACGATCTATGTATTCCATTTTGGAATCCTTTTTGCCCAAGATAATTTGATATAGCAACGGTACTCATTTCGATCATGGAGCTTTTCATACTCCGTCACGGCGAGGCTGGCAAAAGGCTTGGGACTGGCAACGATGCCGCAAGATCGTTGACCGTCGCTGGCCAGAAAGAAGTTGAAGAAGTGGCCGAGTCCTTGACTGAGATGAACGTCAAGCTTGATTTTATCGTTACCAGCCCGCTTAAAAGGGCCCTTCAGACGGCCGAGATCGTGGCCGGGACGCTGAAGGTTAAAAAGAACGGTTTTGAGGAATGGGACGAGCTCAAGCCAGAGGGGAACAGGCAGGAATTTTATCGCAGGCTCTCCCAGTTCAAGCAGGAATCATCCGTCATGGTGGTGGGCCATGAACCCTACCTGAGTACCATGATAAGCGAGTTGATCTTCAACGGCAACGGAACAGGGCAAATAGTCCTAAAAAAAGCCGGCCTTGCCAAGATAGGGATAACCGCCTTGCAGCCCAAGGTTAAGGGCAAGTTGAGATGGCTTTTGCCGCCAAGGCACATGAAAAAGATGGTTTGAAATGGGAGGCTCCTTGGCTTGAAAGTTTCCGTCATTGACCTGGGCTTCAATTCCATCAAGCTGGTTAACTATTCCGTCAAAAGCGACGGCAGCTTCAAGGCGTACCAGAACGAGGGCGTCAAGGTCAGGCTCGGCGAGGGCATGGACAAGACCGGCTATCTTGGACGTGAGCCGGTCCGGCGCACCATCGAAGCCCTCAAGCTGTTCCGGGACATCATCAATTTTGATTCAATCAAGCATGTCCTGCCTGTAGCCACCAGCGCCGTAAGGGACGCCGGCAACCGCCAGTATTTCCTTGAACAGGCCTACAGAGAAACTGGCTTCCAGTTCAAAGTTCTGACCGGCCAGGAAGAGGCATACTATTCGTATGTCGGCGCACTGGCATCTACGTGCATCCCAACGGCACTTTTCTTTGACCTGGGCGGTGGCAGCCTGGAGCTGGTGTACACGGAAAACTACTCCATAAAGAAGATCAAATCGTACCCGCTTGGCGCGTTGCGTCTGTCCCAGATGTTTGGAGACAGGGGCGCCTTTTCGAAAAAGTCGTACAACAAGATGCTAGAGCATATTCTGGAAGTCCTTCCGAGTCAAAAAGACCTGAACCTGAGTGTTGACACCACCCTTGTGGGAGTGGGCGGAACCCTCAGAGCGCTGGCCAGATACCATCAAGAACTGACCGGCTACGAGCTGGACAAAATCCACAACTATCGCATGGATTATTCATCGGTTTCCGGCGTGGCCAAAAAGCTCTACAGGATGAATACCGACGAGCTGGAAAACCTGAAAGCCATCGGGAGCAACAGGGTGGACACCATAATTCCGGGGTCTGCCGTCATATCGGCATTGATGCAGGTGCTGGACTTTGACAACATGGTCGTCAGTGCCCGCGGCCTGCGCGAGGGCATCATGTCCGTGTTTGCCCGCGACCCCAAGACGTTCTACAACGGCAGCATAAACGGCGTGAATGCACGGACGTATGTGGCATTTGCCTGCCAGCAGGAGATGCTCTCACAGTTCACTTTCATGCTGGTCAAGCCGTTGGTAGCGGCAGGCCTGATGCGGGAGAAAGAAAAGATGGTTCTGGTGCATGCAATAAAGCAGATGGAAAACCTTCCTGCTTTGACCAACCTTAACAACCTGTTTTACATAATGATGGATGAGGATAACGCGTTTTTGACCCACCGCGAACAGCTCATCTTGACCCTGTCGATATTGTATAACAAAAAGGAAAAGGCTGCGGACTGGTTTTTTTCCAGGTACAGATCTATACTTGAGCCGCAGAACATGAAATCCATAAGAAAGGTAGCTGCATGCCTTGCTCTGTCTGCGATACTGGAAAAGTCCAAGGCGGCTGTCAAGCTGTCCATCAACGATAAGAAGGTGACGTTTAGGATCGTTTCAGCAAAGCAGTCTTTTCCGCCTACCCTGCTTGTCAGCGCACTGAAGAATTTCGAGCAGGCATTTGACGTTTCCGTCAGCTGTCAGGTATCAGACAACGGTGCGACCAGAAAACGCGAGAAAATCAAGGTGATCATATGAAATACCCGGTTAAAGGAAAACTGATCATAGTTGAAGGCGTGGATGGTTCAGGGAAATCCACCCAGATCCGCCTTCTGGAAAAATGGCTGCGGTACATCGGCATGCCAGTCTTTTTCACAGAATGGAACTCGTCTGAGACTGTCAAGGAGATAACGTCAAAAGGAAAGAAGAAGGGGCTTTTGACTCCTACTACGTTTAGCCTGCTTCATGCAACCGACTTTGCTGACAGGTACGAACGCCACATCCTGCCGCTTTTGCGTGCCGGATACATAGTCCTTGCAGACAGGTACATCTACACCGCGTTTGCCCGCGATATCGTGAGGGGCTGCAATCCCTACTGGGTGCGCCACATTTACGACTTTGCAGTCAAGCCCGATCTGGCATTTTACTTCAGAATCCCAGTCGACGTGGCGTTTGAAAGGATAGTGAAGAACAGGCCCAAGCTAAAGTTTTACGAGGCCGGCATGGACCTGAACCTGAGCAACGACCCGTATGAAAGCTACAGGATCTTCCAGGGAAGAATCGTTGAGCAGTACGAATCTATGGTCGAGCCCGAGAACTTTGCGGTCATCGACGGTACTGCAGACATTGAAGAGCAGCAGGAAAGGGTCCGGCAGAAGGTTATGGAGATGCTTCCAATCAAGGAGGTCTCAAACACATGAGGCAGACAAAGGAAACCACAAGAACCCTCCAATTCTACGGCCATGGAATTCCCTATATTCAGGACACCGACGTGAAGGGCAAGCTCATCGTCATTGAAGGCCCTGATGCGTCTGGCCGAAGCACGCAGATAGGAATGCTGACATCCAGCCTTGAAGCTGCTGGCCATGCTGTCCTTAACACCGGCCTCAAGCGGTCGGAGCTGATAAGCGAAGGGATACTGGAGGCAAAGAGGAATCTTGCCATTGGTAAGAAGACGCTTGGCCTGTTTTACGCCGCTGACTTTGCCGACCAGCTGGAAAACAAGATAATACCGGCCCTGCGTGCAGGCTACATCGTCCTTGCGGACAGGTACATCTACACGTTGATGGCCAGAAACACGGTCAGGGGAATAAACAGAAGGTGGTCCCACAACCTGTTTGGTTTTGCCATGGTGCCGGATCTGGTGTTCTACCTTGACGTGGACCCCAACGAGCTTGTTCACAGAGTGTTTCAGAAGAATACCTTCCTTGATTATTTTGAATCCGGTGCAGACCTGGGGCTTTCAGATGACATGTTTGAGTCTTTCCTTATCTATCAGGGCATGATAGGCAGGGAATTTCGCAGGATGCAAAAGAAATACAACCTGATCCTGATCGACGGCAACAGATCCATCCAAGAGATAAACGTGGACCTGCAAAAGAGGATCGACGATTATCTGGCATCGGTGGCGGCAGGCCCAGATAAAATGGGGCAGTATAGCCGCTGAGCGCGCCGTTCTTTGCTGACAGGTTCCAGAAAAACATAGACCGCGTAAATGCAAGGCTTGAGCGATATCTCCAGGCGCCGGAGGATGCAGAAAGGGTGCACGATGTCAGAACCTCCCTCCGACGTCTGGAGGCTAGTTTCAGTCTGCTTCCCAAAAAACAGCGCAGCGTCCACAGCAAGCACATCAACGCGTACAAGGAATTTTTCAGGTCCAACAGCCGCGTCCGCGACTGCGATATAATCAGGGACAGGATCGTGTCTGCGCAAAATAAGAACGAAACCAAGGTGACTTCCTTGCTTGCCAAGAGGCGGCAGTCTGAACTCAAGCGGGCTCTCAAACTGGCGCAGCAGATAAGGAAGATGAAGCCGCTCAAGCTTGAAAAAATAAACGATGAAAAGCTGGAGCAGCGGATCGACAAGGTAGCCAGAAGTCTGGTCAGCAGGGTAAAAGAGCTACTCCCCGTCGTTGTTTCGGAAAGCAAGGAAAAGCAGCTGCTGCATGAGCTTAGAAAGGACCTGAAAAAATTGCGATATATTCTTGAAATTCTGCCAGACAATTACAGAAAAAAATACGGAGAAAAGCTGGCCAAGATTATCGGGAGAGGCAGCGGCAAGGACCCGGTAGCAAGCAGGCTGCAAGACCTGCAAGATGTTCTGGGCTCCATCCATGACGCGGACATCGCCATCGAATATTTGCAGGAAATAAAGTATTCTGGCAGTGTCCTTGATAAGGAGAACGACATCCGCGGGGAGCTTTACCGGCGGTTTGTCGGGATGATGGGAGCCTAGCTACGACATTCCAAATGGCTGTTTTCAGGGATTGTACAGCACTTTACGCAGCCGCTGAACACCAGCCCGCCGCACCGTCTGCATAAAGTCACCTTCAGCTCCTTGCCGCACGACCTGCAGCAGGTGTCTGGCATGCAATAATTTCCGTATCATGATATTTCTCGCTTCCCAAAGGGCGCTTTGTAGATCTTTATAGATGACTGTGAGATACCGGCCAGCCATTATTCTATGTAAGATAGGTTTTTCTTTATACTGCTGCATTCCCATGCTGCGGGTATTAAGGTTGACTGGAAACCCCGACAGCAGATCATTGCCATTTGATGACGCTTCGGGGCCACACCATCAACCTCGTATTATTTCTGAAATCTGCTTCGTAAAAAGGTGTATTTTGTTCATGTTGTCAAAATAGATTCTATATTTGGCATATTTTCTCTATCGGATATGCACTTATACATACCGGATACGAGAATAGACACGTGCGGCAACACTGCATAGTGATTGACGCTGACGCCTCGCCCTCTGGATACATTGCGTGGTACAACCATTACGCAGAGACAAGCAAGATCAGGACCATCCGCCCGGCAACAAAGAACGAGCGTTTTGGTGTGCAGAGGATGGAGATGCTGGCCATATATTTTGCCCTTAGAGACAACATGATGTTCATACGTTCGTTGCAAAGGCGTCGCGTGAAAAGACAGGTTGTTGTTGCAGTCAGAAGCGATTCCAAGTCCACCGTCGAACAGCTGCGCGGCTTTGCAGAGATAAGGGACGCCATAATGCGCCGGATAGTCTCTGTCATAGGTAAGTTGCTGGCAAAGATGGGGCTGGCGGTGGTCTTTGATCATCTGCAGAGGTCAGAGAATATTGCCGGATTGATGCTTGAGCGGCGTAGAAGGAAGGAAAGGGAGAGGATGATCAGCGCCTTTAGCCTGCAGTATTCTGCTCTGGAAGACCGCGGCATCCTGCAGTATCCAAGCCTACCTTTTTGTGTTTGACCACTTTCTCATCCATTGCAGGAGGTTTATCACAGACTCGACCAGCTCCTGTCCTTTTTGGGTGAGTCTGTACTCCACCCGCGGGGGGATCTCGTTGTATGCTTGGCGTTCCAGTATGCCGCCCTTTTCCAGCTCTTTGAGGCGGCTGGCCAGGGTCTTGCTGCTTATGCCTTTGATGGTGTTGCGGAACTGCTTGTACCTCACCGGTTCAGTGGTGCAGCACAGCGGAATCAAAATTTCAAGCGTGCCCCGCTTTGTGATTATCCTGCGGAGCTTGGCCGTTTCAAGCATCAGCGAGGCGGCGTCGTATCCTGCAAAAGTGCAGTCCTGTACAACGGGCAGGCTCTTTCCCTTGGTTTCCATACCTAAACTAACGGTAATTGTTTACTCTTCACAACTTAAATAGTTTCTTTAATAAAGCATAGGCATGCAGGAGATAAAGAAGACCATAAAGTCCAAATACGGCAAAATAGCGCTCAGCGGCAATTCTGATTGCTGCTGCATGCCCGGCCAGTGTGACACTCCGATGCAGGCCGCGGCCAGTATAGGATACGATGAAAAAGATCTTCAAAAAGTCCCGCAGGCCTCGATCCTCGGCGTTGGATGTGGGGCGCCCCTCAACCACGCTTCATTGAAGGAGGGCGAGACTGTGGTGGATCTCGGCTCAGGCGCCGGCATCGACGTCTTCCTGTCAGCAAACAAAGTTGGCAAAAACGGCCACGTAATAGGCATTGACATGACCGAGGAGATGCTGGAGAAGGCAAGGAGAAATGCAAAAGAAAACGGCTACGATAACGCCGAGTTCAGGTACGGTGACATTGAAGAAAGCATACCCGTAGACGACGAATCTGTCGATGCCGTAGTCAGCAACTGCGTTATCAACCTGACTACGGACAAGGTTGCGGCGTTTCAGGAGATCCGCAGGATACTGAAGGTCGGCGGCAGGATGGTCGTATCCGACATTGTCACAGACAGAGAAACCAAGACGGTGGATCCGGAGAAATGGTCCAGCTGCATCGACGGCGCGCTTACAAAAGAAAATTACATTGCAAGCATCAAGAAGGCCGGATTCAAAGACGTGAACCTGCTGGAAGAACGCCCGTACATTCAAGAAGCAGACGGCCGCAGGATATCAAGCATAGTGGTAAAGGCGGTCAAGTAGGTGAAAACAGTCCTTTTCGTCTGCGTGGAGAACGCCGGCAGAAGCCAGATAGCGGAGGGTTTTTTCAGGAAATACGCCCCCCATGGCTACGGGGCCGTCAGCGCCGGAACGAGGCCCGCGCCGCAGGTAAACCCGCTGGCGGTGCAGGCCATGAAGGAGGTTGGAATCGACATAAGCGGCCAGAAATCCAAGATAATCACGGAAGACATGATCAGAAACTCGGTTATGGCGGTGAACATGGGCTGCATGGACAAAAATGAATGCCCGCTGCTGTTCCTCAATAACCCGGTAGACTGGGCCATCGAGGACCCCAGGGGCAAGCCCATCGAAAAGGTCCGCCAGATCAGGGACGAAATTGAGAGAAGAGTAAAGGAACTTGTTAAAGACCTCAAGTAAGCTTGCTGCCAGCCATAAAATATTTCTGGCGGAGCTTGCCGGCACGTTTCTGATAGTCGTGTTTGCCACCGGCTCGGTGGTCATCGACGCCAAGGCAGGCGGAACTCTGGGCACGCCGTTTGCTGCAGCTGCGCCGGCCGTAGCCGTTTCACTGATGGTCCGCGCCTTTGGCAGGATCTCCATGGCGCACTTTAACCCGGCAGTCACGGTAGGCTTCTTCATTACAAAGCATGCCAAGGCGTCGCAGCTTCCGGTGTATTTTGCAGCCGAGATAGCCGGGGCGCTGCTGGCCAGCCTGTTTGTTAAAAACGTCATAGGCACGGAAGCCAACCTTGGTGCAAACGCGCCCAACTACTCGTTTTCGCTTCCTCTGATATTTGGGATCGAGGTTCTGGCAACCGGCTTTTTGATGGCCGTCATATACGCCGCCGTTTTCACCAGGGGCCTGAAAGGTTTTGGACCCTACGCGATAGGAAGCATGGTGGGCCTTGACATTCTGTTCCTTTCGTTTATCTCCGGCGCGTCCATGAATCCAGCCAGATCCCTTGCGCCGGCGCTGCTGTCCGGCGTTATGGGTGATCTTTGGCTGTACTGGTCTGCCACGTTTATTGGCACTTGGGTTGTGGCGGTTCTCTTCAACCGGTTCGCCAGAAAATAGTGCTATTCGGTTTCGCTTTTCTCCTTGCTCTGCTCCGTGCTCTCAGACAGGGTGATCTTGTTGCCAAACCGGATCACAAACGGCGCAATGAATGTTGTAACCACCGTGATTACGCCCAGAAGCGGCAGTATTGTGGACGAGATGACACCAACATCTTGGCCTCCCTTGACGACCACCAGAGACATCTCTCCCCTGGCGGTAGACATGCCAAAACCAGCCCGAAGCGACGTGGTGTTGTCAAACTTCGACTTGCTGAGCAGCGCCGTCACTATGAGCAGCTTTGACGCAAACGATGTGAGTATCAGGACTGCTGCCGGGATAATGAAGAGCGGCACCAGCGAGATGTCCATCAGTGCACCTATGGAGATGAAGAATATCGCGGCAAACATATCCCGCAGGGGCAGCGTCAGGATTCTGGCCACCGCTGCGCTGTTGGATTCGGCAACAAGGACGCCGGCCAGAAACGCGCCTATCGCGACGGAGAGGCCAAAGCCCCTGGCAAGAAACGACAGGCCAAACGCCAGGCCAAGGATGACTATCAGTAGCAGCGCATAATCGTTGGTCCTGCCGGCCATGTCGATGACCCGGGGCAGAAATTTCGATCCAAGGGCAAGGACGCCGCCTATGAATGCGCCTACGATGCCTATCGAGACGGCCAAACTCGGGAGGGATATTTCCCCACCTTCAGAAGCCATGGACTGAAGAACGGCAAGGGCAGCTACAACGAATATGTCCTCGATTATAAGCATGCCCAGCACCAGTGTGGACGATTTGTTCTTGATCCAGCCCAGCTCTTCCAGTACCTTGACTGTTACAACTGTACTTGTGATGGACAGTGCCAGCGCAAGAAACAGTGAGTCAAAAAAGGAGAACCCCAGCGCTTGGGCAGTAAAGAATACTATCAATAGCGTGCCCAGCGATTCTGACAGCCCTACAACAATCGAGACCTTGCCTACGGACCTGAGCCTGACCATGGGAAATTCTGTTCCGATAACGAAAAGCAGCATGATGATTCCAAGCTCTGCCAGCACGTTGATGGTGTTGACGTCCGAAACAAGGCTGAAAGGCGGCGTGTGGGGACCTATCACTATGCCGGCAAGTATGTAGCCTATAACCATTGGCTGCCGCAGCTTGTGTGTGATGGTTATCATTACCGCGGCCACAATCATGATCACCGCGAAATCCTGAACTATAAGGTCGGTGGGTCCGTTTCCGGAGGTAAAGAACTGCGGAAATAGCGAGTTGTCTAGTGCTGTATGGTTCACCGCATAACCTTAGTCGTGACATAAATAAAAACAAGCTTGTAGGATGACAAAACTAATTATACAATTCGCGCCGGTATTTGCAGCATTGCGTCATAGAATAGGGCGGCGCATCCTGTATCTGGTTATGGGGATGGCTGCATTTCTGGCACTGTATTATGCCGGCGCCTCTGTGCAGTTGACGCCGGACGAGGCAGCCCTGCTTAGGGAAGAGTTTGGAAGCAAGATCGAAGGGATAGAGGAGAGCGGGATATTCATCAACAACATAGTCATCGCGTTTGTCATGTTCATTCCGGCTATCGGTGCAGGATTTGGGATGTTTGCCGGTTATTCTACGGGCATGATCTTCAGCGCGCTGGCCGAATCAAATCCGGCTCTCTTTGGCGTATCACCGCTTGCGATCATGCTCACGCCATTTGGGATCATGGAGGTGTTCTCGTACGGCCTTGCGATGTCCAGAAGCAGCGTGCTTATCTATCAGCTGGTAAAGAAAAAGCCCTGGCGGGAGTACGTCGTCCCCACCCTGATAGAGCTTGGAATAGTCGCGGCGGTCCTTTTTGCAGCAGCGCTAGTCGAGTGGTGGATGATACAGCAGTCCGGAGGTCTGGATCTGGATTCGATCAAAAGTGCCTAGCCCGTCTCCGGTTCTTGCTGGTCCGCTAGCCCCTTGAGGTTATATTTCTCGATGAATTCGTTGGCCTTTGCGGATATCTCTGCCCATTTCCACCTTTTGACGCCCATTCGGCAGAGGTCGACCTTCCACTGGTCCTTCCTTTTCATCCACCGGTAGAGCCTTAAATCCCTGCCAAACTGGCTTTCGACAACGACTAGCGCCACTATCAGATTGTCGCTACGGTAGATGTCATAGCCGTCCAGCACTTTGTACGTAGCGGAAACGGGGTACCTAACTTCGCTCATGACTATGTACGACCGCGCCAGGGTTTTAAAATGTTAACAACAAAAAGAGGAGGTAGGTTTTACGTTTGTACCTCGCCGCACGCCGGGCAGATCTTCTGTGACTTGGGCATCTTTGCACCGCATTCAACGCAACATCTTGCCATGGGCCTGTCCTGCGTGATGCTAACAGGTTTGTTCACCATTGACATTACGAGTTTAAAAGGTCGGCCTGAATATTTAAACACCATTTTCAACAAAGTGGAGAATTATCTAATTATCAGAATTTTTACGCGGCATGATGATATTTATGGCGGCATGCAAACGCGTAAGAATGATGATGGGCCTGAGGATGCATTCAAATCCGCGGTTTTCTGGCCAGCCGCGAATGGTCGCCGCGCTGCCTGACATGGGAAATGTGGCAGGAATCGGCCTTGCATATCTGGCAAAAAAGCTCGACGCCAAGCTGTTTGCAGAACTGTATTCATTCTGGCCGCCCTACGTCAGCTACAATGAAGGCATCATTGATTACAAGCAGTCCAGCTACCGGTTTTATTCTGTTGATCAAAGCGATCTTTTGGTCTTTACCGGCGATTTCAACCCGGCGGATCCAAGGAGGCTTTATGAAGTGTGCAATGAAGTGCTTGGCATGGCCCAGCGCATGAATGCAAAGGTGCTATATTCCATCGGCGCGGCGTTGAGGCAGAGCCCCAAGACCGATGAAAGGGTGTATGCGGCGGCCAACAACGCAGAGATGATAAATCCGCTCAAAGAGGCCGGAGTCAAGATGCTTCAGGGCGAGGGCCAGATCTCCGGCTTTAACGGCCTGGTATTGGGGCTGGCCAAAGAACGCGGCCTGGATGCAGCCTGTATTTTAGGCGAGATAGACAACCCAGACATAATACAGCCCAAGGCGGCGCAGTCGATCCTGCAAGTCCTGCTGCGGATCTTGGGCATCCCTGCGTTTGACATGTCGGAGCTGGATGAAGAGGAAAAGCGCAAAAAATTCATGGAGCAGCAGGTCGGCTACCTAGAAAAGGTTGCTGAAAGAAACGAGTCTCCCGGCGTGGCCTAAAACTCCAGATAAGTCTGCCTTTTCACCTGATCGATGGCCATTGCCGAAAGGTCGCTGAAATCCTTCCCCTCCAGATCCTGGACGTAGCCCTTGAAGGTGGTTTCCCTGTCCGTGGTCAGGTGCTCGAAAACCCAGACCTTCAGCTTGGAGGTATCGATCCCGTTTTCCCGGAGGAATTTCGCTATCTCTGACTGCATGAAGTGTTTTGATGGATCCCGAGGCCAAGGCCTTGGAAGCAGGATAACACTCTTGCCGTCCCTTACAGCCTGCAGGAGCTCTTTCTTTTTCTGCTCTATGTCGCTGGTAACGTGGAATGTCACAATGAAAGCCTTGTCTGTCGGCACACGGGATTTTGCAGCAGCAACCTGGATTGAGCTGATGCCCGGAAGGATCTCGACGTTTTCGTCTCCGAAAATCTCTAGCAGCCTGTCTACCACCTCGGATTCGGAAAAATTGACATCGCCGGTGAACGGGACCGTGCAGTATTCGCCGTCCTTCATCTTTGAGTAGACATGCTGGTAGACCTCTTCCTGAGTCTTCATAGTCACTTCATAGACTTGCTGTCTGGCTTTATCGATAACACCTTCAATAGTGGATAGCGTATACTTGTAGCCGGCAATGTACTGCGACCTGCGTATGGCGTCCTTGGCCGCGTCGGTCAGGTATTTGGGCGAGCCCGGTCCAACGCCCACGACAAACAGTCTCTTTGACAACGGCTGTAGAGTAAATTTGGCTTTAATAATTACTTTGCAACGACCATAGTGTTGGTGCTGCGGATTCCCTTTATCTTGCGGAGCTCCCAGGACACGATCCTCTGAACCTCCTTTTCGTCTTTATCCTCTACTATGGCCAGCATGTCGTACTCGCCGTACAGCTCATAAACTTCCTTCACGCCATCAAGAGACTTGATCTCTTGATGCAAAAGCTTCTCAACGCCAGTGTCGGAGTTGATAAGAACAAATGCCTTGGTCATTTATCGGTCGTGGCTGTTTGTAGCAGCTTGCTCAAAGTCAATATAACGCTTTGCTGATACCTTTTTTAGGTCCCGGCAGAGGTCTTGACCAGGTTTATCAGTGGGTTCCAGTCCATGCGCTGGAATTCAAGGGGGTCCTTGGCGGGGTATGTAACCCAGCCCTTGACGACAGAGAACTTGACCAGCTTGGATGTCTCGCCAAGGTTTATCTTTACTTTGAGAAGCGTGCCCCATCTCTTTTCCTCGGACTGGATATCCATTATCTGACGGAAGGGAACCTCAAGGTTGTCGGGGCTTTTGTCCAGATCCGCCTCCAGCTCTTTTATGCCGTAGCCTTCCGCTGGTCGGAAAACATTCTCGCCATTCTTGAACCGGTTCAGCTGCCTAGTCGAGTGCGTCTGATGGGCCCGGTACGTCATTTCCGTCTTTGAGATGAAGACCAGCCGCTGGTCGGTGATCACCAGCATGCCCTCCCTGCCGCGCTTGAACAGGCCTTCATCCTCCTTCCAGATCCAGAACAAATGAGCTTTAATTTGCTCGTCCCACTCTACCAAATCATTCTACCCGCAGCTATCGCTGAATTAGCTAGAAAAAGTAAAAAAGAGGAATAGGACGGTATCTAACCTTCTTCCCAGCCCTTCACGAAGAGGCCGTGCTTCTTCAGTGGGACTGGTTGTCCTGGAGTGTAGTCCATTGGCCTCATCCAGAAGATTGCCTTTGTCGGGCAAACGCCAATGCATGCTCCGTCGGAGATGCATCTCTCTGGATAGAAGACGAATGCCTTACCTCTCTTCCATCCTTCCACTGGCTTGACTCTCAGTACATCTGGACCAAGAGCAGTGCAGATCTCTACGCAGAGTGCACAGCCAATGCAGTGTTGTTCGCTAACATCAGGAAGTATTGCAACTGGCATCTAATTCACTGGTTTCCGAAACATGTTGAAACTATTTAAACCCTATGCCATTTTTATAACAGCGATATAAATAAAGACTGAATCAGAGGTAGGCCGGCCGTACTTGCGCCTTTCTGGCAGAGGGATACTAGCGGTGGGACCGCTAAATGGTCGTGGCTTTAGTACAACGCTCAAAAGCGCCTACTCCTTTTCAGCCAGTCTAGCTGGGCAGATAGACTGGCTGAAGTATCGACATTTGTATAATATTAATCATCCTCAACAACGTTTGTTAGCATTTAAGCTTAGGCTATACACTATTATGCCAATTGCAAGCGATCCTGGCCAATGGTGGGCCTGCCGCTCCACATTGCATTTGACGACACCGACTCTCGGGTAGGAAGGTGCACCACCCATTTAGCTTTCAGAATCACCCGGCAGTTAAAGGCCATGGGCACAGAGCTTTTAGACTACCCTCTGCTTGTCAGGCTGAATCCCAACGTCCCTTGGAAGACCCGGGGAAACGGTGCGGTCTGCATCCGGGCATCGGTCAGGGATCCTGACGCGGTCATGGATTACGTCAAGTGCGCAGTGGAGGAAGGTTCGGCCATTGGTGGTGGCGCGAACCCCGGCATAGCCTTCTTGCAGGGAGATCACATCCCAATGTCTTTGCAGCGGTTCAGCGACCTTGCAATGTGCGACATGCTGAGCAGGCAGATGGCCCAAAAGGTTGCAGAATCCTGCGGTATCAAGTATTACACGTTTGGCAATGGGCAGGGCTTGGTGGGATCCCTTGGTGCCATGGGCTGCCTGCTGGATGGCGACCACACCTTTGAACTGATCGCGTACAGAAAGCCTGAGAACTGCGGCACCCTGCGCAGGGTCGACGAGCAGCAGGTCGTCAAGTTCAGCAAAGAAACTTACCCATACACGTTTAACAACTACGACCAGAACCACGGGCGCGTGCTCATCGCACCCCATGGACCAGATCCGGTTTTCTTCGGTGTCAGGGGCGAAAGCCCGGAAATCGTGTCTTCCTCGCTATCAACAATAAAGCCAGACGAAGAGCTTGAGGGCTGGACGGTTTTCCGCTCAAACCAGGGGACCAACATGCATCTGCGAAGCGAGCTTGACTTGCATCGCATCAAGGCATACACGGCTGGCTTTGTGAGCTGCCGCGTCAAGACAGCGCCCTACACGATGCAGGGCGGCCATGTGCTCTTCACCGTCGAGCAGGCCGGCGCGGAGATGCCTGCCGCCGTCTACGAGCCAACGGGGCTTGCCGGCATCGCGTCCAGGCTTGAACCGGGTGACTTGATAGAGATCGGAGTTGGCGTCAGGAAGGGGACCACAAAGCATCCCAAGATCCTCAATATCGAATACCTGAACGTACTTGAAATAGCGCCAGCCTACGATGTATTGAATCCTGCCTGCAAGGTCTGCGGCAAGCGCATGAAGTCTGAGGGCAAAAACAAGGGCTACCAGTGCGACAGATGCAAGCATCGCGAGCCAAACGCGCAAAAGATCCTGGTACCAAGGCAACGCGACTTGAAAGCAGGGCTGTACATCCCCACGCCAAAGGCCCACCGCCACCTTACAAAGCCCCTGCAGAGGTACGGCCTTGAGAAAACTGGTTTCAGTTTCAGGCCGCAAATACAGAACACTTGAATCAAGTCATACAACGGAAGATAGCGGGGGGTGGATTTTCCGGATTATGCATCCTATTGAACCACCGATCTGCGGGTTATGAGCCCGCCGGGATGACCTGGCTTCCCCACCCCGCTGAAAGCCTGTTTGCACGGGGGGAATATATCTCTGTCTGCAGGCATGTTTTCTGATCTGGCTCAGAATCTAAAGTCAGCATGCTGGCAAGCTTCAACTGTCGATCTCTGCTTCTTCAAAAAGTTTACAGATGATGCAGTCTGGGTCTGGATGGTTTAACTTGGAATCTGATTCATGATTTCGCACATGATTCTCGTACGGTAAAAAGAAAGATTCTTTAAACTTGGGTCTTTTTCTTCCAAATTCCAAAAATGATTCAATATCAGGGAACTCACCAAACTTTTCCTCGTAGGATTTGCGGATTTGTTCTTTTTGTCCTTCAGTCAAATTATCGTAAGCTATCGCAAGAATACTTGAGGCCATCCACCAGTTGTTGAGTTCCAATTCAACCAGTTTTAGCATTTTGAAGAAATTGATGTTTGATAATTCCTTGATCCTCTTGAGATCGTCGTTCAAGGATCAATTTCTGCCTCCTTCAGGACAACACCTGCCCTTGGGTATGTCATGACCGTGGGGGCATTGTCTTGGATGGTTCAAAAGAGTACACAACGCCTCGGTGAGTATATCCTTCATATGATGCTCTATCCCGCAGACCATCTCCTCGTCAATCTCGATCTTTAGTGCATCCTTCATGAGCACTTCGAGTAGCCGGGTATTTCTTATCATCTGTTTACCTACACGTTCGCCTTCAGGAGTGATATTTACCACCCTAGCAGTGTATTTTACAAGCTTTAAACCATCCAGTTTTTTGAGCATCTGCACTACCGATGGCTGTGTTACGTTCAGCAGCTTGGCTATGGAGCTTACTTTAACCTCTTCGCCCCTTTCTGCAATATACCATATTGCTTTCAGGTACATCTCCACATGTTCAGACTCGGCTGTTCCTATGTAGAGCTGTTCTTCTAGTGAATCCTCTTCTTTCGTGATCTTTACCATGGGAAAAATGGACCTCTTTTCATGATCGATTTCTTAACCCCCTGGTCAATGCATCGAAGAGGGGGTGCGTATTTATCGCAATTTACGTTTCTCATATTAGAGAATTAGATTTGCAATACATTGAATCATTGTTAACACCGTTTAAATATTAGGCCAGCCTAACTGGGAGACATATGAATGGCAAAGAGACTTCTAAGACGGCGCCTTCCTCCCTTTTGAAAAATGAGGAGCCGCAGGATGATGTAAGCATATTCATCTGTGAAAATACCGATGGGGTGTTGGATCCTTTAGAACAGATGACATATGCACTAAATGAAACTCAAGTCAAGTACGGGTCAATTGTTGTGCTCAAGAATGCACCATGATTTGTTGGAGATCCGATGCATCATGACATCAAAACACATCATTCAAGAGGATAAGGCTGATGAAGTTAAGGCTTTGATTGCAAGATACGTCCTTTTGAAAATTGAGCAGAAGAAAATAGAAGCGAAGTTGAGTGAAATTACCCGCTTTTACGACGAGGAATCTCTTAGGACGATATTTGAACCGATAGGTGAATCCATGATGGGCATAATAGGATTGGAGCTCCCAAGAAAGAAGGAACACTCAGGTAGTGAGCAACAATAAATCTGACTTTTGCAATTTGTCGTAATGTTTTTCGCCATTAAATAGCTGTCATGCCCAAGACTCCATTGCATTATTTTTCACCGAATGCTATGTTCTCCAGTTTTTGCATTTAGAATCGCGGATATTTTTAGAATTTATCCATAGAAATTGCAGATTATCTTTCAATAATTTGTTAGTAGGTACTAACTAATATTGAAAAATCTTAGGATTTCCTAATTTATTGTAAAATTCTTAAATACATCCGAATCTAAGAATATCACTATGGGGAAAAAAGCATTAGAAATTGCAGGTCCTGGCGTAGACGGTACAATCGCAATGTTGCACAAAGCATATGCATTTGAAATGTCGGCCTTTCACTACTTTCAGTACGTAGCCAACAACATCGAAGGCCTGGGAGTTTTGCATCATGACTTTTTTGAGGACCGAGCCAAAGAGGAACTGGGACACGCAGGCGAAGTCAACGAACGGCTGATGGAATTGGGCACCAATCCTTCAGATGACCCCGCAAGATGGGAACAGGAAAGTGGGCTTGGAAAACTTGAACCAAAGCGCTATCTGTCACTTAGAAGCGCTGTTGAAAGAGCGTTGGAGTTTGAGAGGGCGGCAGTGGGCCTCTACAATGATCTTGCAAACGCCACAAAGGACAAAGATCACGGGACTTATCAGCTTGCACTGGAACTATTGCATGATGAGCTAGAAGACGAGCAGACCATGGAAGATATACTGGCCAGACTGGAGATACAAGACAAGTAAAATGTCTGCTTTATAGCAGACTTCTTTTTTCTTTCCTTTTTGCCATAATACCATGAGGCATTACTTTTGCCTTCATGAGTTTCGATCCACACTGGGAGCACTGACCTTCTATAATTGCTCTCCTGTTGGCAAGCCTTACGTATTTGCTGTCAACCATATAGACATTCATTCTGCAATTTGTGCAGTATGTCTGTTTTACAGTCATCATATTGCTGCTCACGTCGTTTGGTGTTCATCCTCACAGGCCAAATTTAATCCATGGAGATGGCCACTGATGCCTGCTCGATCAGGTTGTTTAACCTTTGTAGTAAAACGTCAGTATTCCTGGTCTTCTGTTTGGGCCTCTATTTGATTGCGCATCTTGATGGCCCTCTCCCGCATTTCAGCCAGACGCGACGCAAGCCAGGCTCTCCAGTATGCATCAAAATCAAGGGCCGGCTCATCTACAGTCATCAACCACATCAGGCTGCGACGCCCTTAAATTCCTTGTACATGCAACGGTTTATTTATTTCCAATTCAAAATATAACAATCCTAGATGAATCTCAGATCCGTCAACGACATAGACTTTAGCAAGCGAAACGGCCTGCTGCCCGTAGTTGTGCAGGACAGAAAGACCAAGGACATTCTGATGCTTGCCTATGCCAACAGGGAAGCCCTTGACAAGACCATTGCCACTGGCTATGCTACCTTCTGGAGTACGTCCCGAAACAAGCTCTGGATGAAGGGCGAAGAATCAGGCAACGTCCAGCCGGTGCATGAAATCCTAGTAGACTGCGATTCCGATGCGCTGCTGTATATTGTGGATTCCGACAAGCCGGCGTGCCACACCGGCAACAGATCCTGCTTCCACAATATTCTGAAACAGCCGTGATAACTGCTAATATTTTGCTTCTTGACCGCTAAAGCTTGAGAATATTGCAGGAAAAAGCGGTTTAAGTAATACGATACATATCCGTGAAAAAATTTAGCAATACTAAAATGTGCTTAGCGAAGTTTTAATGATATACTATTTCATGAAGGCTGGAAATCATGGGTAATATTAGATCACTAAAATGCAGAGAGTGCGGCAAGGAATACGAGCCGCAGTTCCGCTACATTTGTGAAGAATGTTTCGGCCCCCTGGACGTGATATACAGGGACGTATCGGTAAACCGCCATACGTTTGAATCCAGAGAAAAGACTTACTGGCGTTATCTGGAGCTTCTGCCGATAGCTGACAAGAACAATATTGTCAGCCTGAATGCAGGTTTAACTCCACTGCAGTATGCAGACAAGCTGGGTGAAAAGCTTGGCATGAAGCAGGTTTACATCAAAAATGATTCTGTTAATCCCACTTTTTCGTTCAAGGACCGGCCCGCCGGCGTTGCAGTTTCCCGGGCAAAAGAGACAAAGCTCAAGGCCGTGGGCTGCGCGTCCACCGGCAACCTGGCCTCGGCGACGGCGGCCCATGCAGCCAAGGCCGGCCTTCCCTGCTACATTTTTGCCCCTTCTGATATTGAACATGTCAAGATTGCGCAGGCACTTTCCTACGGCGCCGAGTTTGTGGCCGTGGAAGGGACGTACGACGATGCCAACAGGATCGCCTCCATCATCGGCGACTCGAAAGGCTACGGCATTGTCAACATCAACATGCGGCCATACTACGTGGAAGGCTCAAAGACTCTTGCATACGAAGTCGCCGAGCAGCTTGGCTGGCAGGTCCCGGACAGGCTGATAATCCCCGTGGGAAGCGGGGCCATGCTCAACGCCATTTGCAAGGGTTTTGAAGAGCTCCACGCGCTGGGACTCATTGATAGCGTCAAGAACCTGAAGGTGGTGGCTGCACAGCCCCATGGCTGCGCGCCAATAGTCGACGCCTTTAAGCGCGGCGACGGCGAGGTCATACCGGTAGAAAGGCCTGAAACGATAGCCAAGAGCCTTGCAATAGGCGATCCCGGCGACGGCCTGTATGTGCTCAAGAGGCTCAAGCAGTACAGCGGCCTTGCAGAGGAGGTCAACGACGAAGAAATAATCAACGGCATTCTGCTTCTGGCGCAGACGGAGGGGATCTTTACCGAGCCGGCCGGCGGCGTGTCGGTTGCCGTGATGAAAAAGCTGGTAGAGCAAGGCGAGATCCAGAAGGACGAAAAGGTGATCTGCTACGTGACCGGCAACGGCCTGAAGACGACAGAAGCGATTATAGGTGTGCTGCCAAAATTAAAGACCGTCAAGCCGGACGTCTCCGTTGTCTCGGCAATGATCAGGTGATTATAATGGCAAAGGTTGAGTTTGTAGTTCCATCAGTATTGAACAAGGGTCAGGGAGAGAAAAAGATCCCGGTAGAGGCCGGCGACCTTCAGGAAGCCTTCAACAAGGTCTCCGACCAGATGGGTGAGGACTTTAGGAGAAGGGTGTTCGACCTGAACGGCAAGCCCCGATCGCTCATCAACATCTACGTTAACGGCAAGAACATGCGCTTTGCCGGCGGAATGACGACTGCGCTTAAAGACGGGGATTCCGTCTACATACTTCCGGCCGTGGCCGGCGGTGCAGAGCTGACCAGTGAAGAGATGCAGAGGTACTCAAGGCAGGTCATGCTTGAAGAGATCGGCTTTGAGGGGATGGAAAAGCTTAGAAGTGCCAAGGTCTGCGTGGTTGGGGCCGGCGGCATTGGCAACCCTGTTGTGACGCAGCTGGTAGCCATGGGTATCGGCAAGCTGCGCATAGTGGACAGGGACGTCATCGAGATTACAAACCTGCACAGGCAGCACCTTTATACCGACGACGATATCGGCCGCGTAAAAGTTGAGGCAGCTGCAGATCGCCTGCGCAGGCTGAACCCCGGAGTCGAGATCGAGCCCGTGCCGACATCCGTCACAAAGTACACTGCCGAAAGCATAGTCAAGGGTTTTGACGTTGTCGTTGATGCGCTGGACAGCGTTGACGCGCGTTATGCCTTAAACGACGCATGCATCAAGCACAACATTCCGCTCATATACGCCGGCGCGCTGGGCATGCTGGGTTCGATCACAACCATAATTCCAGACAAGACGGCGTGTCTCCGGTGCATATTCCCGGCCCTCAATGAAGAAGACATGCCGGCCTGCAGCACGGAAGGCGTCCATCCGTCGATACTGTACCTTGTCGGTGGCATACAGGTCTCCGAGGCCGTCAAGATAATCACCGGTCAGCAGCCCACCCTTACAAACAAGCTGCTCTACATCGACCTCAACGAGCTTTCGTTTGAAAAGATACAGATGTTCAGGCAGGATGAATGCCCGGCCTGCGGCACCGTAAAGAAGCTGGAGGAAAGCGTTTCCGTAAAGCAGTTGATAATCGAAGAGCTGTGCGGCAGGGACAGGGGCAAGAGGACTTGGACCATCACGCCGTCACAGCCATCTCCCGTCAACATGACAGGCATCATCAAGAACGCAGAAGCGCTTGGTTATCAGGTAAAGACAAGAGGCAATCTGGGCATCACTGCGATAAACACGGCCAGGATGTCCGTCAGCTTTCTGTCCAGCGGAGCCGCAACCATCGTGGGGGCAAAGGACGAAGAAGACGCGGTGGCCATCTACAAGACGTTTGTAGACGGATCCTAGCCCATAAACTCAGTCAGGCTGGACTGCACTTTCTTTTCTTCTTTGAATATCAATTTTAGCTCGGCGGCCAAAGACTCCACCCTGCTGCGCAGGTAATCGTTTATCTTGTATTCTTGGCACATGCCAGTGGCTATGCCGAGGTATTTCTCGACGGCGCCTCTGGTCACGGTCTGGGTCAGCCCGTTTCCGCATTCCGTGCACTTGCCTGCCAGCGGCATCCGCCGGTACTTGGATCCGCAGTTTGTGCAGCGGAACATCTGCGATGAATAGGATCGCATGTTGCCCATGATGTCCGGCAGGATATGGGTTGTCAGGACCATGGCCGCCACCTCGTTTGCATCAACGGCGTTTATCAGCTTGGCAGTGTCAAACTGCATCTTTAGTTTTTCATCCATGGTGTTCAGGGTAGAGTAGGCGCTGCGCTGCAGCTTGGTAGTCAGGCCGCTGGTAAAGTGAGTAAACCCGTAATCGAAAAACTGGCGCTCCTCGCCTATCCTGTTCTTGACTATTTCTATCATGTTTGCCACCTCGGCGGCCTTGGCCTGCTTCCACGTTGCCTCGTAGAATTCAAGCGGATATACGCTGGCAACATCCACGTTGTGGGCTTGGCGCTGCACCTCGTGGGGCATCACGACCGGCTGTATGAGCAGCGGGGCGTCCATCAGACCACCTATTTTGTCTGGCAGAAAGTCAAATGAGAAGTTCATGAACGCGTCCATTAGCAGCATCACCGAGTCCGCGTCGCCGTCGCAGTCCCTGCGCTTGGCCGAGTGCCAGATGGGCGATGCCAAGCAGACCTGCGAGTCGGTAAAGCCGATTATCCGGCCTATGATCCCCACAGATGTGTGCGGCGCAAGTCCAACTACCATGTGGCCCACCAAACCGTCTATGGATTCCACGTTGTAAAACGGCTCCAGGTCGTACAGTCTTGTCAGCTCGCCGTCTATGAACTTGGCCGCGTTGACAAGATGCCGGGCGCAGTCTGTTGGGAGTATGACATCCTGCATCATCAGCTCGACAAGCTGGTCGCTTGAGGTAAGCTCCTTGCCAAGGTAGTCGCGGCTGTATCCCAGCTCCCGCAATTTCTGGATGCTGACAGAGATCCATGAGGGCTTGAAGTGTGTCAGCGGCTCGTTGGTGGCGTCAAACCGAATTGTGCCGTCCTTGAATGTGTGCAGACCGTATGCCTGCCGCAGTATGCCTTTTTCCAGGGGCTCGACGGCCCTGTCCCTGCTCATCAGGGATTTAACGCCCTTCAAGGGCCCGGCAGCCTTTATCCCGAGTTTTTTTTGGGCATTTTCAAGGGTGGCCTTTAGCGGGAAGCTGATTGATGAATGGGTCCTGCCATCCCTTCCGCAGCGCGGGCACTTTTCACCGTCATCGATCTCCATCTTGCAGGCAATGCACAGGTTTCTTAACATGGTAGACGAGCCGCAGCTCCGGCAGTGGGTTCCAAGGGACGGCATACGGCAGTTTTCGCAGTACCTGTTGGCTATATCGGTGTAAAAGGACTCATTGCTGGCCTTGATGATATCCCGGGTGGCGCCGCCCTTGCTTCCGATAGGAAACAACACGTGCACGGGAGGTTTCATCTTTCGCTCGGCAGCTTTTTCTGGCCTGCCCACCCTGACGGCGACGGATGACGCGAATTTCGGCATCACCCTGATTCCCGATGATCTGCTGACAAGTTCTATGGTGTCCTTTGCTTCAAGCGCCGGGCCGGAAAGCAGTTTTGAAAGCGATTTTGCTTGATCTTCGTCGTCCAGCCTGATCCTGTCGTTTGTTATGGAGTGGGTCACGCCCAGTCTTTCCAGAATATCTTTGAGGGTTTTATCGTACGGCAGGAGGCTGCCATCGAATCTTTCCTTCAGGTATAGCGCCTCTGCCTGTGTGATTACATCCCAGTAGAAGGAGTATCGCGGGTGCAGTGGTATATCCATTTTTTTGCTGATCTCAAAGGCCTCGTCCACCGACGGCCAGACCGTCATGGGGTTTTCTGCCAGCTGTAAGAGCCGGTCTCTGTCCATCTCGATGCTGACATCGGACATCAGCTTTGAGCGCAGCTGCAGGGCCCAAATCTCCTCGACGTAGCTTGCCGGCGGCAGCTGCGCGTTGTTTTCCAAAAAGTCGCCGTAGCTAATCAGGATGTCTCCGATGTAAAGGATCTTTTCTACCTGCGTGCGTATCTTCTGCGCCTGCTCCACAGTCAAGACCGGAAACACGCGGCCGTCGCTCATCCTTACTATGGGCGGGTCAACGGTGTCCACAATCGCTATCGTTGAAGCCTTGCCGGGTATGTCCATCTTGATCTGGGTGCCGGCCACTATGGCATAGTTGAGCAGCGCCGGCACTGCCGGGTGGATTCCTACAGTGGCAAAGCCCGTATTGAAGCACCGGCCGTAACGCAGCCTAAAGCCGCCGACCTTCTTTACCATGGAAAGCACTGGCCGCCCGGTTATGACCTCGGACATCCTGTGGTGGGCAGCATCATCGTCGCCGGTCTGAATAGCGCCCTTCAGCTCCTTGAGCCACTGCCAGCCGTCCAGCTTCAATGTCTCGACCAGCTTGAGAAGCTTGCGGGATCTGCCGACAAGCCCATCGTTCATGACTCTCAATGCGCCGCCGCGAACCCTGTCGGTGGCAATCCTGTGCATACCCTTGTGGCCCACCACCTCGACGGGGTCGGTGTCAACGCCGTCCAGCTCGACGGGCAGGCTGGTGATGCACGCAACGACATCCTCGTCTAGGATCTTGAACTGGAAGTTGCCTACCTCCCTTTCATAGATTCGAAGCTCCTCAACGAACCGGCCGGTTTCGTCATCAAACGAATTTGCGACGTACTTGGCAAGGCCGGCAACCTTCCTTGCATGGTCAGCTATAAGCATGGTAAGCGCGGCCTCGGTCCCGCCGGCGGACCGGATGGGCCCCGCAAAGGACACCGACAGGTACTGCGAGCCGTCGGCGTTGTTCTTTATTGTGACGTCCGAGATTCCCTGCAGCGGGGCCACCGTCACGCCCTCCGTTACGACTGCAAGTGAGACGCGGACCGCGTTGTCAAGCCTTGTTCTGAGATCGCCGCTTCCGTATTCGCCTTTGGCTATCTCCTCGGCTATCTTGAGCGCAGCTTTTTCCTTGCTTGTCTGCCCAAGCAACGCCCGGAGACGGTCGGCTATGTCGATATTGTGCATCTTGGCTACCCTGTCTGCCACGTCGTAGGCGATTTTGGATTCCACTATATCGGCGGCGTCTATCCCCTTCCTGCGGGCCTGAAGAGAATGCTCGTAGTTCTTTTGCACGCTTTCTAGGATGCCTTGCAAGTAATGCCGGTAATAGACAGGCATCCGGATGTCCTTTTGTCTGGCCTCACCTTCTTGGATCATCGCGTCACCGGGCTGTCCGCATGGCTTTGATCATTGAAGAGAACTTGGTTTGCCAGTCGCCGTCCTTTTCTATCATGGTTCCAATGACAATTGCGTCAGCTCCAGCCTTGGCTATCATGCCGGCAGTCTCCGGATTCTTTATTCCGCCTCCCACGATCAACAAGCCTTCATACTGCTTTCTTACGGCGGCCACCATTTCAGGGGGGATGTTTTGAGCCGCGCCGGAACCGGCTTCAAGGTACAGGAACCTCATGCCCATGTACTGCGCCGCCAGGGAGTACATCACAGCCAGCCCCGGCTTGTGGAACGGGATTCCCTTGGCCCTGCCTACAAACCAGGCGGCTGTCCCCTCGCCTATGATGACATAAGCCGTGGGCAGCGGCTCTATGCCGTGTTTTTTGACTGCCAGCGCTCCAAGGGCCTGCGCTCCGGTGATAAAGTACGGATCCTCCGAGTTCAAAAGCGAGCTGAAAAGTATCGCGTCGGCCTTTGGTGATACGCCCGTGACATTGCCAGGAAACAATATCACGGGGATTTGTATGGTTTTTTTGATTTCAGAGACAACCTGGGCCAGCTCCAACTGGTCGATGGCCGAAGAGCCCCCAACAAGGACACCTGACGCACCCATTTCCTCAACCTTTTTGGCAATGAATGCTGCATCTGTCGAATTTTCAGAATCGATAAGTGGAAGGCAGATCGTGCCGTGTTTCTTTATCTCGTTTTTGAGATATTCCTCTATCTTCCCCGGGACCAACAACGCTCCCTATCAATATGCGCAGACATTTTAAAGTTTGATGGACGTGCAATGTTTAATAACATAATGGCTATACAATTCTGTATAGCTACCATGGCAGAGTCGGATTCCAAATCTAATAAACTTCTGCAGGATATTATTGCAAAATCTGTATTTACGCCGCGACAGATATCAATTATTTTGAACCAGCTGTCCGGGGCCGGCCGTGACAGGAATGTCACTTCCGGAGCGTATTACAGGCAGGTAAAGCAGTCCCAGGACAAGGTTCTGGCGGTTCTTTACAGCATGGTGCTTCTGCAGCTGACGAATGTAGTGAAGCCAGAGTCGGCATCCGCGCTTGCACGACTTGCCGACCAGTTGAATGTGATATTGTCTTCTGGAAGTAGTGATGTTTTGAGCCAGTCTCGCATGGATGACGTGATATCTGTGATGGATCAGTTGGTAAAAAGAATGTGTAATTTGTAAAACAAGATTGGTCTGTAACATTAAATCACGCCTCCATGATGCAAATGCCGTGATATGGCTCTGGACCTGAGCTTCATCAGCATTGATGTTGTGATATTGGCTGTGCTTGCTTATGTAGTGGGACTTGTAAGTGTGATGGCATACCATCGTTTAAGCTCCAGCCGTCGTTACCGGCCTGAGGATTCCGTTGCCGAGGCCATTGTCATGGAGTACACTCGACGTTTGAAGGATTACGACAGGGCAATTGCCGAAGTCCGGGCCAGGTTGGATGTCATGGAGATAAGGGCGCAGGGCTTGCAGTCTCATGTCATTGCGCCGGCCAACGTTGCGTCACAGACATCACAGGTTGGATCTTACACCCGGCCCGTGAGTGAGCCTGTAACAATCACGCAGCCGCAACCTGTCACGGCAAATGCAGAAGAAAGGTTCGAGGGCCAGAACGGCACAACTGACTATATCCTCAAACTGCTGGCAGAAAGGAGTCGCACTTCGCGGGAGGTTCAGCAGGCCATAGGAAGGACAAGGGAGCACACAGCGCGTCTTATGAAAAAGCTTACCGATGCAGGTTTGGTAGACAGGCAGGTTAACAGCAAACCGTTCAGGTATACCATCACTGAGGCTGGTCGGGCGAGGTTGAAAGGAAAGGCCGCCGTTGAGGTGCCGTCAGAGGTCCAGACTGCTGTCTAGAGTTCTTGTAGACCCATTCCTTGCCCTGACGTATTCTGGAGAGTACTCCTCTCTCGGCATATCTGGAGAGGTATGTGGATATTATGCTAAGCTTTATGGGCTCGTTGTATGTGTCTTCATACAATTCCAGAACATCCGATGAGGTAAAGGATGCGTATGAGAATTTGGATTCTACAAGCGTCCATATTTTCTCTCCTATAGATGCTGGTACTCTGGCTTCAAGTTCGTCGGTCGGGCTGGGCTCTGTCTCCAAATTTAACAGGTTCATGAATTCCACGATTTTCATCATGTTATCCTTGGATACGTTTCCTTCCAGGGAAAAGTTGTACTTGGTGCCCTCCGCATCTTCCAACTCTATTTTGAACTTCTTTTTTCCCGACGGCATTTATCCGAGGTAGTTAACCAGCTCGCATATTAACACTTAACAATGTTACTGACAAGTCTGATAACAATTAGCTTAGCTGTTATTCACTTATCATGAGATGGTTTGTTGCTTGGTTAACAATATGTGCCAGTTAACTAATTTCTTTGTATAAACGTCCGTATTTTGGTTGCAGTGGAAACAGAGGGGTCGTTAAATCCGCTGTTAACAACGTTAAGTCGGATCTTAACGTTCCAGTGGAAATAAAGGGGTCGTTTTTGACCCTTTTGGCCGGCAGGGACCTGCTTGCTGTTAACTGTATGTTATCATCGATAAATGACGTTGTTACTGACACCCCTCCTTTTCCTTTGCAAAGGTCCTCTCATTAACTACTTTTTCTTGGTTTACAAAGTTGATATAATAATAAGTACAAGTTGATTCTATGGTTTAAATGCACCCTGTTAACGTAACTGTTAAGGCAACCTTTACAATACACAGTCTGGAAAGGAAAGCGAGGGGTGTGGCCTAGATGAGCGATATCGACAACATATTTGAAAGGGCTGCAAGTGGCAAGTCCCTTGTAAAGAACAGGCAGACCCTAACCATAGATTATGTTCCGGAAAGACTTCCATTCCGTGATGAAGAGTCAAGGTCACTGGCACAATCACTTTCCACGGTCTTTAAAGGAACTAGACCATCAAACCTGTTGTTGTTTGGAAAACCAGGCACGGGCAAGACGGCCGTTGTAAAAAATATCGTCGAGCATCTGATTGTAAAAGCAAGGGAGCTTAGCATCGATATAACGGTGCCGATAGTTAATGCAAAACTAGCCAACAGCGCATACAAAATCCTGTATGAAATCGCGGAAAACATGGGAATAAACAAGGAAGACAAGAAAGTGCATTTTACTGGCCTATCAATGGGTGAGGCCACCGACAGGATACTGCAGTTCGTGCAGAAAAAAAATCTACACGTGATTCTGGTTATCGACGAGATAGACTCGCTGGTTGACAAGAACGGAGACGATATACTGTATAGCTTTACCAGGGGAAACGAGCGCATGACTGGTGGTGCTTTCATAAGCCTGATTGGCATATCAAACAGCCTTACCTTCAAAGACAAGTTGGATCCCCGCGTCAGAAGCAGCCTAAGCGAAGAAGAAACCGTGTTCAACCCCTACACCGTTGAGCAGTTGCGCCAGATACTGCTAGAACGATCCAAAATAGCCTTCATCGACGGAGCGATAAACGAAGCCGCAATAAACCTGTGCGCTGCGATGGCCGGCCGAGAGCACGGCGACGCCAGAAAGGCCATAGACCTGCTAAGGGTGGCAGCAGAACTGGCAGAAAGAGAGCACGCGCCACGGGTTGAAGAAAAGCACGTCCGCCTAGCTCAAGAAAAGATAGAGAAAGACACCAACTTTGATGTCATCAGGAATGCCACAAAACACACCAAGTTCGTGATATTGGCCATAACAAAGTCAAAGAACGGCAACACCGGCGAGGTGTACGAAATCTACTCTTCATTATGCAAACACACCGACGAGGACCCCCTGACCCAGCGACGCGTGACGCAGATAATAAGCGAGCTGGACCAGCTAGGCATCGTTTCAACGGACGTCATAAGCCAAGGCCGTTACGGCAGGTCGCAAAAAATCAAGATCACCGTCCCCCTGACAACGGTGAGGGAAGCCATGCGCTCAGACAGCGTTTTCTCCGATCTTATTGATTAAAATCCTGTTTGAAAGGCTGCATCGTCGCCAGGTTAACCACGGTGGCTATGGCCGGCGTTGGTGTTATCCCCATGGTCTGCTGGAATTTTGTCTGCGCCTGCCACGCGCCGGAATTAACTATAAGCGTACCGCGATAATAGTCGATGTCAAGCACGTGTACGTGCCCGGAATGAAATATGTCTGGCACTTCTGTCATAACCATCATGTCTTCAGCTTCCGGCGCTATAGGCGTGCGACCGCCGTAATTGGGCGACAGGTGCCGGGCTTTTAGAAGAACTTTCATGGCCTCTGCCGGCCTTGAGTAGCTCAGGCCGGGTGTGGTGGCGATGACGTCGTCCAAACTCTGGCCGTGGTACATCAAAACCTTGACACCGTTCAGCTCAACCATGGCCGGATTTCCAAGCATAACACAGTTTTCAAGCCCGTACAGACCACCGGAATCTTTTTGTGGAAACGCCGGCTGCGGCAGCGCCCGTCTTCCGGGGTCATGGTTGCCGGGGATGATGAACGTCTTGATGTGTTTTGGGATCCTGGCCAGAAGCGTAGCGGCATGCCTCATCTGCGTAGCGGCATCCATCTCTAGCAGTTCCTTGTCCTGGTTGGGAAAAATTCCTATCCCATCGATCAGGTCACCTCCAATGCAAAGGAACTTGATCTTTCTGACAATGTCATCATCGGACATGGCAAGCCAGTCCAAAAACCGTAGGAACTCTTTCTCCATGAAATATTTGCTGCCTACATGCAGATCGGAAATCAGGACGGCGTAGGCTTCGCTCTTGCTTTTGCTTGGCAGGTGGTCAGGTATGTCTGGCGAATACACATTTTTGATGATCAGGCCCGGACCCCCCCTCCCGTTCTCTACTTCCATCATGACAACCTGGTCAAGAGAAAGGGCCGCCGCCTGCTTTCGTGCATCCTCCGACATGGCTGTGGCCGCCAGCATGCTTGTATAATCATCAACCTCAAGTTCGATGCCGTTTTTCTTTGAGCGTCTGGACATAAGCAGACCGGCAACAATGTATCTTCCTGCACCATTGTCACGGCTTTTTTCACTGGCCGGTACGCTGTTGCCATTCCTCATGTTTTGTTTTATGTACGATATTTTGGAGATGCGTTTGCTGTCGGGCCGTTGCGCCAGTATCTTCATGGTCTTTTCAAACCGGCTACGGAAAAGAAGCGCATAGCCGTCGACGCCTTCAGCAGTGTTGACCTTGGGTGTCGAGTCCATGATCACCTTGACGTCCTGCTGAAGCGATGCTTCAGTCTCGTCAGTTTTAGGATGCATCAGATTCTTGACGTCATCAACCACTATCACGGAATTCTTTGCTTTTTTCTGCTTGATTATTTCCTGAACTGTTTTAAGAACATCGGTTTGAAGGCCCTTCAGCATGGCGAAGGCGTCTGGATGGATCTGGTAGCCCTTGCTGGTTGCGTACGACAGGGCACTGGAAATCTCATTTTGCATGGTCAACGCTTTCGGGCGCCTTTCCCTGTGAGCCTCGTCCTTAATTACATTTCTACAAAGGTTTTATCATACGCACTCGTACCATCAATATTGAAGAAATTCTGCAGCCGGTGCAAAAAGGAGCTGCCAGCCGACTCGAAATACACGCTGTGCGCAGACTGCCACAAACGGGTCATCCTGATGGAAGACGACAGAGAGTTTTATGAAAATTCCCGCGTGCACTGGTAAGTCATGAGTAATCGTTAAAGATGATGTTAATGTACGATGTAAGATCATCACGCAGCTTGATGACTCTGGTACGCTTTTCTCCGTCCAGATCAGTCAGCAGAAGCGCATCTAGACCTTCCACTAGGTACTTGATGTTCGACAGGGTCAGCAGAGCTTTTTCGTCTTCTTTAATGCTCGCGGCCATCTTCAACTGTTTATTGGAAGAGGTCATTAATTAACAATCCCGCCGCCAGGATCATTTCATAAAAGCTGGCTTCAAAGATGGTGGGGGCAAGCAGCCACTTATTGCCTGTACCGTCGATTCAGATGGCTGACGGCATCTTCATACCCCGCCTTTATCAGCTGATTTATTGTGCTAGCAGAAAAGTCAAACACTTTATTTGAGATGTTATTTTGATCTGCTTTGCGCTCTATCCGTTCCAAGTTCGAAATCCGGAACTGACCCTTCAGTAATTTATCGTACGTTCTGCTCTGTCCTTTCGCATCCAGAATCTTATGGATATCTTCGTCCGTTGCCCCGCGTGTTCTGGCAAGATCCATTAATTTCTTGGTCAATTCCACATAATCGGCCATATAGTTGGACAGTTTTTCTTCCTGGCGGTTCCTGTCATGGTATATTATGTCATTGAATCTGCTTATAGCTCCGTCATGATCATGAGGAACATGGTGCTGTTCAGTTGAATGTAAATCGATTACATACACTTCCAGATCCGGAACGGATTCTGACCCCCTTACTTTAGTCCAGTATCTTCTGTGCGAGCTCACAAGTTCCCTTAACGGAGTGTTGCTTAACAACCCGCCATCCCAAAAGTAATGTGGTCTTTTATTGGATTCCGGGTCTTCGACTTCTATTTCCGTATAATCATAATTTATCGGAACTGATGCGCTTGCTATAACATGGTCCAGTTCTATCCCGTCGTATCTAATGGTGTAAGGATATTTCACTGGCCCCCTTCCGTCTTCAGGCTTTAGGTATTTGCCGTATGCTGTAAATCTCGATCCATCCTCCTTTACATAACTATCAAACGTGACGGTTTGACCGGCCTGCACATCTATGCTGGTCAAAAGAAGCCTTGGTTGTCTCGGGTTTTCATCGAAGCTTGTTGCTATGGGGAATTTTGTAAACTGTTTTATGCTATTTTCTAGCGGATGCTTGCTGTACTGGTACCAGACATTGTTTGGCATAATGAAATTGTCGAAGTACCTCATATCCATCAACGGAATTTTGGGTAAAAAGACCGTCTGTACTCCAACATATTCAGATAATTTTGCTGTGTAGTATCTTCTTGCGCCCTCTCCTGGTGCAACCGAGTTATTGCTAAATTTGTTAAAGTAATTCCACCATTCGTTGAACGCACTAAGGTAAGCAGAAAAGTAAGGGTTTGTTGAAAAATAATCCCAATTCGAGAGGTAATTCCAAAACTCAATGAGCCTTTCGGCCGAACCTTTCCACGTCTTGTTCTCTTTTACATAGCTTACAATTATTGCGGCATTTATCGCTCCTATGGAAGTGCCTGCAACTACATCGAACAGGGGCTCGTTTGGTTCGTACAACCTTTCATACAGTGCTTTGTAAGCTCCTGCTTCATACGCTCCAAGGGATCCGCCGCCCTGGAAAACAAGCGCCCTTTGCTTTGGTATTATTTCAGCCTTTTCCTGTCTTTTAGCGCCTTTTGTTGACGTTTCCTGGCTCATGAAGGTGTAGGGTAACAACTTTCTTTTAAGGATTCTATATTCAAAGACCTTCCAAGCCTCCGGTATGTTCTGGCAAATCAATTTAATACTCGAGCGAACATCTCTTCTCCCTTATGGTCGACGTTAATCCTGCCGATGAAAACTACCAGCGGCAGACAATCATCAACCTGCACAACTCCGGTATCGAGCCAGAGATTATTGCAGTGCAGCTGGACATCAGCCAGGAACAGGTCGACCAGGTAATTGCAGACTTTCAGGCAGAGGAAGAAAAGAAGATGAAAGCTGCTATAGAGATTTCACATGCACCGTCCCTTGCCTCATTCTACCTTGATACGGTGGTTGACACCGACGAGGCAGTCAAGTTGGCCCAGGAAAGGGTCTGGAAGGCCCTGAAATTCGAGCAGGAGTTCAACCTGACGTCGGAAGAAACCCAGAACCTGCTGGAAAAATTCGTAAAATCCAAGGTTGCGTTCGTTACCCTGCACATAGACCTAGTTGGGTCAACCAAGCTATCGATGACTCTGCCGCCAGACAGGCTGGCCAACATAGTGCAGGCATTTACACAGGAGATGTCCATAATGATCTCCGCCTACGGTGGCTACGTGCTCAAGTATGTGGGGGATGCGATACTGGCCTTCTTTTTGGCAGACTGGAACAACCTTTCGGTGCCATGCGCCAACGCGGTGAGCTGCGCCCGGGCCATGATCAAGGTCATGCGTCAGGGCATCAACCCCATACTGAACCAGTACGACTATCCGGAGCTCAACGTGCGTGTGGGCATCGATGTGGGCGACAACGTGGTGGTGCAATACGGCTGGGATACAGCGACCCTAGACGACGGCCGCGTGATCCGCAAGCCGCACCTTGACATCCTTGGATACACCATCAGCGTGACGACAAAGATGACCGCGCTGGCCAAGCCGGACCAGATAGTGATAGGGCAATTCGTATACGAGGCCCTCAAAGGCGAGCAAAAATCCATGTTCAAGCCGGTAAAGGTAAGCTCGGAAGCATGGAGCTACATGAGCGATTACACTGGCAAGATATACCAGATCTACGGCAGCGTTTGATTGAAAAATTCTCATAACTTTTCACAAACTATATATCAGAAATTTGCGAAGTAATTTCATCTAATGCGCTCTATCGAGTACGAGGATTCTTTTGTCAAAATTGCTGGTCTGATCGGCGGCGAGGAATACATCAAGGTTGCCCGCGCCCTTCTCAACACCGAGGATGTCACCGATGAAGAGATAGCTAGCGCAACTGGCTTGAAGATAAACATTGTCCGCAAGGTCCTTTACGACATGTTCGGAAAGGCTCTGATAAGCGGCATCAGGGTCAAAGACGAGAAGAAAGGCTGGTTCGTCTACCGCTGGCGGGCCAAGCAGGATCACGTGGACAACTTTATCGAGAACCAGAAGAAAAAGATCCTTGACAGGCTGCACAAACGCCTAGAACATGAATACTCGACAGAATTCTACCATTGCAGCAACAGGGACTGCCCGCGCGTCAGGTTTGAGGACGCAGTTGAAATGTTCTTCAAGTGCCCCAAGTGCAAGGGCCCGCTTAACATAGTCGATAACAGCAAGGTCAAGGAAGCTTTACGGTACAAGATTGACCAGATAACCACGGATGTCATGTCTTCAAAGACAAGCAACGGAAACGGCAAGACCGAAGCCGAGGTCAAGTCCATTCCGGCCGCAAGTAAGAAGCCCAAATCAAAACCAAAGAGCAGAAGATGATCAGGTCAAAATCGACCTTGCCGCTTTAAAGACATCCATCCACATCTGCCAGGTCAGCCTGCCCGTGTTGGTATTCTGCCTGCTTGGATGGTAGGAGGCAAGCAGGACTCTGCCTGCGGCGTTGTATTGCTTTCCATGGCCAAACTCCAGCTTGATTTTGGCCGCCCGACAGTATGCGTCAAAAGCTATTCTGCCAAGAGCAAGCACCACCCTGACGTTGGAAAGGATCTGCAGTTCCGCAGACAGGTAATCGGAACATTGGGCCAGCTCGGCTGACAGCGGCTTGTTTCCAGGCGGCGCGCATCTCACCGCCGCCGTGATGTATGCATCATCCAGCACCAATCCGTCATCCTTTGAACGGCTGAAGGGGACGCTGGCAAAACCTGATTCGTACATTGCCCGGGCAAGCCAGTCGCCGGAACTATCGCCGGTAAACATCCTGCCGGTCCTGTTGCCGCCGTGGGCTGCAGGCGCCAGACCGACGATAAGCAGCCTGGCGTTGGGATCACCAAAACTCGGCAGCGGTTTTGCCCAGTATTCCTCGTTTCCAAAACGTTTGACCTTGTTGCGGCCTACTTCCCTGATGTACTTTGCCAGTCTGGGGCATTTCTTGCAATCCACTACCGTATCGTTCAGCAACCGCAACTCATCAAGCTGGGACATAGCCGGTAACTGGCCAAGAACCACAGAATAATCTTTTTATCACCCGTCAAGACGTTCGTCTTACGTTTGTCCAATTTCGAAACCGCCGTTGCCACGAGCAACGATGAACTGACATGGATAGCCGGTTCCGTTGTTTTAAGCGACAACCCGCCGCAGCAGCTCAAGTACTGGAGAAAAAAGCTCAACGTCAAACAGGCAGAGCTGGCAAAAAAGATGAACATCACCCCGTCTGTTCTAAGCGATTATGAAAAGGGCCGCAGGCCATCGCCAGGGGTCAATTTCATCAAGCGTTACCTTCAGGCCCTTTACGAATTGTCGCGGTCAAACGGCAAATCACAGGCAATGGAGGCGCCGATGACTCCAACGCCGATGGTCCCTGATGCTGTACAAATAAATCAGACGTAACCATTTTCCGGTCCATGCCATTAGTTTTGATTTCAATGTATCCAGGCAGGACCAAGGAGCAGAAGGACGAATTTGCAAAGGCAGTAACCGATGCAGCAGTCAAAATATTGAAAACACAGCCAGAACACGTTATCGTAGTTTACGACGAAAATCCAAGGGAAAACTGGTTCCTTGCCGGCAAGCAGCTGTAGCCGAACCTTTTTTATCTTGAGGCCAGAATTTCCAGACAGTTGAAGACCCTGGTCGCGGTGGTACAGTTCAGGTCATCTGAAGACAAGCAGGAGAACCTGCTCAAGTCCATCGACTACATTGAACAAGCTGCTTCCAAAAAAGCAGGCCTTGTATGTTTCCCAGAGTTCCAGATGGCCTTTTCACCGGGCAGCCAGACACCGGCCAAGCTGGCAGAGCTGGCCGAGACGGTGGAAGGAAATTTCATCACCAAGCTGCGGCAGGCTGCAAAAAAGAACGGGATTGGAGTTGTGGCCACTATCTACGAAAAGGGTAAAGGCTCCCGCGTCTACGACACGGCAGCTGTCATCAGCCGCACCGGCAGGCTGGTCAGCGTATACCGCAAGCTTCACCTGTACGACGCGCTGGGATTCAAGGAATCAAAAAAACTGATGCCTGGCAAAGCCATTGAAAAGCCGGCAAAGACTGAAGCCGGCAGCATAGGAGTCATGATCTGCTACGATCTGCGCTTTCCGGAGCTGTCCAGACTCCTGACTATTGGCGGGGCCAACATACTTGTCGCGCCTTCAGCCTGGGTGCAGGGTCCAATGAAAGAAGAGCACTGGCAGACCATGGTCAAGGCAAGGGCAATAGAGAACGGCTCGTATGTGGTCGCGCCGGACCAGGTTGGAAACATCTATGCTGGAAGGAGCATGGTTGTTGATCCGTTTGGAGTCGTGCTTCTGGATATGGGCCAGAAGGAAGGAATGGAAGCAGTCGAGCTTGACATGGACAAGGTTCGGCAGGTCCGCAAGTCGCTGCCGCTTTTGAAGAACCGACGGACAGATATCTACGACCTTTCGCTTCGCTGAGTCTTGTATGGGCATTGCATGTTTATGCAGCTGCTCCATCGGCGCGTTCTGCCAAAGACAACTGTAACGATGGGCCAGCCACATTTGCAGCTTTTTTCCGTGGCCTTGATGGATCCGCTCTGCCACAGCGGCGCGGTGGCTCTGCAGCCTGAAGAGTAGTTGGAACAGCCGACAAACCTTTTCTTGGTGGTTCTTGACCTGATCATTTGCAGCTGGCCTTTCTTGCAGACTGGGCAGCTGCCAAAAACCACGGCATCGGACTGTGTCGCGGCACCGGCTATTTGCCTGCCTATGGATAGCTTATTTTCCCTAAACACACCCAGAGATTCCACCAGCCTGTCGGCGGCTTGTCCTATCACCATAGCCGCGTCCTGAGACCCCTGCTCCACAGCTTGCAGCTGGTCTTCCATCGATCTTGTAAGGTCGGTTGAAATGATGGCTGGGGCATGCTCTTTCATCAATTCGACCATGGCAAGGCCCAGATCCGTAACCTCGATGCCGCCCCGCCTTGAAGCAAGGTAGTTACGCTTGAACAGCGTGGATATCACGTCTGCCCTAGTGGCCTTGGTGCCGATCCGCTCGTCCTCCATTTTGGCAAGCAGGCTTGCCTGGTTGTAACGCCACGGAGGTGAGGTGAATTTCTCCTCCATCGATATCTGCCGGCCGTCTAGAACGTCGCCTTGCTGCAGCTGCGGCAGTGCTGTCTGGTCAAGGTTGACGTAAGGCCTGTAAAGGGCCATCCAGCCGTCGTAAAGCACCATCCTGCCGCTGGCCAGAAACCCGTGACCCTTCACATCAATTTTAACCTCTGTTGCCTGGGTTATAGCTGGCTCGCCAAACGTGGCAAGGAACCGTTTGACGACAAGATCATAGACCTTGAATTCTAGACCCGTCAACCTAGACATCCCTCCTGTAGGATAGATGGCCGGATGCGCCGGGTCGGTCATGCGCCCCTCGTTTGGAGCCAGGCTACTTTTGGAAAGAAGCATAAAAGCCAGTCTGCCGTACGCATTCATGCCCGCAAGGCCAGACAGTATCTTTCTGTAGTTTATCGACGGCGGCAGCTTCTGACTTGAAGTCCTTGGATACGAGATGAGCGCCCGCAGGTACAGCTTTTCAGCGATGGAAAGCGTGTAGCCTGGTGAGATCTTGAACAGCCTGTAAGCCTCCTGCTGGAGATCGCTTAGATTGAACGGCGATGGCGGCCGCAGCGTAGTTTTCCTGATGTCGACCTTGCTTACAAGACCGTCCTTGCCGGTGCAGTCTTGCAATATCCGCCGGGCCTCTGCCAGCGTATCCACCTTAGGCTTTTCATAATACGCATGGATGGTCTGGCCTTCTTTCTCAAAATCGGCATCCAGCTTCCAGTAGGGGTCTGGGACATGCAGCCTGATCTCCATCTCCCTGTCTGCAGCAAACGCAAGGGTCGGTCCCTGAACCCTTCCAATCGACAGATTGCGGTAGCCCTTGTTGCTTGCCTTAAAGGACAGCGAGGCGGCCCTTGACAGGTTGACGCCGTACAAAAAATCAAGCATGTGACGCGCCCTGCCAGCCAGAGCAAGGCCCAGGTTCGGTGTCTTCAGGCTGGCAAAGGATTCCCTTATTTCATCGTCAGTCAAAGTCGAGAGCTTGAGCCGCAGGGCCACACCGTATTTTCCGGCACACGCGTACTGCAGTATGTTGTAGCCTATCACCTCGCCTTCCTGATCGTAATCGCAGCTATGCACAAAGGCATCTGCGTCGCGTGACAATTCTGACAAGGTCTCGATGATCCTGGCTGCCCTGCCCTTTTTCAGGGGCATCCACTCCAGATCAAAGACGGGGTAGACAGACCTGTTTTTCGTGCTGTCTGCCAGGCCATAAAGATGGCCGGATGCCGAGCATATTCTGTATTGCTTTCCAGCAAAGACTACATCGAAGAAGGGCACGCCCTTGAACCTGCTTTCCTTGGCGGCCCCAAGTGCGTGGGCTATTCTTCTTGCTGCGTCCGGCTTTTCGCATACGACCAACGCATAGGGCATCAAAAAAGATTGTTTCTGCCAAGATATAGAGATATTTTTTGTGGACCGGACGATTGTATAACCCTTATTAACATGCGTAAAAGTATGATGTTGTGGTAACACGCCGCCATGGCATTGTAGCGGCTGTCTTTGCTGTAATTTTACTTGTACCGGCAAATATCGTAAATTCTGGCGCAGATACGCCGTTTCCTATCAAGTCGACCGCCCCTGTCATCAAAAACGAAGGTACTTCGTTGATCGAAGTTGCCGTAAATCAAAGGGTATCGGTATCGTCCAACCTGACAAATACTGCTATCACACAGATCCAGTACACCGTCGTCATTGAATTAAGGGACGACAATGGAACAACCGAATTCTTACATTGGCAGAAAGGCGCCATCGATCATGGTGAATCAAAAGAAGTTGCCGTATCGTGGACAGCAGATAAGCTAGGCAATTACGAGGCAAAACTGTTCGTTCTGAGCTCTCTTGAAGAGCCAATGGCATTATCAGAAGCCATGACTGCCTCATTTAGTGTCGGAGAAAGAAATCTTGTTGCCAGCGAAAGCATTGATCTAGCGGCCCCAGAAAATAGTGAAAGTTATCCAGTAGCTGACTATACCTTCATGGTGTACATGGTGGCATCGGATCTGGAGTCCAACGGGTATTATGCCACAGCAGACCTCGAAGAAATGATGGTGGTAGGCTCAACGCCTGCTGTAAATGTGATAGTCGAGACTGGCGGAGCGGCCAACGCCACAATCGATGATCAGAGATTCATTGACTTTACCAAGGTGCAGATACACAAAGTAAAGCAGGGAAGTGTCACCACCTTGGAAGACCTCGGGCAGCAGAATATGGGCGATCCAAGGACCCTGACCAGCTTTATAACGCGGACTGTTTCGCAATTTCCTGCTGAAAAATACGTGATAGTTTTATGGGATCACGGAAACGGCCTGCACGGATTTGGCAAGGACGATATCTTTAATGACAATTTGACTCTGAATGAAATAAACGAAGCCCTTCGCGTCCCTCGGGCTACGTACCAGAAATTTGAAATCATCGGATTCGATGCCTGCCTGATGGCGTCCGTAGAAGTGGCCAGCAGAGTCGCTCCGTATGGCAATTATCTGGTAGCATCTGAAGAACTCGAACCGTCCTGGGGGTGGGACTATTCTGCCATACTGGCTTCGCTAAGCGAGACGCCAGAGCAAGACGGTGTATCTCTGGGGAAAGTCATTGCAGATACGTACGTGAACCATAGCCGCCTTTACTCGGATCTTTATCAGAATTATGACGCCGACAAGTCAGTCACATTATCCGTAATCGATCTGGCAAAAATTCCAGAAGTGGTAAAGGCAGTAGACAAACTCGGCGATCTGCTTAGCAGATACATCACGGAGGATTCCACATATTCCCTTGCCAGGGCGGTCCGCAGCAGCGAAAGGTACGGAGAGGGAGGACAGGACAGCTCCGGCCACCTTGACCTGTACAATCTGGCCGATAATCTTAGTGTACGATTCCCGGTGTTAAAAGGCACCATTGATGAAGTCAAAACTACCGTGGATGAAGCGGTTGTCTACAGCGTAAGTGGAGAGGCCAAACCCGATGCTCACGGGATCTCCATGTTTCTGCAGGTCCAGGAGTACGAATCAAACGCCAGATATCTGCAATACATTATCGGCAGATGGATCAGTATTTTTGAAAGAAGTCGCGATGTCTTGGAAGCCGATATAACTCCGCCAGAGATTAACCTTGCAAAGACGGGTGAAACCATATCCGGCGAAATCAGCTTCATAGATCTGGCAGAAGTATCACTGTTTGTTCTACAAGAGTCTGGTGACAAGGTTGAAGTACTTTCATTTCAGCAGCAAGACCCGTCGGTTTTCGTGGATCCTGAAGGAAAGGTGAATTACAAATGGAGCACAGAAATTCTGTCGCTTTGTGAGGGCCTGTCCTGCGAGCATACTCTGGCATTTCTGGAGAAGAACGGAAAAATACAGTACGCGTATTTTCCTGTCAGGCTAGAGTCCGAAAGTTTCAGCGGCACTGTCATACTGATTTACACCATCCAGCAGGACGGGCATTTTGAATTTCTGGGCGGCTGGCCGGGCATAGATGAAGAAGGAAACGCCATAAGGCAGCTCCTTCCGCTTGCTCCTGGAGATAAAATATTCAGCTATACCTATGAAATAGACGAGACCGGCAATTTTCAGGTTGTTGAGCATGGACCGCTGACGGTTTCAGAGAATTTTGGACCGGATTATCGCAGCTATCCAGGAGATTACTTGTTGGTGATCTCGGCATGTGATTTTTCCGGCAACTGCAGCTACTCCAATGAATTTGAATACGAGGTGCAATAAGCTGTTGAATGTGCTGGATTTGCCAAGATATTACATATCTGCCTTGATCATTTCGCATCTGGAGTGTCTAAGATTTTTATATTCATGAACGTACCTTGTTCATAAATGACTAACAAAGTTTGTGTTCTTGGAGCCGGTAGCACGAAATACGGCAAATTGAACGAAAGCATCATAGAAATTGCACTTGCAGCAGCAAAAGATGCAATAGAATCTGCTGGGATCACTCCAAGGGAGATCCAGGCCGGCTACATTTCCAATGTTTTCGGAGTCGCAGACAAGCAGGTCCACATGGCGCCGGTTGTGATGAGCAACCTCGGCATTTCGCATGTGCCGGGCCTGACCATTGAATCGGCGTGCGGCTCTGGCTCTGTAATGTTCCGGGAGGCCTATGCCAACGTGGCAGCCGGCTTTTACGACTGTGTCCTTGCCCTGGGAGTCGAGAAAGTCACCCACACCGGCACGGTTCACAGCACCACGCTGTTTTCGTACTGTTCTGACTTTTTCTACGAGGGCGGCAACGGCGCGTCCTTCCCGGGCCTGTTTGCATCGATGGCCCGCGCGTATATGACCACGCACAAGGCCACAGAGGAAGACCTGGCCCATGTGGCGGTAAAGAACCATGAAAACGGCTTTCTCAATCCAAAGGCCCATGTGCACAAAAAGATAACCGTCGACGACGTTATGAAGTCGCCAGTTGTTGCTTCGCCATTGAAGCTTTTGGACTGCTGCCCGTTCTCAGACGGCGCATCGGCAGTGATCCTCTGCTCAGAGGAGTTTGCCAAGAAGAGCGGCAAGCCGTACATGGAGGTCATTGGTTCCGGCCGCGGAGCTTCTCCGGCAGCCGTGCAGGCACGCGAGGACATAACCACCATCCCAAGCACGGTGGCAGCTGCAAAACAGGCGTACAAGATGGCTGGCATCACGGCCAAGAAAATAGACTTTGCCGAAGTCCACGACTGCTTTACGATAGCTGAAATAATCGATATCGAGGACCTGGGCTTCTTCCCCAAGGGCAAGGCGGCCCACGCCGTCAGGGACGGCGCAACGCGCCTCAAAGGCGAGATTCCCATCAACCCGTCAGGCGGCCTGAAGTCAAAGGGCCATCCGATAGGCGCCACCGGCGTCGGCCAAGTGGTCGAGGTTTTCGACCAGTTTACAGGCAGGGCCGGCGAACGCACAGTAAAGGGGGCCGAGATAGCCCTGACCCACAACTTTGGAGCCACCGGGGCCAGCGCAGCCGTCCACATCTTTAAGAAAGTCGACAGAAAATAGTGATGAGCAATGTCAGAGGCAAAACACGGCGTACGTGAAAAGTTCATTGAAGCAGCCAACAAAAAGAAGATCCTTGCTCACAAGTGCAGCAAGTGCGGCCACCTGATGCTTGAGACCGTGATGTTCTGCGAAAAGTGCGGCGCAAGCAAGTTCGAGGACGCCGAGCTTGATGGAAAGGGGACGGTTGTAACGTACACCATCCAGGCCGTAGCTCCGGAGGGCTTTGAGGACGCCGGCGCGTACGCCTGGGTTGTCTTCAAGATCAACAAAACGCAGCTGCGGGCCTCTGGATTTCTGCCGGGCGTAAAGGATCCAAAAGACCTGCCGGTGGGAGCCAAGGTAGAGGTCGCCGGATTCGATCCAAAGCACGGGCTGCTGCTACAGAAGCAAGGGTAACAGCAGCTGCTCGTTTTGTAAAAAACTGTTAAGGAAACTTTTCTTATTCTAGATTTTGTAGGCTTTCTTCAATGATGTCTTTGGATGTTGTATGCAGCAAATGCGGCTCGGTCATCTACACAATGCGAATGCTCAAGTCTGTCAAAGACGCCCTGCGCGCCACCAACAACCGGTGTCCCGTCTGCGGCGCAGCTCTTAATCCATCTGACTTTACTATAACGGCAAGCAAGCTCTGATACCGTCATTTTTGTAGATTAGCTTAATGATAGCTTTTTGTGCACACAGTTAAACAATGGCTCTTAACCCCCGTGCCGGAGGCGGAAATACAGTAGGTCGATGGTTGAGCGCCACCAACTAGTGAACCAAATCAACAACGCCACGGCGATAGTGTACAACCAACTTGGCCGGTTAAGGACGATGGACAAAAAGTTCGCATCGATGGAAGCTTACTACCTTGAACAGATAACCGCCAACGTAAAGACTGGCAACAACACCCGGGCAAAGATCGTGGCAAATGAGCTGGCTAACCTGCGGCGCGTCAGGAGGAACGCGCAGCACACTGGAATGGCTCTTGAAGCGCTGGTAATCCGCTTCAGCACGATAAACGAATTCGCGATGATACTTGACACCATCGATCCCACTGTTGAGATGATAAAGGAAATCCAAGCTGACCTGTCAAAGGCTATGCCAAACGCCAACCAGACTCTACTGGAGGTCTCGTCGGTCACTGCAGATGTTCTTGCAAGCTCCAACGTAAGGGCCGACACGGGCAGGATCATCACGCCGATGGATAGCGAGGCCCTCAACATACTCAACGAGATAGAGGGCGCGCTTGAAACCGAGACAAAGGCCAAGCTTCCAGAAGTGCCAGCCAACATGCCTGTTGTGCAGGAAGAGCAAAACCAGGTACTGGTAGAGGGCTAAAACAACGTTGACCTTTTGGTCTAACTTGCCCACATAGGGCACAATCGTACTGTTAGTTAAAAGTATTTTACAAAGTAGTTTTAATCATTTGCACTGATAACGGGGTGCTATGGAAACGGAACAGAGTCTTGACTATTCTCGTGATTCTCGTAAGGGCGGCGTTCTGGAATCTGCTTCAAAGCGTGTAAGGATGATTTTCTCTGTAATGGCCAGTCCCAACAGGATTGATATCCTGAGGATTCTAAACACAAAGGGGCCTCTCACGTACTCTGAACTGAAGGCTCTAGCCGGATTCAAATCAAAAAAAGAGTCCGGCAAGTTCGCTTACCATCTTAGGAAGCTTTTACGGCAGCTTTTGGTGGCGCTCAACAAGGCCGAGCGTCGGTATACAATAACGAACCTTGGCAAGTTGGTTCTGAGCCTTGCCCGGCAGATCGAGGAAAGGTCGATAATTGAGAGCGGCAAGATGTACGTCAGGACAAGCAAGCATTCCATTGAAGAGTTCAACTCTCACAAGATAATACAGTCGCTTGTAAGGGAGGCTAACCTTCCCCTTGAACAGGCCCACAAGATCACGGAGGAGGCGGAGAACAAGATCTACAAATTCCAGACCGCCTACCTCACGTCGTCGCTTATACGCGAGACCGTAAATTCTGTGCTCATAGAGCATGGCCACGAGGAGTACAGGAACAAGCTGGCCCGGCTTGGACTGCCGCCGTCTGAAATTGCAGAGATGCTTGGAAGCGAAGAGGCCACGAGGAACGGCATCGACGGCCTCCTTTCACGGACTGCCGGTTCTCTCTTTTCAGAGTATCTGATCTTCAACACGCTGCCCAAGGATATCGCCGACATGCATCTGGCCGGCGACATCAACATCGCAAAAACCGGTGTCTGGGGCCTCGTTCCGGACACGGTCTTTGTTGACCTGTCTGCAGTGGAAGGACTTGACCTGAAAGGCAGGTTCCTCAGCGTTGCCAGATTGAATGCGCTCAAGAACCCCGATGACGTGTTCACGGCCCTGCCGATACTGATCTCGCTTCTTGGCAGGGAAGCATCCACTGAAGTGGTGCTCGACGGCCTAGCCCCGATACTGGCAAAGAGCAAGGATCCGGAAGACCTGTCATCCAAGTTTGCAAGGATGCTTATGACATCGTCTGCTTCCTGCAACGGGGCGCTTGCAACGATCTCGGTTCCTGCTGACAGTTTTGATGCCAGGCAGCTGAACGCCCTCTTGGAAGGATACAGAAAGTACGTTGAGGCCACGCCGGCCCCAAGGATGGGAATTGCCCTGAGCAACTACAGGAAGGACAGCCTGGATCAGATCGCAGCGGTAGTGCGCAGCGGCGGCATCATTTCGATCAGCAGCGGGCAGGCAAGAGCGGCAAGTGGCATTCACAAGTCTGTGAACGGCAAGAACTCGCCGTCATCGCTGACGCTGCAGGCGCTTTCAGTAAACCTGCCGCGTCTTGCGTACGAATCCAACAAGGACGAGACTTACTTCCGGGCAAAACTAGCATTGATGATAAAACCGTCGCTTGCCGCCATGTACCTGAGGAAGAAGGCAGTCCTTGACAATGTCCGGCGTGGCCTGCTACCGACCTTCTCTGCCGCAACGCAATCCTCGCAGCTTGCCAGCTCCAACATCGTGATCAATCTTACCGGCACAAGGGAATCCGTGTACAGCATTCTTGGATATGACGAAGCCAACGGCGGCCAGGATATCATGCAAAAGGTCCTCAAGACCACGGTCGAGGTCGCAGCATCGCAGGGCAAGCAGGCCGGCGAGGACACCGTCGGCGTGGCTATGGTCTTTGACGACAGCGGCACTCGCTTTGCAAGCCTTGACTCTGAAAAGTACGGCAAGATCTCCCTGATGCAGTCGCAGAACACAACCAGCTATTCCCAGGGAATGACAATAAATGGCAAGGACCTGGTGGGCGGCGGCAAGTCTTCGGCGCTGTTAAAGGAATGCGCGGCCATTGACCGGTTGATGAACGGTGGCTTTGCGGCAAGTCTTGACCTGACGGATCTTTCTTTGGCCGAAGTCAGAGGGACGATCGAAGCAGCTTCAGAGCTGCCGTTCTTCCGCCCCCGCATCAGGCTTGCGGCCTGCTCAACCTGCGGCCAGCGCGTCAAGGTATCCGCAGAGAAATGCGATGCATGCAAGTCGCCGCACCGGCTGCAGATCTACTCCTAATCCGCCGACATCGGCGCAGCTTTACGCTCCCCCAGTCTTTTTGTTCTTCTGAGCCATTCCAAGAAAAATTCGACTGCGCCGCTGGTCGGCTGTAATTAAAGAAATTTTTCAAGATTGCTGAGCTGTTGCATTCAGAATTTGACGGTCCCTTTTTTTAATAACCGGTGGGTACAACTTGACTAATCGATTGGGTATTTTTTTGACATAAGAGGGTATAAGTACAAGTCTTTTTTGTAATAGTGCGGGATGGCGGGAGTTACTGAATTTAATAGCTCACAGGGGAACCTGATCTCGAAGATCAAAAAGCGGGATGGCCGTATAGTCAATTTTGAACAATCAAAGATTTCCAACGCGATATACAAGGCGCTTGTTGCTACCGGCAAGCCGGACTATCCGCTGGCAGAGAGGCTGGCTGCCAGGGTCGTGCAAAAGATGGTCCAGCAGGGCTACGGCTCTGAAAAGGTCGGCGTCGCAAGCGTAGAGGACGTGCAGGACATGGTCGAGTCCATACTTATAGAGGAAGGGCTATCAGAGACGGCCAAGTCCTACATACTGTACAGGCACGAAAGGCGCAAGGTACGCGACGAAAAGATGAAGATCCTGAACAAGAAGGATCTGGACGAAGTCGATAAGGCACTTGACGTTAATTCGCTTAGAGTTCTGGCAGCACGTTACCTGCTGCGGGACGATAACAACGAGATAATCGAAGGCCCCAAGCAGATGTTTGAGCGGGTGGCCACGCTGGTGGCAGTCGCAGATGTCATGCACGACCAGCAGGTGTTCAGCCTGACCGGCGGCTACAAGCAGGACGTGGAGGAGGCCGAAAAGTACTACGGCAAGCTGGCAGACTTTGACTTGAAGCTCAAGCTGGGCGAGCATTACCTCAACAAGTACCACTTTGAAGCCATGATACGGGCCTACGTCGAGGCCGCAAAGAAGGGCCAGATGAAGGTCTCGTTCAAGGAGCTGCTCAAAATGATAGCCGAGGGCAAGATGACCGCGTACAGCGAGCGGGCCAAGGAATATTACAACCTGATGGTTTCAAGGGACTTTTTGCCCAACACGCCCACGCTGATGAACGCCGGCGCAAGGCTGGGCCAGCTGTCGGCCTGCTTTGTCCTGGACATGCCTGACGACATGGGCAGGATAATGAAGTCTTCAACCGACGCGGCAATGATATTCAAGTCCGGCGGCGGAGTTGGCATCAACTACTCTGACCTCAGGCCAGAAGGCGACATCGTGGCTTCCACATCCGGTGTTGCATCGGGACCCACCTCCTTCATGAGGATAATCGACACCATCACCGACGTGGTCAAGCAGGGCGGCAAGAGACGCGGCGCCAACATGGGCATTCTGGAAGCCTGGCATCCGGACGTTGAAAAGTTCGTGACCGCCAAGACAAAGCCCGGCGTGTTTGAGAATTTCAACGTCAGCGTCGGCATCTGGGAGGATTTCTGGAAGGCGCTGGTCAACAAGGAAGGCAACCATAAGTACACGCTGCGCAACCCCCGGACCAAGGAGCCGGTCAGGCAGCTAGACGCCCAGCAGCTTGTGGACCTGATTGCTTTGAGCGCATGGAAGAGCGCCGAGCCGGGCATAATATTCTTCGATAACATCAACAAGTACAACCCGTGCATCGGGGCCAAGGGCGGGCCCTTGCGCGCCACTAACCCGTGCGGCGAGCAATCTCTGTACCCGTACGAGTCATGCAACCTGGGCTCCATCAACCTTGCAAACTTTGTCAAGCGCAAGGCAGACGGCATGTACGAATTCGACTGGCAGCGCTACGAGCAGGCCATCAGGCTGGCAACACGCTTTTTGGACAACATCATCGACATGAACAAGTATCCTGTGGAAGAGATCGACGTCAACACCAAGGCCACAAGAAGAATTGGTCTTGGCATAATGGGAATTGCAGACCTACTCTTCCTGCTGAGAATATCGTACAGCTCCAAGGAGGGCTATGAATTCATGAACAAGCTGGCAGAGGCCGTGTCGTACTTTAGCATGGAAGAAAGCGTCGCCATAGCCAAGACAAGGGGAGCCTTCCCCATGTTCAAGGACACCGACTACGTCAAGGGGCGGATCCCGGTGGCCGGCTACTACGAGCTGCCAAGGGAAACGCACACCTATGACTGGAGTACGCTTATCGAAAAGATCAAGAAGCACGGCGTCAGAAACTCTTGGACATCTACCATCGCGCCGACAGGCACGCTGTCCATGATAGCCGATACCTCAAACGGTGTCGAGCCAGTGTTTGCTCTGGTATACGAAAAGCGCGTCACGGTGGGCCGGTTCTTTTACACCGACAAGGTGTTTGAGAACGTGCTCAAGGAAAATGGCCTGTACTCTGACGAGATCCTCACCAAGATAGCCAACAACTACGGCTCGATACGTGGTCTTGCAGAGATTCCAGAATGGATACAGAAGGTCTTTGTCACTGCCATCGACATCCACTGGATGGATCACATCATGGCCCAAGCGGTCTGGCAAAAGTGGATCTCCAACGCGATTGCAAAGACTATCAACATGCCCGGAGACGTGACCGCAGAGGACGTCAAATGCTCGTACCTGCTGTCACACGAGCTAGGCCTCAAGGGTGTGACCGTGTTCAGGGACGGCTCAAGACAGGAGCAGGTGCTTCACATCACCGGCAAGAACACCGGCGAGAAGAGCTTTGCAGTCAGGCCAAGCAGGTACGTGGCCGACTACATCAACTCTAACATCAAAGAGCCGTACGTGCTGGAACAGATGCAAAAGATCCTCAAGGAGTCTGGCGTGCAGGACGAGACAGCAACCATGGCTAAAGTGGAACTAGTGCAGCAGGAAATTCCAAAGAAGATGGCACAGATGTCTGCCATGCAGATGCTGGACTCAAACGAGGAGGTGTGCCCTTCGTGCAAGGCCAAGCTAATAATCACCGAAGGATGCAACATCTGCATCGAGTGCGGCTTTAGCAGCTGCGCATCGGGATAACCTCCCTTCCTTTTTCCGAAGCATCAATAAATAGAGCTCTTACAACGTTTTTTTGTTGAAACAGGACGTTCTGGCCAGCCTGCTGGACCAAGATTATGCAAAAATATCAAAAACGATCGAGCGCTTTATCTCCAGCTACATCGCAAAAAGTCCGGCCAATGGGCTCATGATCGGCCTGAGCGGCGGGCTTGATTCGGCGGTTGCCTTAAAGCTGGGCATAAACGCCCTAGGAGCAGAAAATGTCGCCTGCTTCATTCTCCCAAGCGAAGCAACGCCGGAAAACGACACTCGCGACGCAATCGGTCTGGCCAGCCTGCTCGATGTAGAACACGACATCATAGACATAAGCCCAATCATTGAAAAGTACCTGGAGCTGCTGCCGCATTCCACAGACAAGATCATGGGCAACCTGGCTGCACGCATCCGGATGGGCATCCTGTATCACCACGCGTCGGTCAAGAACTATCTGGTTGCCGGCACCGGCGATAAGAGCGAATTTCACATCGGGTATTTTACCAAATTTGGCGATGGCGGCTCAGATATAATGCCGCTGGCAGACGTGTACAAAACACAGGTGAGGGCGCTTGCACAGCACCTTGGCATTCCAGCCGCGATAGTGGAAAAGAAGAGCAGCCCCGGCTTGTGGAAGGGGCAGACTGCAGAAGGAGAGTTAGGCATGACCTATGAAGTCATAGACCCCATACTCCACCTGCTGGTCGACAGGAAGATGAATGCAAAAGACGCCGCAAAGAGGCTGGACGTGCCGTTAAAACACGTCAGCAAGGTTCAGAACATGATAAGGGCCAGCGCGCACAAACGAAGGATAGCCGAGATAGCTTACGTCAAATAAGCATCATTTTCCGTACCTGCGTACCCTGTGCTGGTAGGTCCTTACGGCGCGCATCAGATCGATCTTGCGGAATTCCGGCCAGAACACGTCCATGAACATAAGCTCGCTGTAGGCGCCCTGCCATATCAGAAAGCCGCTCAGCCTCTTTTCGCCAGAAGTCCTAAGGATAAGGTCCGGCGAAGACTGCGGCAGATGCGATGTGTAAAGGCACGATTCTATAACCTTCTCGTCGATGTCCTCTATCTCTATCTCGCCGCGCTTGGCCATGGAGGCAACCTTTTTGACGGCATCTACAAGCTCCTTCTGCCCGCCGTAGGCTATGGCGATGTTGAGAAACATCGAATCGTATTCCGCGGTGGCCTCCTCCAGCCTTGCCAGCACCTCCTGAAGCTTGCGTGGAAGCTTGTGCCTGTCGCCTATGGCCACTATCTTCATCCGCCTTCTGTGGATCCTTTCATCGTTGTACAGCTTTTCCAGCTTGATCTCAAGCAGCCGGTAAATGTTTTCCAGCTCCTCGTCCTTCCGCTCAAGATTCTCAGTTGAAAGTATGTAAAGCGTTGTTATCCTGATCCCCAGGTCGTGGATCCAGTTGAGAAGCGCCTCGGCCTTGTTCGCACCGTAAGCGTGACCCTTTTCGGTGTCAAGGAAATTGTACCGCGCCCATCTCCTGTTGCCGTCCAGTATTATCGCGATATGGTTTGGCAGCGGGGATTTCATGATCTCGGATTCCAGCCGGCGCTCATAGTACGAATAGATGCCGCTGGCCTTGAGCAGGCTGTCCACTAAAACCTTGCCGCCCATGTCAAAGTCCTCGCTGAGCCCCATACTATAATTGACAGTTATGGGCATGGTATTTCAAGATATCACACCATGTTACGGTCCAGCTCGTTTATGGGAAGGAGAATCAAAGCAAAACCACTTGAAATTCCTGACACGACAGATACCGTATCAGCCAAAGTGATGCTTGCCGTATTCGCTTTGTTCATCGACGGTTACCGCGGCGCTTCCGGCGGCTTTTGCCCTGCTGACAAGAGGCCTTGAGGTAACCGGAGCCAAGACGGTAGTAACAAAACCGATGGCTACTGCCACAGAGAATAAGGTTAGATCAATGATGCCTGCAGCAAAGCCTATGGATGCTATTACAAGCTCTACCATCCCCCTGCCGTTCATGAGGAATCCGATTGCAAGGCTCGTTTCATTTGAGAACTTGACAAGCCTTGCACCGACGTACCCGGCTCCGATCTTTGCGGCTATTGCAACCCCAAGCAATGCAAGGAAAAGCGGAATCGAGTTGACCAGCGACGATGCGTTGAATTCTATCCCTATCAGGGCAAAAAATATCGGCGCAAAGAAGCCAAACGTGATGGCAGAGATGATGCTGTAAACCCGGTCGAAATTCTGCTCGCCGATCAGTTCTTTGAAAACGATAAGGCCCGCAAAGAAGGTGCCTATGATAAAATGAAGCCCGATGCTCTGGGCTATCAATGAAACGGCAATCGTGGTGATGAGAAGCGTCCCAAATGCAGCCTCCTTTGTCTGCAGCTTCTTGAAGTATGGCTCAACTTTTCTTGGAAGCCAGTGAACGGTCTTTCGGGCAAGAAAATCAAACGCAAAGATGCCTCCAAGGAAAACGCCTATCATTATTCCAGACGAAACAAGCGCACCTATGTCAAGTTGACCGCTGCCGCCGTTTGCGGATAGTTGAAGCACTATGGAGAGCACTATCAGAGACATGATGTCGTTTATTATGGCAGCAGTCATGACCGTGCTTCCCAGTCTGGTATTGAGTATGCCAAACTGCATCAACACTATTGCACTGACGGGAACAGCTGTTATTGATAAGAGCAGTCCCATAAAGAGCGATTGAATGGCGGTCAGCCCAAACTGCAAGGATACAAAGTAGCCCGACAGTAGCGGGGTAAAGAAGGCAATGGTAGAAATCACTATGGCAGACATACCTGCCCGCTTGATCTCCTTTAGATTCATTTCAAGCCCTGCAAGAAACATCAAGAAAAAGACGGCCAGGTTGGAGAGAACCTCCAGATCTGGGGCTGGCATGACGATCCCCAACAGTGAAGGGCCTATGATTACCCCGGCGAGCAGCTCACCTACAAGCGGAGGCTGTTTGATCCTCTGAAAAGCCTCGCCCATCCCTCTGGCGGCAGCCAAGATGATGACAACACTTACAAACAGCTGCTCGACTGCCATCTGAACTTACAATAAGAAGCCGTGGGAAATATGTTTTGGCAAGATTCTCAAAGTCTGGACAAAAAGTCTGTTACGTGCAACAATAACTGCGACATTAGCCTAGGGGCCGTCAGCAAAACGATTAACCGGGTATTACAACCTTAGATGGCCCGTCATTATCCAGTTTTAACTTGCAATTCATCAAAAGGTAAGAAATACCTCTTCTACGGACTCCCTTACACCCATGGCCCGCAGCGATTTCTCAAACTCACGCTTGCCGTCTGAGACGAGGATCTGCAGCCTTCCGTTTCCGCTTTTTTTGGTCATCCTGTGAAACGACAGAAATTTCCTTACATCCCTGGCTACGATCTGGGCCGGATCGACCAGCCTGACCGTGGGGAGCAGGGCATTGAGGTAGCTCTTAACGAAGGGCAGATGGGTGCTTGAAAGGGTTATCACGTCCAGCTTTTCATCGACGCTGTCTCCAAGCACTCTGGAAATCACGTCAAACGTCCTGCGTTCGTTGGTGAGATGGACGCCCCCTTCTATCAGCTCGATGATGGGCGACGCGTTAAATTTGGTGACCAGAATGTGCTGCGGGACCTCCCTTCTTATCTGGTATTCAAGCTCCTTGCTGTTGACTGTGTTCTGCGTGGCCAGAATTCCTATATGCTTTTTTCTTGTCAGCCGCGATGCCTCCTTTAAAGGCGGCCTGACCCCCACTATCGGGATATCGGTTATGACCTTTCTTAATTCGTCTAGAACCTGAACTGAGGGGGTGTTCGACGCGACCACGATGAGCTTTGGCTTGTAGCGTTTCAGGTAGTTAATGGTGTTTACGATTATCTCCAGCAGCTGCTGGCGCGACTTTGTCCCGTACGGAAAGTGGGCCCTGTCTGCAAAGTACAGTAGGTCCTCCGCCGGCACCTCACGTCTCAATTCACGTATTATCGAAAGAGAGCCGATTCCAGAATCAAATACGGCTATCGGATTGCCCGTCAACGAAACCGGTTACTACAAGAATCAGGTATAAATGTAAACATTGAGAATCCCCGGACCGTTCAAATACCTGGTTTAACATAATTAGTCCAGCCTAATTTCCTAGGGAAGTCTGGCAATGGCATCTACCACCAAGTCGAATCATCGGGCCACCCAGTCGGACAATTCGCCGGCTGGGCTGGTTCAGACTAGCTTTTCTGTATCTGCTCGACCAGCGAGCCGGCCTTGACATCGTCTATTTTCAGAAAATCCACGCTGTCTACAAAGGCATAGGCTGCAAGCACGTCAAACTTCTGGCTCTTGGTCAGGTCATGCCAGCCGAATTTGATGTACGTACGGCCGCCGTACGTCTGCTTGAATTTATGCAGGCTGCCCAGACTGGAAAATGACCTGTACAGGGCGTAGTTTATCTGGTCCGGATTGATCTCGACGGGATAGGCGATAAATTCGTACTTTGCAGGATGTTCCACGAACACCACATGGAAAACCGGTGCAGGGGCCCCCTGAATCAAGTGCCCGTCCATCACCTTGGCCCACGCGTGTTCCGCGTTGCGCCTGAAGTCAAATATCGGCGCAACGACATGCTGCTTCTCGTCGCCGTAGTATCCGATTCCAAGGAATTCCGAGAACCTTACGAGGGGAACGGAACGATCTTCCTGCAATGCGGCCTCATGAGTTCATGCAGGATATTTGACCCTTTCCTTGAACCAGATGTACACGGGTATGAGCGGGTGCGATTCCAGCTGTTGCGCGCTTTTTCTGTTGTAGCCGACCATCACCATCCTGCCGGAAAGCGTCGGCCGGATGTCCGATGTAAGTTCATTGTCCTTGAAGGGGCCGTACAGCTCAAAAAAGTAGTCTTGCTTGTAATAGGCCAGGTGCTGCGCAAAGCAATCGCTTAGTATTGCCGGATCACTGGCGACACGGCCCTGCCCTGCATCCAGCTTTTTCTCTATAGCCAGCTGGAGCTCCCTGTTTAGATACTTGCTTCTGATGTATTCCGGATCAAGCTTGCCGGCCGAGCTGTGAACATAGCTTTCAATGTCCATGGCCGTCTGGTTTGCAGTGCGCTGCGCCAGATTCGCCACCTCATCTGTCTCATTTCCAACTCCATTGTTTCTGCCGTACAAATACATGATGCACACCAGCTCATCAGGCCTGATGAACGGGAAGCTTAGCTTGCCGGCGATAAAGCCTGTTATACGCTCTGCAGTGTCATCAGGCAGCACCATCGCCAGATAGGAATCCGTTACTATCAATCAATGGATGAGAGGATCAACACGTTTATAGTCCTTATTTGGCGATGAGGGCAGTATGCAGATAGACGGCACCAAAAAGGTATACCTCATCGTTCATGGTCAGCGCAATCTTATCGATCCGGTAAAGGAAAAGCTTGCCACAAATTTCAAGAAAGAGAACATGCAGATGGCATCGCTGGATAAGGCCGGCGACGTCGGCGAGTACGTGGCCATGCTCTGGCCTCCCATGGCGCCAACCGAGATAGCAGTCAGCCAGGTAGTCGGCCCGCAGGAACCAGGTAAGGCCTTTGGCATGGGAGCATGGGCCTCGGTCAAGTTAAAGGATCTCTTCAAGATCCCGCTGAAATAGCTCTCTTTTTGTAAAAGGGCTATTGTTGACCCGTAAGTTTATCGGATTATACACCCGAAATTAATAACGAATACCGACAGCGTCTGCCATGACCGGTTTCGATAAGAACTGGAGCAACCAGAGTAAGGTGACGGCCAGCGAAAAATTGAAGGAGTCACTGAGACCTCAAGGTCCTCTAAAACCGAGGATAGAGACTGCTGTTAACAAACTTCAGCTGCAAACATCAAAGTTAGACACACTGATAACAAAGCTGAACGAGAGGGATGCCTCCCTGTTCAGAAGAGTTGTTGATGCGATGCAGAGGCACGATGCAGATACCGCCAAGGTGCTCTCCAACGAGCTTGCAGAGGTACGCAAGATCTCAAGGACGCTTTCACAGGCCAAGATGGCCCTTGAACAGGTATCCATGAGGCTTGGCACCATACACGACCTTGGAGACGCGATGGTGACACTCGGTCCAGCGATGGCCTCCATAAAGGGCCTGAAATCCAGCCTGGGGCGCTTTGTTCCAGGGGCAGACGCGGAGATCGGCAACATGCAGAACCTGCTCAGCGGCATCATGATGGACTCCGTCCAGGGAAGCGGAATGGGCGTCGAAGTCAACACCGGCTACGGAAGCGACATAGACCAGATAATGGTAGAGGCTTCAGCAGTGGCAGAACAGCGGGTAAACGACAGGTTCCCGTCCATCCCAACATCGGGGCACAGGTTCACGGAGGAAAACCAGCAGTAAAAGGTGATCAGGATGGCATCAAGAGCAGGAATAATTGGAATATTCGCAGCCATAGGATTCGCAATAGGGTTCTTTGCGTTCCTTGCTTTTCCGTCGGTGGCCAAGGTCTTCGCAGATGTGTTCCCCAAGATAACGGTGGATCAAAGCATCATCTTTGCTACCCTCTGCGGGGCTATCGGTGCTACAGTAAGCACGGCGACCGTGACTGCGTGGGCAAGAAAGGCCTGAAAACCCAACTTTTCTTTTATTCTTTTACCGCTTTTCTGTATCCGTGTGTGAACTTTGCGTCATACACCTTAGAATGCTCGTATTTGGCCGGCGCAATAACTTCGCCTACAATGATAAGGGCGGTCTTGATTATCCTGGCCTTCCTGACCTTCTCGGCTATGTCGCCAAGCGTTCCCTTGATTATCTTCTCGTCCTCCCAGGTTGCCCGGTAGACCACGGCGGCCGGCGTCTTTTCCGTGTACACGCCGCCCTTTAGCAGCTCCTTTACCACGTCGCCTATCAGATGGACGCTCAGGTAAAACGCCATCGTGGCACCGTGCTTTGCAAGCTCGGAGATGGTCTCCCGTTCAGGGACAGGGGTCCTAAGTTCTGCCCGCGTGATTATCAGGGACTGCGTTACGCCGGGAAGGGTAAGCTCCAGTTTCAGGTCGGCCGCAGCCCCCAGTATGGCGGTGACGCCTGGCACCACCTTGCAGGTTATGCCCTCGGCTTCAAGCTTGTCTATCTGCTCTCTTATCGTGCTGAAAAGCGCAGGATCACCATCATGGAATCTGATGGCAAGTTTGCCCTCCATCGCTGCCTCCTTCAGGATCCGGGAGATCTTTTCCCTGTCTATGAGGGCAGCGTCATGCAGCTCCGCGTCTTTCTTGGCATATTCCAGGATCTTGGGGTTGAGAAGCGAGCCGGAATAGATTATGACGTCTGCCTGCTCGACCAGCTTCTTTGCCTTGACCGTGATAAGCTCCGGGTCGCCGGGGCCAGAGCCAACGAAATAAACCGTCTTACTGTCTTGCATTCTTTTTTGCCACCATTATGGAAAAGTATTTTTCAGCTGGACCCTTCCTGCCGCGCTGATCCGCCAACGTCGTTATTTCAAGTATCTCGCCTTCCGGTGCAGAAACGTCCTGCGCTATGGCAATGGTCGCATTGTCCGGAAATCCGGCTTGACCCAGCATTTCTATCACGTTGTCGAAATACCGGCCGTCCTTAAGGAACACCACCGTGTCGCAAGCGTCCGCGGTCTTTTTCACGCGCTCAAGGTCATAGCAGGCAGGAACGATGGCGATGGTCTCATCGCCCTCTGCGAGGCTTAACTTGGCCTTGTTGGCAATGGCAAACATCGATGCAACGCCCGGGACTATTTCAATTTCAATGTCCTGGTGCCTTTTCTTCATCTCCCGGTGCACGTAAATCCACGTGCTGTACAGAGCCGGGTCGCCGACGGTAAGGTACACAACCCTCTTTCCGGATTTCACGACGGTTGCAATCTCGTCTGCATTCCTAATCCAGTAATCCTTAAGCGACTCCTTGTCCTTGACCATCGGAAATACCAAACTCATCGTCTTGGTGGATTTGTCGATATACTGGTCAACTACGGAAAGCGCGATGCTGGGCTTGCCCTCCCGCGCAGTGGGCGCAAATATCACCTCCGCGCTCTTGATCAAGTTCACCGCCTTGATGGTGAGCAGTTCGGGGTCTCCCGGTCCGCAGCCAACACAGAAAAGCTTCATGAGTAGTCGCACCAGTTCACGGCAATTTATTATTATGGGAAAATCTGCTCGCCCGTGTACCGGTCGACGATCTTGATGGCCTTGGTGGGGCATGTTTGCGCGGCCGCGTATATGGTGTCAAAATCCGCACCAGTCTCCGATTCAACCCAAGCCTTCGGGTTGACTCTTTTGTTCTTCTCTACCACAAAGACCTTGGGGGCAAGCGTTTCGCAGCTGCCAAAAGCCATGCACAGCGATGGCTCGACTATAATGTGGAACCTGCTTTTCGGCGTTTCTATGTATGTGGGGCCATAATAGTCGTAGGCATACTCTTTTTTGGGCTTTACCTTCTCGGTTTTTGGCTGCTCTTCTTGCGCCGGCGCAGCGTTGCTGAAATGCGACGTATATTGATCATCTGCCGGCGCCGCGTCTACGTCTCTTGTGTCATCGCCAAACCCAGTCTTGTCGTACTGTGCGCGCTTGTTTTCATCGGACAGTACCTCGTACGCGGCGTTGATCTTCTTGATCATCTCTTCTCCGGCGCCGCTGCCATTCCTGTCAGGATGATATTTTCTGGCAAGACGTCGGTAGGCTTTCTTGATCTCTTGATAGCTGGCCCTTTCCGGGACGCCTAAAGTGGCGTAATAGCCCTTGCTATCAGTCAAAATAACCGATGTCAATAAGCACAGAACACCATATTTCTCTTTTGGATGCCATTTCGATGAAAGGCGTGTTTTTTCCAAATCACCTTATAGGGGACTCTGTCTAGCCTACCTGAAAGTGGAGCAGAGCTTTAACGATTTTACAAGGTCGGGTTTTTCCAGACTCTTAAAGTTATTTGAAGACGATACTGATAGCGTAGTAAAACTGACCAAGGCTTTTGCTCTTGCAAACAAACTTCACAAGAATCAGCTGCTAAACAAGGCAGAACCGTACATCAACCACCCGTTGCGGGTTGCGCTCATACTGGCCGAGGAACTGCATATGCGCGATATTGAACTGCTAGAAGCCGCCATTTTGCACGATGCCGCGGACAGCGATCAGCTATATGAACAGATCAAAGAAGAATGCGGAGAAAGGACAAGCGCGATTGTTCGCGCGGCCGCGGAACCAAAATCCAAAAGCGAGGAAAAAATGCTTGAAGACTATTATTCCAAGATATCAAAAGAATCCAAAGAAGTAAGGTACATCATACTTGCAGAAAGGTTGGACACCGCGCGCAGCATGAAAAACTTTGCCTACAAGGACAGAATGCTCAGGTTCAAAGACGAAGCCGAAAAGTACGTCATGCCGATTGCACGGATCACCGATGAAAGGATGGTGTTCAAGCTGTCTATAGCTGTTTACGAAATAAGATGATTATTCAACGATGCAGCGGCCGTCGGGGCCAACCTTGTGCTTTCCCCAGTGCCTGTTGCAGCCAACCAGCCTGTGTTCAGTGCAGCCGCATATCGGGCAGCGCTTTATCTTGCCTTCTTTTTCCATACAGTATCATACCCAGAAGCTCTATTTGATGCTACAGCACATGCATCATGCCGCCGGAAACCACCGTGACAAATTCCACCGCCGCCAGCTCTTTTGTTCTGGCTACAACAGCGTCAAGCCAAAGACTATCTATCCCCTGACTCCAGATGGTGATCTTTTTGTACTGCCGCTGCTTGCCGTGGAAGAATCCCGAGCAGTCCTCGACAGTCATGTTGGGATACTTTTGACTGACGTCCTCTATCACATCCGCGGCCTCGACAGGCACGTATAGGATAGTCAGGGTGGGAAACGGGACAGAAGAATTCGATTCGGCGGGCGACGTGTCTTCGGCCATCAAGACCACATTAGCCGGCTATTATATAAAAGCTCACAAATTAAGACAAATTTTGTTTCTTATGGTGCTAGATCAATGATATCAAAATCTCAATATCGCATTCAACCGACGTTGTCCAGCTCTTGGACACGTTATTAAAAAGCCTGACTTAACGTTGTTAACCTACCTTTATGATAGGATATATTGCTGCATTTACTACTGCAACCAGTCAAGCGAACCATGTCCGGCTCTCCCAGTGCTTACAGGGACCGCATATACATCGTCAAGGACATTATCCTCAAACTCGTGGAATACGGAGAGCTCAACCAGACTGCACTTGTCAGCTTCTGCGGATTGAATCTAAAGAAACACAAGCTAATCCTTGATGAGCTGGAGGAGAACGGGCTTGTAAGCAGGTCCGAGACAATCGTTGGCAAAAGATCCGTAACGATATACAGACCTACCCAAAAGGGGATAGAATTCTGTAAGGATATCCTTGAACCATATGAGAGATTGTTTCCCCGAAGAAGGAGTAACAGTCAGAGCGACGAAACAGAGGCAAACAGAAGCAGCAAGACCGGTATGCTACTGCTCTTGATCTAGGCCAAACCGGGAAGCGATCTTTTCGTCCATCGCTTGCTTTTCTTTCATGTACTCCTCGTATCTTCCCTTCCAGGAGCTTACCGAACGGTACTGCCTGATTCCGGTTGAAAGCCATATACACGAAATTACGATGACTGCTCCAAGAAGGATGCTTAAGACCAACCCAAACTCGTTTTCGATCTCAAGAACGTTAAAGAACGAGGGATGCAGCAGCAGGTAAATCGAAAGCGCTATAGCCATCGGGGCCAAGATTATGGCAGATAGCGATACTCCCAGCAGCAACCTTCGAATCTTGTGTATCTGTTCAATAAAGCTGTCCATCAGATCCAAGATGTCTTGACGGGTAGACGGAACAGACGGCACGTTTTCATCGCTCATGGCATTTCATCTGCCTTGTCCATTATTTTATTATGATGCTGCCTCTCATTTCAGGATGAATTGTACAATAATAGTCAAACATACCTGCCTTATCAGCTACAAACGTAACTGTTTGCGTTTCAAAGTATCCTAAATCCCTGGTATGGACATCAAACTCATCAATGTTGAAGTTATGTTTTGAATGTGTCTCGTAATCTTCGCTGATAACGTGGATCGACTCCAGATCGCCTTTGTTAAAGGTGTATGTTGGATTTATGATCCCGCCTCCACCGCTACTTCTAAGTCCTTTGACGCTTCCTGACGACTGACTTACGTAAACATAGCCTGAATGGCCATGGGTGGCCTTGATAAAATGATTGCTTGAAAAGCCTAGAACAGGCGAAGTTCCGTTTGCCGGGATGGCAGCATTAAAACCGAAATATGCCATTAACAACACAGCGACTCCAGCAACACCTATTGTAATCGCCTTGTTCTTTGTCATCCTCATTTTCCTTTGTTGCTGCTGTTTCCTTGACACAAGCAGGATCCCATTCCGCGCTATTTAGGTGATGATTAACATGGTTAAGCTATTACGTACTTTTTGCCACCGCGTTTCGCGGCTTCGTTCTCAGGACAGTGCTGCAGCAAGGACATTTACTTCCGTCCCATTTTATGTATACCTCGCATATCTGGCATCTCTTTGAACCCTCTGTATAGTAGCTGCCCCTCCTGCCCTTCGTGGCCTTGTAACGTTCGCAGAGGCTTCTACAGGTCGCAGTCATGTCATATTCAGGGAAGCTGCTTTCACGTGAGGAGCACATGCAGCGGAGCATAATCGGCACATATGGATCACTAACGACAGAACAGCCTTGCACTAATTAAGCCTGGATTAACTTAGTTAACCCGTCATATGCATCTGCTTTGTTGAAAAAATTGATGGATGCTCGGATCTATTGAAGCATATCCAGAGCCAGCCTTAACTCCTGCATTTCCCTCTCTATCATTTCCCTCTCCTGTTCATTCCTTGCATATCCAAGCAGATTTTGGCAGGCCTGAATCTGCTTCAACAGTATCTCCTTCTTGTCGATGCAAAATTCGTCGTACCCCGACGTAAAGACGTAGGCAACTTTCGTGCCACTTTTGCGTCCGCAGGTTTTTGCCACGACAGCATAATCCTGTCCCAAATAATCCATCTTGCTTTCGACCTCTCACAATGTGTATTCATTGAATCTTGCGGAAAGATACACTTCAGATCCATCTACCCTGCCTTTTGATATCTGGTAGGCCATTCCGAATCCTGATGTTGCATTAGTCATCTTGTCTCCCGACCCAACAACTTTACTGTCTTGCACTTCGATGCCCCTGTGAATTGACCTGTCCCAACTATGAAGGATGGATGCCATTTTTTATCAGGACAAAAATCGACAAAATTCCTATTAAGACTTGATTACCATTGTTAATCCATTCGTTACAACGCTATTTCAACATCCACACGTAATCAAGGCTTCTGCAAATCATCTTCGAATGTTTTGCAGCCACAAAAAATCCTTTTCACAACTAAATACTGTAACAATGATGAGGCTCCCACAGGTACTGGCAGTCATCTAAACTTCTGTTGTGTTAATTAATGATAACTGATTATGGACAGAATTATCGTAAAATTCAGCCAGCGCTTTCTGTTGTATTATTGGACAAAGAATTGCAGCACGACTCCACGTTTGGTATCATAATCAAAATTGTATACTTCATTACAATTGATTGGCAACGATTCTACCCGGTCCTTCTTGCAGCATGGACATTGGACAGCAGGTAACCAATCTGCATCGATAAGAGATGCACACCAGAAGCAAGATTCACAGATCAGAAAATAGGCTCTTTTTTCTCTTTCATAGGAATGCATACCTATTTTAAAACACAGCTCGGTTAATTAAGGTGGATTAACCTTGTTAATTAACCAAGTTAAGCAGTCATTATAAGAAAAACGGCACTTTTGCATTACATGGAGAGCAAAAACACAGCCAAAGGTAGCCCACGTTCCGTTTGTCTATTTAGCTGGGCGCAGAGTTTTACATAGGAGATGCAAGGAAAGTGCGCCTTGGGATCGATGACACGAATAGCAAGTTGGATCAATTTCAGCCACTACACAGCGAGTTCAAGAAATGCATTGCGTGCCAACAAGAAGCTGTCATATTCCAGGCCGAAGGGGACTTTTGTCTGCAATGCTGGCAAAGAAGAACCGAACCCGAAGTCAGTAGGTAAGGCATGCTATCCATGCAGGAATATTTCCGGTTTGCTTGCAAATAGACTGGCCAATGTTGCCCGTGCTGACAGTTGATATTATTTCCAGCAAAGGTTAATTCCTGCCGAGGGCAGCTTTCAGTGATATGGCTAACAAAATAAAGTGCTCGCATATCCTGGTGCAAAAGCAGAGTGAAGCGCTGGCCGTACTGGAGCGGCTGAAAAAGGGCGAGAGCTTTGCCAAACTCGCGCAGGAGCTGTCAATAGATCGTGGTAGCGGGAAAAGGGGCGGCGACCTGGGTTACTTTGGCCGCGGCATGATGGTCAAGCCGTTTGAAGAAGCTGCATTCAAGCTTGAAAAGGGGCAGACCTCCGATCCGATCAAAACAGAATTCGGTTACCATATAATCAAAAGGGTGGACTAGGTGGACGCGTACCTGGAAGAAGAACTGTACGATCTTTTGACGTTTTGCATCCAGAATCCCGACTCGCCAGACCTGGCCGACAAGAAGGAGCGAGTAATAGAGATTGGCAGAGAGCTTCATGACGATGGCGGCATCGATGCCATGGAGAACATGTTCTTTTCGATAGAGCACAGAATAAAAGACGAGATCGGCGCGGATGCCCGGCCGTACCGATCGTGGTGGGACGGTATCTCCGGCGACTGGAAGTACTAGCGCCTGGATTTAAACAGCACAAACACGGCCACAGCACCCATCATGCCGGCCAGCACCAACAGTACCTGGAACTGGAACCCTAGCAGACTGGGGCCCCCGGATGATTTGGAGCTAACCAGGGCAAACTCTGTCCCCTCTTTTTCCTGCACCTGCGAGTATCCTGCAATCATGATTTGGCCGCTTGGAGGTGGCGTGCTGGCATGGATCTTGATGGTAGTACCCTCTATAGTTACAGTCACGTCTTTTTCTACAGGCAAGTAGGTTCCCTCCCTGAAGCTGCTCTCGCCTATCGAGTGGATGGACACGGTTCCGCCCTCGCCTTCCTTAAAGACGTTGTAATTCTTCAGCTGCAGGCCGGTCACGTCAAACAGGAAATGCCATGACTTCATCGGCAGGTCAAATGCGCTGAAATTCAAGATCGGGTCTTCCATGATCGCCCTTGCTTCAGAGTCAAGCAGCTTGCCTGCAAGGTCCGGCAGTTTTGTTTCAAGCAGGCCTATGGGCTGGTTGATGTTTATCCTTCCCTCATTGTAGCCCACATGAAGCGGCCCTCTTAGCACAAAGTTTCTCCAATCAAGATCGACTACGGCCAGCTGTCCGTCTGCCTCATTTTGCAGCACATATTTTGTGATGGTCGGACTGAATTCCACCTTGTAAGAGATCTGAGCTCTGTCGGGATAGCCCTTGATGGTGGCCACATAGTGGAGCGTGGCATTTTCAATCGTAAGGGTGCTTTTGTGTTCTTTTTGGATCACGTTGTTTGCAGCATCTATGACATCACCAAGGCCGCTGCTGGCGGTGAACTCAACCCGCTCGTTCTTTCCGTTAAGCAGGCTGGCTACGGGGCTTGCCTCCGGATATCGCATTTCTATAAAACGAAGCCCGATGAAGGTGGCCTCAGAGCTGTCCGTGTCTGGCAACAGAAGCGTGTCTAGCTGGTTTGCATGCGCCTGCACTGCAAATCCGGCAACAAGTATCGCCGCAATCACTGGCGACAGGATCAATCTTGCGTATCTCACGTAATGGTATTGACAGGCTTTTTCCTTATCCCTTGCTTTTTGGCATTTTTTGGCCCCGTCTCACGGGCTTGCTCTCCTGCAGGATTCACTTACAGGGCTCCCCTGCAGTGAGTTTTCTAAACGTCGGCACCTGACGTTTCTTATGCGATTATAATATAACTCTGATAACAAGAATCAGTCATGAAGGGATCCTAAAGGTTAGCCGTTAATAATAAGCCGCGTAATACAAAAGGCTATGTTAACACTCTTTCTCGGAGCGGGATTCTCAAAATGGGCGTCTGACTTACCTTTGGTAAAGGATCTGTTTGACTTTAATATTCTCGTCAGAGGACCTCGAGAGGAAGAAAGACTTGATCGCATCCGGAAACTCAAAAAGTATTGGGATTACAACAACCCCTCCGAGTACCCTGAAAAATTCATTGCCTATGCCCATGAGTTTTTCAGAAAGAAAGATCTTGAAATTCTTCTTTGGTATATCGTTAGGAGACTCAGCGATTCTTTTCTGGTGAATGATCCATGGAGTCCAAAAACACGAATACCCATGATAGACGAAAAGATCGTATCACAAATTCATGGAGTAAACAAGGCTCGTATGTTTCTGAATACATGCAATTCATCGAAAATTTCGGGCATAATTACAACCAATTATGATTTGTTGGCAGAATATGCTCTGGGAACAAGTGGGTTTAACTATGGAATGAAGGGTCAGGGTCTCCGAGGAAGAGGAAAGTACTCCATTGCAAAATGGAATCGCGGAGGAGTGACACTGTCCGGAAATATACCCTTAGCAAAATTACATGGGAGCATTAATAGAGATCTGACAGGTTATTACAGTGAAGGAAGAAGAGGGATAACGGGTAAGGCTCTAATTGTTGCACCCGTCCCTGAAAAGAAGCCGCCACTGGAGTTACAGGCTGAATGGGATCTCGCTTTTAAGATTCTACAAGGCTCTTCCAAGCTTATCGTTTTTGGATTCGCTTTCAATCCATATGATCAAGCTGCTCTCAACTTGTTAAGAGATGGGGGAAAGAATCTGACATCAGTAATTCTTATTAATCCAACCTCAAAAGCTACTATCGCTAGGGAATTATGGCCTCAAGCCATTATTACAACATCCCCACCTCCTCAAGACGAATTTAATAGCATCGAAGAATGGCAACGTTTGTAGTTATAGCCTCTACTTCGAATTTCATCAATCATACGTCATATTGGTTCTTAATAATAAAACATGTAATATCGAGATGCGCTGACAGTGATTAGCAAAAATGGGAGTGTAGCACTGATTATCACTCTTACACGTCGGCGTAGATGGAGAATTCGTGTGGATGCGGCCTGAGCGTGACTTCGCCGTGCTCCTTTCTTCCGTGCTCGACTATCTTTTCAACGGTCTCCCCGTCAAAAATGGGCTTCAGAAAATCACTGTCGTTTTCAAGCTCTTCGCAGGCATCCTTCAAGCTTGCCGGCAGTTCGGTGATTCCAAGTTCGCGCCGGCGCTTGGGGGTCATTGCAAAGATGTTCTCGTTGACAGGGTCGCCTATATCCCTCTTGTTCTTTATTCCGTCAATTCCGGCGGCCATTATGGCAGCAAACGCAACGTAGGGGTTGCATGACGGATCTGGAGCCCTGAACTCGATTCTCTTCATCTTGGAGAATCTCTGGCCTTTGTAGTGGGCCGGGATCCTGATTATTGCCGACCTGTTGCCTGTGCTCCACGCCACATAGACCGGTGCCTCATAACCGGGTACAAGCCTTCTATACGAGTTTGTTGTCGGCGCCACTATCGCCGCAATGGAATGCGCATGCGCCATTATGCCTCCACCAAAATACCGGCCAGTTTGCGACAACTCTGCATAATCATCATCGGCATCATAGAACAGGTTCTCCCCATTGTTCCAAAGGCTGACATTGACGTGCATTCCAGAACCGTTGTCCATGGCTATCGGTTTTGGCATCATGGTGGCCATCATACCGTGCTTCTTGGCGATGTTCTTGACGATGTGCTTGTAGCTTTGCACGGAATCGGCCGCGTTTACCAGCGTGTCAAAGCGGATGTCTATCTCACACTGGCCGGCCGTCGCCACCTCATGGTGGTGCGCGTCGCAAACAATTCCAAAGTTGTTGGACAGTATGTCAACACATTCGTTTCTGTATTCCATCAGGGTATCGCTGGGAGCGCTTGGCAGGTACCCTTCTTTCAGCCGCAAGGCGTAGCCCACGTTCTCGGTGGACCAAGGAGCCTCCTTGGAAATGATGCGGTAGCTCTGACCCTGGTACGGGGTCATGGTGTTCACCTCAAGCTTGTCAAACACAAAGAATTCAACCTCCGGGCCCCAGTACGAGGTGTCGTATCCTTGGCCCTTGGCGTACTTGTCGGCCCTTGTGGCAATACCACGCGGGTCACGCGGATAAACATCACGCTCCGAACCGCCGCTTAAAATGTCGCAGATGAACCTTGCAGTAGGCGTTGATATCCATGGGATCGTTGCATAGGTGGATGGATCCGGCCTTATGAGAAGGTCAGATTCATGGATCTCAGTAAAGCCGCGGATAGAAGAACCGTCTACCTTGGGCAGGCCGTCGGTAAAGTCTTCTATCTTTAGCATCTTTGCGTCCATTGTTGTGTGGTGGAACCTGCCAAAAAGTCCGGTAAACTGAAGATCGATGAACTTGATGCCATCATTCTTTAGCTTCTGCATAACTTCCTCCGCAGTATACGTTAAAGGCTCGATTTTACCATCAGTTAATCTATAAGGCAAATCAGAATGTTCTCCGGTAGTTAGCACTGGAAATCTATAATTTAAGCTTCTCGGCAGTAATCCAATTATCTCCGGCGACCAGAAATGAGCGAAAAAATCGAAGATATCACCATTAACGATGTCCATAATCTATTGAGAAAGGAAATCCATACAGCAATTTTACAGGATCTACAGCATGATGCCTACCAAAAGATGGCGGTTTCACTGGGCAACCTGAAGGGGCAGGGCTTTGAGGGTATCGAGGCAAAGATAAGGGACCTCATGGTGGAGCTGCTCTCCGAATCAGTAAAGCTTTTGATCGAGGTTAGACAGCAAAAGATGCGGTACGGCAGCGAGCCTCTGGACTACTCCAAGCTTACCGATGAGGAAAAGTACATCCTTGACGGCCACAGGGAGTCGGAAGACCGGCTACAGGAAGTGGTGGCCGCAACCACCAAGGGCAGGCCCAAGGTACTGGAACTGATCTCCAGCAGGATGCGGTCAAAGCAAGTAATAGTCCGGTTTGTCAAACCCATGGAGCAGTTCATCGGCGTGGACATGTCCAAGTACGGCCCGTTCCAAGAAGAAGACGTGGCAGCACTGCCGCTTGAAAATGCCAGGCCGCTTGTCCAGGGCGGAGTAGCGGTACAGGTGCACACCCAACTGTAAAAATAAATATCGATTTCAACCATTGTGGCATTGCTTGACACATAACGGCGTCGACATAGTCAATTTCGTGCTTTACACGATCTACCCCACGGCAGCGTTCTTTATCGTGGGTTTTATCGCCAAAAAGACCGGCATGCGCCAGATTTACACGTATCTCATACAAGCCATGATCTGCTTTGCGTTTTCCGTGGCTTACTTTATCATGATACCGCTTGGCGGCGCCGACGGCCTCGCAATTATTCTGGCCTTGTTTGGCGGCCTCCTGCTTTTCATGGCGAGGAAGCAAAAGATACAGCAAGAGCAGCAGAGTCTGGGCTAAGGCTCAAAGCTTGCCAGCAAAGCCGGATTTAATGGCCTTAAATAGGGTCGTTAAATCCGAAAATTCATCTGAATGACGAATAAAATGTATAAATTTTATACAAATCAGCTATGGTGTCGAAATACTCAATCTAATGTAAAAAATGCTAAAATATATGTATTGTTATAGTTAACACTATGCAGTCCGCGAAAGTCGAGCCAAATAAACTTCGAGACTCGGTCAAATCTGGAATAGCAGCAGGGCAGGCCGCGGGATGGGCCATATTCGGACTGATTCTGGCAGTCGATGCAAACCTGTTAACACCCACGATGGCACAGCCGGGAACATTCTACAAAATGATTGGCATGGCATTTGGGCAGGGGCCCGCGACTGACGTCTATGTTGGCTTCCTGCTACACATGATAACAGCTACTGTCATCGGGATCATCTACATGCTAATTTCAAATTCAGTGAAAAAGCTGCACATCACCTCTGTATACAAGGGCCTTGCTACAGGAATCATCACGGGCGTTGTTGTGTGGGCAGCCCTCTTCCTGCCACTTAACTTTGGCCTGATGCTGCCTATGTTGCAGAACATCGTTGCGACAGAAGATCCATCCTCAAGCGTATACCAGCTGGCAGACAGACTGCTACAAATTTCAGGCTCAATACTGGTGGGATCCTTGGCGCTGCACATACTGTTTGGCGGCGTGCTTGGGTTCGTTGGAAGGCTGGCAACATCGTCAGAAGAACTGATAATAAAGACCGAGCAATAACTCCTCTTTTTTTAATTATTTACGGCATTTAGCATCTTGTTGCTGCGCTCTATCCTGCTGTCCATCAACCCTTCTATCCAGGTATGAAATTCTTTTTCCGCGGTTTCAAAGCTGCAACTGTTCTTGCTCATGTACTTTTGAATGAACTTGACCTTCGTCCACAGGTAGGCTAGTTCGTCCCCGTCGTCAAGGCTCATTAAATTATCTATTTAGGATTTCGTACTTAAGGCTTTCAGATCCGCAGGACTTTATGCAAAGCCAGATTCTGTCTACAGTTGCCTTGATGTGCTGCTCATTTTGTTGAAAGACGAACTTGTTAACCGTTCCTGTAAATATGATTTACTTTAGTACGAATTTCCGAAATGCAAAGAACGAAGCTGCTATACCTGCTATTCCTATTCCGATCATGACGTAGATTCCTTCAGGGCTGATGTACCATGGCGGACTAGGCGGTTTAACGTAATAGTCTCCTGAGATGGGAGTGTAGATGAACATGCTTGGATCTTGCTCCCTTGGCATAAAATATTGTCCTGATTGAGGATCGAGCACCATAAGTGGTGCCTGATTGTTTAGGCGATAATAGAAATAGGCATTCCTGTTAGCATGATTGTTATCTGGAGCGTACTTTATCCATTCTGTAAAAGTACCGTCTTTGATAGCTTGATCCATTTCTGCTTTTTTCATCTCCATCCATTCTTTCCCTTTCGTCTCGTAGTATTTGTCCCATCTTTCTCTAAGTTCAGTTTCTGACCCGGCCCCGTAAGCTGGACATGGCTTTTCTGGCCAATCTGCATCTATACCACATTCATCCGCATTAACGCATTGGAAGCGAATAGTTGTTGTAGATGCCAAGATCATCAAAATCATTGTGATGGCTAACGGTTCGTAAAGGCGATGAACTATCAGGTAATCGGGCATGCATCTTTGTAGGCATTCCGTAATAAGGGCAATCTTTACTAGCATCCTTTAGAAAGGCACTTTTTTCACAAAAAGCCAGATCTGCAGCAAACAAATATTACGACGTACCCAGTGAGAGTAGATTATAAAAATGATAAAGGATAAAGTCGCGTTAATCACCGGAGCTAGCAGCGGCATCGGCTACGCCACTGCGCTGGCTTTATCAAGATCAGGCGCCAAGGTCGCCGCGGGCGCAAGACGCATGGACAGGCTGGAAGCCCTGAAGAATGAGATAACCAAGAACGGCGGCGATATCTTGATTCAGGAGCTGGATGTTACCAAAAAAGCATCCTGCGATTCCTTTGTTGAAGCCGCAGTTAAAAAGTGGGGAACCGTGGACATCCTGGTCAATAACGCTGGCCTGATGCCGCTAAGCTTTTTCAAGAACCTTAAAATCGATGAATGGGATCGCATGATAGACGTCAACATCAGGGGGGTTCTGTACTGCACGGCCGCCGTCATCCCGCACATGATGAACAAAAAGTCCGGCCACATAGTCAACATCTCTTCCATAGCCGGCAGGGTGGTATTCCCCGCTGGAAGCGTTTACTGCGCCACAAAGCATGCGGTGACGGCATTCAGCGAGGGTCTGAGGCAGGAATTAAGCCAGCGGTCCAACATCCGCGTTACCTGCATCGAGCCTGGAGTCGTGGATACCGAGCTGAACAACTCCATAACAGACAAGTCGCTTGAGAAATTTGTGCAGGCCACCAAGCAGATGGAAGCGCTGAAGGCAGAGGACATTGCAAACGCAATACTGTTTGCCGTGGACTCGCCAAGCCACATGAACGTAAACGAGATAATGATAAGACCAACGGTGCAGGAAAGATAGCGGACCTCAAGAGTTTTTTACTTGGGCCTGCCTTTATGCTGCTGACTTGACGGCAGGAAAACGCATCCTTATCCTCGGAGCCGGCTTTGGCGGCCTAGCGGCCGCAAACACGCTGAGAAAGGGGCTCAGTCAGAATCACCGCATCATTGTCATCGACAGAAAAAAGTCGTTCATGATGGGCCTAGTCAACCTGTGGATATTAGCGGGAAACAGGAAACTGGAGGATTCCCAGACGCCGCTGGCCGCCATAAACAGCAGGGGCATAGAGTATCTGAACGACGAGGTGATGAAAATAGAAACCGAGTCAAACAGGGTGCACACCAGAGATCATGGATGGATAGCGTACGACTATCTTGTAATTGCACTGGGAAGCGAGCTGGCCCCCGAACGGGTCAGCGGCTTTGTCGGCAGGGGCTTTAACCTGTATGATTCATCGCAGGTACCGGCCCTGCGCGAAAGACTGCTGGCGCTAAGACGCGGCCGGGTCGCGATTTCAATCATGGGCATGCCCTACAAGTGCCCGCCGGCTCCCTACGAGGCGGCGATGATAATCAACGACATTCTCACCAGAAACGGCACGAGGGACACAATAGAGATCGACATGTACGTGCCATCACAGATATCGCTGCCAGTGGCAGGGCCCCAAGTAAGCGCCGCTGTGGTGGAGATGATAGGTAAGTACGGCATACGATTCAACCCTTTATGCAAGCTGACATCGGTCAAAGACGCGGAGATAGAGTTTGAAAACGGCCGGAAGGAAAGCTACGACGTGCTGGTCGGCATCCCGCCCCACCGGTCGCCGGATGTAATCAAGAGCGCGGGCCTGACCTCAAACGAATGGATACCTGTAGACCGACTGACGATGAGAACGGAACGCAGGAATGTCTTTGCTGTTGGAGATATCACCGAGATCAGGATAGGGCCGGCAATGGCCATGCCCAAGGCTGGCATCTTTGCAGAGGGTCAGGCCAAGGCCGTTGCAGAGCAGATTATCGATGAGATAAACAACCGGCAATCAAACGCCGCTTTTAGCGGTCAGGGGTTCTGTTTCATGGAGGTGGGCAACAGGATGGCCGGCTTTGTAGAGGCCGACTTTTACAATGCGGCCGGCCCGATTCTGAGGCTGGATCCTCCCTCGCCAGAAAACTACGACAAAAAGCATGATTTTGAAAGAAGCCGGCTCAGAGAGTGGCTACTGTAGCTGGTCCTTCTTCTCGGGCTTGGACATGGTGTAAAAGCCGTGTGCGGAGATCAGGAACGCCGCAAGCGACATCTTGGTTGCAAATACAAGGTTCCAAGGCGTCTCGGGGTTCGGGTACTCCACGTTGAGGTCGTCAAACCTTAGAACACCCCTTAACACGTCGGCCGTCATAAGCGAATTCCATACCACAAAGTTATAGACGAATTCGTACAGCGAGACCACGGCAATGACCAGCACTATCAGCTGCAGTATGGACTTGAGCCACTTGGGAATGTTTGAGACCTTGTTGCCTCCAAGCCGCACTACGCAGTACCAGCCCACCACTGACACTATCATGAGGTACGTTACTAGCTTGGCTAGGCCCTTGGCCGGAAATTCGGTTTCGACTAGGACTTCGCCGATGACCACCCTGCCGGTCTTTTGGTACTCCTCAAGGCTGACATAAATGGCGTAAAACGTGATGGACGCCATTACAAGGGCGCAAAAGTAAAAGACGCCGAGAAATATCTTCCTGGTCCTTCGATCGTCCTTTTCCAGCGCAGTGCGCACGTGCTAGGATACCGGCATGCATGATATATTAATTTACTTCAATGCCTTGAGAAGCCTGTCTGCAGACCGGGTGTTCAGGACGTCGGATTCCTTTGCCCAGCCGCGCCTTGCCTGGCCTATGCCGAACTGCAGGAATGCGTAATGAACCGGGTGATGGGCATCGGAATCTATGGTCAGCTTCACTCCGCTTTGCACGGCCAACCTAACATGTTCGTCCTTCAGGTCCAGCCGGTTGTAATGTGCGTCTATTTCAAGGGCGGTGTTAGTATCTTTCGCAACCTCGACAAGCTTGGCAATATCTACAGGATAGCCTTCTCGTTTGTTGATCAGCCTGCCGGTGGGATGAAATATGATGTCCACGCTTGGATTTTTGGCAGCTTTAATCAGGCGTTCAGTCTGCACCTCAATTGGCTGGTTAAAGTTGGAGTGTATAGCCGCACCAACGATGTCCAGCTTGTCAAGCACGTTGTTTGAGATGTCCAAAGAGCCGTCCTTCATGATGTTCACCTCCGCGGAGGCAAGCACACGAAAGCCGTCCAGCCTGTCGTTGAGCTCTCTTATCTTGTCTGCCTGGTCGAGCAGCTCCTTTTCGTCAAGTCCGCCGGCCATTGCAAGGCTTTTGGTGTGGTCTGTCAATGCAATGTAGTCCAGACCAAATTCCTTTGCCGCCAGGGCCATCTCCTCTATGGTCGCAGTCCCGTCGGTGTTGTTGCTGTGCACCTGCAGATCTCCTTTGAGACTTCCATACCCGATCAAGTCCGGCAGTCCGCCTTTTGCTGCAAGCTCCACCTCGCCGGCATCTTCGCGCATCTCCGGGGGAATCCACCGAAAGCCCAGAGCAGCATACACATCCTCCTCTGTTCCGCCGGCAACCCTTCTCTCCGTGTTGGCCTCAAAGACGCCCCATTCGTTTAGATGCAGAGCCTTTGCTATAGCTATCTTGCGTAGCTTGACGTTGTGTTCTTTGCTGCCAGTGAAGTACTGCAGGGCAGAGCCCCAGCTTTCTTCCGGGACTACCAACAAATCCGCATCAATGCCGCCCTGCAGCCTGACAAAGGCCTTGGTTGGGCCTTTGCCCTTTACCTCCTCGACCTCCGGCATGCCAGTAAAAAATTCCGTGGCCTTTTCCGGTTTTGCAGAAACAACGAGGTAATCTATATCGCCTACAGTCTCTTTCATCCTGCGGGCCGATCCGGCCAGAGAGACGACTTTTACACCCTCGACCTTCAGGAGACTGGCTTCTATCTGTTTTATCAGCGGCCAGATCTCACCTAGAATATGGCGTCCGCCGCCCTTTTTGGCAAAGGCGATCCGCTTGAGAATTTCCTGTTCTTTTTTTACCGATATGCCCGGCACGGTCCGGAGCCGGCCCTCTGCTGCTGCGGCCTCAAGCTCTGCCAGATTTTTTATCTTTAGCTTTTGGTAGATGGCCTTGATGGTCTTGGACCCAATGCCCTCTACCGCATTCATCTGGCCTATGTCAATGGGTATCTTTTGTTTCAGCTCTTCAAAGTGATGGACCTTGCCGGTCTTGATGTATTCCTCTATCTTGCCGGCAATGGCCTTTCCAACCGCAGGGATCTGCAGCAGCGCCCCGATTCCTCCATCTTTGTACAATTCCGTAACATCAGCGTCAAGGTTTTCGATATTGTCTGCCGCCCGGTAGTAGGCCCTTGCCTTGAACTGCGCGTTGGCTTCATCCTCGACCTCTGTTAGAAAGCCGATGTCACGAAGTACTTTGACTATTTCCGCGTTCTTCAACCAACCATAATCCGCTGGAAGGGTTCTTAACATTTATCAGGCAGGCAGGTGCAATGATACCCACTGTTACTGAGAACGGTGATGATGACTGCTTTCTAGCTCTGAGCCGTTCATTATAATAATAAAACATGGGAAATGGGACTTGGTGGAAATGCCGAATTTCGATCCACTTCCCATGTTTTCGAGGTTCCTTCGTCATCACGGAATACAGGCAAGTGATTTTACTGTTGATAAAATGCACTTTTGATTAGTTATATCTGCTTATGATAGCACAAAAACGCCGCTGATAAAAATGCCACAGCCTAACTTTTCCAGTACCTTTTGATTTTTCTAATACGCAACTGATTTTTAGATAAATTCAATGACTTGTATCAGCCACGTTTGAGCATCGTTAATCTTAGATCCTTACGTCTGTACTGTCGTTATGGAAATAGGAATACTCGAAGCAATCGGATGGGTCGCACTGGGGTTCGCAGTAACCTTTGCTGGATTGGAAGCCGCGTGGAGAATGGACAAGCGCAGCCGTCCTGCCTTGGAAGCAAAGATAAGGTAAAGCATGAACGCCGGCAAAGTCGGCGTAAGCCTTTTTTGCAGGCCGCCTAGTCAGCAGCGTATAGGGCCTCTATTACCTCGGCTTCTATTCCTGCATCGTCCAGCTTTGACTGCAGGTATTTTGCAATGTCCGTGGTGGTAATTATTCCAATTATGCTGTGGTAATCGTCTTCCACGGCAAGATGCCTTACCCGGTATTCAACCATCAATTCGGCGGCCCTTTCTACAGAGGAGTTCCTGTTCACAGACCTGACAGGTGTTGACATTATTTCGGCGGCGGAGACCTTGCTGGCCGGGGAATCCTTGGCACAGACGTTTCTGACCAGGTCCCGCTCCGTCAGTATGCCAATGATCCTGTCACCATCTTTGAGCACGATTGAGCTGATGTTCTTTTTAGACATTGCCTTGGACACTTTTAGGGCACTGCTGTCAGAATCCACAGACATTACCTTTTTGTTCATGACGCTTTCGACGGTTACTGCCTTTTTAGCGCGGCCTACCCTCTTACTCATGACATTATCTGGCAGGACATTACTATATTATTGCATGTATTTTGGCACTACATTTTTTATAGCAATCAAACCTCTCTAATTTGTGATGCAAAGGCCAGACTGGGATACTTACTTTATGTTGCAGGCAGAGATTGCCAAGCTGCGCTCAAACTGCCTGACACGCCATATCGGCGCGGTGATTGTCAAGGATAACAGGCAGATAGCCACCGGCTACAACGGGACGCCGCCCGGGATAAAGAATTGCTTTGAGGGGGGCTGCCCGCGCTGCATGGCCCGTATCAGGGGCGAGATAAAATCTGGCGATAATCTGGAAAGATGCCTGTGCACCCACGCGGAGGCCAACGCGATAATGCAGTGCGCGCTGTTCGGCAACGCCGGCAGCACGAAAGGCGCAACACTGTACTCCAGCTTTGCGCCCTGCATAGAGTGCAGCAAGATGGCCATAAGCGTGGGAATAACCAGGATCGTGGTTCTTGCCGATTACCCGGAGGACGGGACATCCCTGCTTAAAGAGGCCGGTGTGCAGCTGGAAAAATTTAATCCAGACAAGCTGCAGCCGTGGCTTTCAATAATCGTACAGGATCCGGAGACCTCCGCAAGGGCCGTGAGCAAATAGGGCAAATGGACGTACACATAACCCAGTTCAATGTGCAGCTGTACTTTCGCCAGCCGGTACTGGACAGCGAGTTCCTGAAGAACGCGTTTACCGCTCCCGAAGGTTTTGAGGCAAACAGAATCACCGAGGATTACGGCCAGCATCCGATGCAAAACACCATGGCGTTCTACCGGCAGGGCTTTCGAATAATGCCCGTTCAGTCAAACGTCCTGCCCTTTAGAATACTGCAGGTGATGAGCTATCCCAACTCCCTGCAAAATCCAGATTCTGAAACGCTGGAATGCCTGCAGTACGTCTTTTCGCAGCTAAAAGAACTGATGCAGGTCAACGTTGAAAGGGACGTCTACGCTGTACGCGTGGTTTTCCATTCCATAGTCACTGGAAGCAGCAAGATCCACCGCGTGCTTTCCAAGCTGTCAAAAATAGGCGGCATCCCCTCGCTGGCCGGCAAGTACGTTGCACACAAGAACCCGATGGACGCGGTGCAGCTGGTGACAAAGACCGGAGACGAACTCTCGCAGCCTTCATGGAGAGACATCCACGTCAGCCAGTTTAATTCCAATTCATACGTGGTGACGATCTTTAACGAGACAGACTCGGTCGCCGGGTCCCTTGGCTTTATCAGAGATGTCAAGCAGTTTGTGTTAACCATGATGCAGGAGATGGAGGCAGCTTCGCAAACCTGAAGATAAGGCCAGCTCAAAAATCGGACAAAGAAGAGATTCTCGGCTTCTGTACCAATACATTCAGCTGGGGAGACTACATCAGCAGGGTCTGGGATATCTGGTTTGAGGACAGAAACGGCCTTCTGCTGGTGGCGCAGTCCTGCAGGCAAAGGATAGCCGTTTCACACGTCGCGCTATGTCCGCAAAACAAATCAGCATGGCTTGAAGGGATTCGCGTACACCCAGAATACAGGCGCTCCCATATTGCAACGGCCCTGCTTGACAGCATGGTTGACTATGCCCGAAAGAAAGGTGCGGCCGAGGCCTCGGCCATAGTCTCAGTTGAAAACGTTGCATCTCAGCGCATGCTGGAAAAGAACGGCTTTACAGTGATATCAAGATGGGTGTATTACAGCACCAACGGAAAATTTCAGCGACAGAAAACCGACTCAAGAATTGCGGTTTTAGACGATCTGGCGCAGGTATGGCAGTACCTGCAGCAGTCCCATACATACAGCATGTCTGCGGGCCGCTACGTAAATCGCTGGCACTGGTACCGCCTTGACCGCGAGGCTTTGCGGGGGCTCATAAAGGAAAAACGCATCATCGTGACGGGATCCCCTGTTGACGGCGTCATGGTGATCAACCCCAAAGGGTACTGGGACAAGACCGACGTGCTGCAAATAGTCTACTTGGACTCGAAATCAAAAAGGTCGCTTCAAAGTATGTTTTCGTTTGCCGCAAACCTGTGCATGGAAAGTGGGTTTGAACGGCTGCATCTCCTGTGCCAGCAGGACATTTCTGTGAAATCTATGGTTGAAAAATTCAAAATAGAAGAATCGGAGGAGTTCTTGCTGTACAACAAGATATTAACATCGTAGGCAGTTACAACCAGCAGGTTGGACTTTCAGTTCCTTGAAATAGATAAACTCCATGTACGCTACATCGACACCGGCGGCAAAGACACCATCCTGCTTGTACACGGTCTAGGCGGCTCGATTGAAAGCTGGACAAACAACATCGACGAGCTGGCAAAGGATCTGCGCGTGGTCGCGCTGGATCTTCCGGGATTTGGCTACAGCGACAAGCCAAAGATGAACTACACTATCAAGTTCTACTGGAATTTTGTCAGCAAGTTCATTGAAGAATTAAAGCTAGCACCCATAGCTGTTGTCGGTTCTTCGCTTGGCGGCCACGTTGCTACAGAAGTTGCCATCAACCGGCCGGACCTTGTATCAAAGCTGGCACTCATAAGCACTCCTGGGGCCCTTCCCCGGTCGTTTAAAGGCACTCCTGCACTGAAACGGTACATCAGGGTGATTCATGCCAGATCCAAAGAGCAAGTCAAAAAGGCGCTGGTTGCAGTGGACAACAAACCAGTAGACGACGCCTACGCCGAGGCTGTATACCAGAGGCTTGCCATGCCCGGCGCCAAGGAGGCATTCATGTCTGCACTGAGGGGGAGCGCGCGGGCGCGCCGACTTGACAAACTGTTAAGCAAGATAAAAGCACCGACCCTGGTTTTCTGGGGCAAGGAGGATATCATGATCCCAGTCAAGTTCGTGGAGCCGTTTGTAAAAACGAAGAGCTGCCGCGTTGTCCTGCTTGAAAACTGCGGCCACCGCGCGCATGCAGACAAGCCAGCAGTAGTCAACAGGATACTGGTCGACTTTGTAAAGGAAGGCTAGCGGAAACCCCGCTCAAGCCTGTCCAGCCGCTCCAAAAGCTCCAGATTTCTGGACTTGATCTTGTCAAGCTCCGCCCTCATCTCGGCCACTTCCTTGGGCTTGGTGGTGGCATCCTTGATCATGTTTATGCATTCCTCGGCTACCCTCCTTACGCGATGGTCCAGATCGCGTTCTGCAACCCTTGTAAGGTCCGAGATGGCCTTGGCGTACTCTGCTTCAGCAAAGGCCCGGCATGCGTTGATCCTTACCCGGAACCACCTGTCTGTCAGCAGCATTTTCAGCTGGTCAATAACCGCGTTGTTTCCATCCACAAACTTGCCAAGGGCAAAGGTCGCCGCCTCCCTGACCCTGTGGTGGTTGCCGTACTGGCTCTTTTCTATCAGCAGGGTTGCAATGCTCTTGTCGTCTGCAAATTCCTTCAGACCTGCAATAGCTCCTTGCGCGACGATGTTCTGAAACGACGTAGTTTCCACAGATGTCTTCAGCAGGGGCACTGCCTGGCTGCTCTTGGTCTTGCCTATTGCGGTGGCGGCTTCAGACTCGACAAAGTAGCTCTCCTCGGAAAGAAATGGCTTTAAAAGCTCCACCGTTTCTTCCCGCTTGAACTCACCCATCGCTTTGACCACGGCGCGCCTTGTCTTTGGATGTCTTACGGCCAGGCATTTCTTTAACGCATCATAGGCATGGTCGGTTCTGATAGAGCCAAGGGATTTGGCGGCTTCAGCTGCTACTCCCCAGAACCTGTCAGTCATTACCTGCTCCTTAAGCGCGTCAACTACCGCATCAGCCGAATGCTCTTTTAGAGCGCGGGCTGCCTCAACCCTTTCTATGATGGTGGCACCGCTCTGCAACTGTTTTATCAGCATCTCCTTTGGAGCCTTGATCAAGATGGTCTTGAGTACCTTGAACTCCGGGTCGATGGAGAACCAGTCGATCTCGTTTTCTACCGGGATCTGAAATGTGCTTTCCTTCTCAGAGATGTTGAAGGTGTACACCTGCTGGCTGCTGCCAGACACAATCTTGATCTCGATGGGAAACTCAAACGGCTCGCCGGCTTGTTTTTGTTCTATCTTTATCCTTGCCATCTTGGCCTCGGTGGAAAATTCGACCTTGAGATCGGGATGGCCCTCCCTGTAGATCCACTGGTCAAAGAACTGCTGCAGGCTGATCCCGGTCTCAAGCTCAAAGACCTTGCGGAGGTCGTCCGTCTCGGCAGTGCTGTTGGCAAACCGCTGCAGGTAGGTCTTGATAGCGCGCCGGAAGTACCTGTCACCGACATGGTGGCGCAGCATGTGCAGCACGCAGCCGCCCTTTTCGTAGGTGTGCCTGTCAAACAGGTCGTCTGGATGCTTGTACACCTTGGTCACTATTGGCCGCGTGTAACGACCAGAGGTTTCCTCGAAGTAGTCATCGGCTGTCTGCATCACGTAGTAGTGGAACTCGTCTGTCCCCCTGCTTGCCTCCCAGTAAAGCGCCTCACAGTATGTTGCAAAGCCTTCGTTAAGCCAGATGTGCTGCCAGTCCCTGCAGGTCACAAGATCGCCAAACCACTGGTGGGCCAGCTCATGCGAGACAAGGTAGTCGCTGCTAAAGTCTAGGTGCGCCTTGCTGTCGTGCAGCGTGTCCAGCGTAAGGGTGGTGCAGCTAGAGTTCTCCATGCCGCCGTAAACAAAATCCTGTACTGTCACCTGCGAGTACTTGTCGTACGGATACTTTGTTCCAAAGTAGTCCTCAAAGAATCTCACCATCTCGACAGTGTGCTCAAACGATCTTGCCGCGTCGTCCTTCCTCTCATGCGGCACGTAGTAGTAGAGATCGCCTTCATTTATCTCCGCATACGTTCCAACAACCAGTGATGTGAGATAGGCAGGATGCGGATTCTTCTCAAACCAGTGGTACTTCCACTTGTCGCCCTTTTCCATAGTTATAAGCTGGCCGTTTGAGATGGCGGTAAAACCCGGCGGAACTGTCACTACAAGCTCGCTTGAAAATTTCACCTGCGGATGATCGATGCATGGAAACCAGTGCTTTGCGTCCACGGTCTCCCCCTGCGTCCAGACCTCCTCTTTCTTGTCAGGGAAGTGAGCGTCAGACTTGATAAAGTAAAGACCCTTTTTTGGCCTGGCTGCATAGGAGACGGCAAGCTTGAGCCTGCCTTCCTCCTTCAAAACACTTCCCAGCTTTACCAAAAGCCTGTCATCGATGATCCTGAACTCGAGATTTTCAGAAGAAGAGACCGACTTTACATCAAGCTCGGCGGCATCAAGCTCTATTCTGTCCGTGTCTTTTAACGCGGTTATCTCCAACTCCTGTCTGCAGGAGATGCTGCCATGCTCTAGGTCCGGCTCTATTTCAAGCCGCATATGGTTTATCGTGAATACAAGCGATGGTGCGTAATGCGCGCGACTTCCTGGCAGCTCAAATTTCTTCTTGGCCTCTTCTTGCATGAGCGCTGCTAGCAAAAAGCTGTTGAATAAAGGTTCTGCTAAATCCCGTCAAGGGAGGACGGGTTCTCCACTGACGACAGGTCCTGACCGGCCATGCTCTCGCCGGCCACCTTTGCTCTGACAAGCCGCCTGACAAGCTTGCCGCTCCTGGTCCTTGGAAACTCGGAAACGAACCTCACCTCTTCTGGTCTGGCAAACCGCCCTATCGCTTCCTCGATCCTTCTGGCAATCTCCTCCTTCAGAGCATCGTTGTGCTGGTAGCCGTCTTTTACCACCGCGCATACCACTATAACCTCGCCTTTCAGTACATCGGGCCTGCCCACCGCGACAACCTCGGCGATGGCAGGATGGGACGAAACCGCGGCCTCGACCTCAGTTATGCCGATCCTGTGGCCTGAAACCTTGATGATGTCGTCGACCCTTCCTTGGATGTACCACAGGCCGTCACCGTCGATGGAAACCACGTCGCCGTGGTACCAGACGTCCTTGTACTTTGACCAGTATGTCTCTATGAACCTGTCTGGATTGTTCAGGATGCCGCGGCTCATCGACGGCCAGGGCTTTTTGACCACCAGGTATCCCTTGCTTGCGGGTCTGCCGGAATCGTCAAACACGTCGGCGTCAAAACCGGGGATCGGGCATCCAACGGTGCAGGGCTTAAGGGGCATGACCGGCAGCGCGCTCACTATGGCGCCCCCTATCTCGGTGCCGCCGGAAAGGTTGATGACCGGACATCTTTTCTGCCCCACGTTCTCAAAGTACCAGTTCCAGGCCTCCGCGTTTATCGGCTCGCCCGTGGCGGCCAGCATCCTGAGCGACGAAAAGTCGTACCTTGCAGTAGGAGTGTTGTTCTTCATGAAAAGCCTGATCGCCGTTGGGGCGGCACCAAATATGCTTACCTTGTGCTTCTCTATCAGTCGGCACCAGGCGTCGGTGTGGGGGTAGTCCAGCGTATTGTTGTAGATAACAGACGTCCCGCCGATGATCGGACTTCCGTATACAACCCAGACCTGGCCTGTTATCCAGCCTATATCAGCGTACCAGAACAGCACGTCGTCTGGCTTCATGTCTATCATGTAGGCAGTCTGCTGCGCGGCCACCACCATGAATCCGCCGTGAACCTGCAGCGTGCCCTTTGGCTGTCCTGTGGTGCCAGACGTGTAAAGCACGAACAGCGGGTCTTCTGAGTCCATGGCCACGGTCCTGGCCGGCCGGCTACCTTTTACAAAATCGCTGTAATTGATTATGTTTGAGCCGTCCTGACCACCGACCGTGACGACTTTTGAAATGCCCGAACCTTCCACCGCTTTTTCCCACTGGCTCTTGAGGTCGATCTCTTTGCCCCGCCGCGTGGTCTTGTCGGCGGTTATCAGCAGCTTGGCAGAAGAATCGACAAGCCGTGAATGCAGAGCCGGCCCGCTAAAGCCAGAAAAGACTGTGGTATGCACGGCGCCTATTTTGGAGCATGCCAGAATCGCAAAGAATGCTTCCGGGATCATTGGCAAGTAAATACCTACCATGTCGCCCTTGCCTATGCCTGCATCTGCCAGAGCTCCGGCAAGCCGGCTGACCTGGGCATCCAGCTCGCGATACGTGACCTTCCTTGAACCGTGCTCGTCTTCAAAGACGTACGCAACCTTTTCTGGCTGGCTTTTGGCCTGTCTGTCGACGGCGTTGGCCACAATGTTGCACCTGCCGTTGATGAACCACTTTGTCCACGGCAAGCCGGCAGACGAGTCGTACACACTGTCGTATTTTCTGAACCATTCAAGGCCCAGGTCCTCATTGACAGCATCCCAGTACCATTCTATGTCGCTGTTGGCTTTCTGGACCAGTTGCCGGAAATCGGAAACGCCATGTTTTTTCATAAAGCGCGCAAGGTTGCTTTCAGCTAAATGCTGGGCTGAAGGCCTGAATGCAAACTCGTCCCCTGGCAACTGTAAGCAAGGAGATCACACATTTAATTTGCTTAACTATCTGGCAGTGTTGACAGGTCAAGTCGGCTTGATACTGAGAAAAATTAAATCCTGACAGATAGGCATAACCTCTGAATTGGTCGTCGAGGAGGTCCGGTACGATTTTGGCGAGTACCCCAAGTATGCCGATGACTTTGTCCGGGATCTCTTGAAGCTGATGATAATATCAAAGATGAATTCCACGGCGAAAAACACCACGACCAAGAACTACTTTTTGAAGCTTGTCTCAGATATAGAGGGATGCGAGGCCAACCTCGTGAAATACGGGCAGCCCCTGCTGTATGTCAAGTACCGCGGCATCGAGTTTACCGACCAGAAGGTAGCTTCGCAGTTTGTGCGCAAGGATTGCATCATCGACGTCACGATGGAATCGGTCTTTGGCGAGTTTGTAAAAACATTCGACAGCTTGGCCTCTATGTCCCAGAGCAAGGTCAGCTGGGGTGTCGGCGAAAAGCCGGATCCAATGTTTGCACTGCTGGACCTGTTCGTGGATGCCATAAACAAGCTTTCAACACTTGATCAGTCAAGCCCAAACAGCCTTGCTGGTAAGAGGTTTGGCATCCGCAACGCCAGCCTCATAAGAAAGTCACTGCACATTGAACTGCTTGTTGACGGCCAGCTGAACATCGTTGAGCTGAACCCGTGGAAAAAGAAAGACAGTTCGGTAAACTTGCTTTTTGGAAGCTCGGAAGCGGCCAAGGCTATAGTTGCGCTGATGAAGCAGTAACTAAGTATTTAAAATAACTATGCTTCGATTTTGTTGTATAACAAGATGCAGTCAGACTATGGGTATCTCTTGATTTTAGAAGCAGGGAAATGTTAGCGATTCAGCGCCTTCCTTACTTCTGGAAGAGCCAGAGCAAAGCCGACATGTATGCAGTCAGACGAATTTTCATCAGTCAAGCATCTAAGTTTCTTATTTCTAATCTGGACTTCGAAGAACTTTCCACTTTTCCTTACATCTTTCATTATCACTATGTCGTCGTTGAAGCCAACCAAGGAGATAAACTGGGCTTCTTTCAATATGTTACGCCGTTCAAGCTCCATAAGAGCCGATTCTGAGACGAAAGCAGCGAATGACAGGTTTGGGCGCTTAAGCTTTTCTGCCTCATACTTTTCTTCAAGCTGTTTGAGCATCTTCCCACTCATAGTGACAGTTTTCTGTCCAGGCTTAGGCAATGTTATCTGTAACAGAAAGGAATCTAATATTCTTTGCTTATCAGAACGTTGGGAGACTAGAGAGAACGTCAGGTAACGGTTCCCAACCGCTATATTTTTATTTTAGTACTATCTTCAGAAAGATCGTGGATAGGTTCAAGACGGGTGAAAAAGCTCCACAATCGGGACTCTATAGGTACGATGGGCCAACATCGACAGACGGTACGTCCTGTGTACCGACCAATGAAGAAATGGTCATACCGCTTCAAAAAGGTGAAACCTTTCCGCCAATCAAATCGTGTGGTTCTGCGGCATACTGGCGGGCGGCGAGCAGATCATAAATTATCTGTGATTTTGCCTGTGAAAAACCTTCTTTTGAAATAGAGGCCAAAAGCGCAAAAGGCTTAAATATATATCCTGCGTGATATCTAGATATGGAATCCGAGAGCCAAGTTATTGAGCTTCTGGGCAAAATCAGCGATGATCTGCATTCTATCAGGCTCTTGATGACGCGGTTATCAAGGGATTCTTTTGCAAAGGATCTGGAGGCTGTAGCATCTACTTCTGAAAGACAAGAAATGTGGAGGCTTGCTGACGGCTCTCGCAATACGGAAGAGATCGCCAAGGGAGCTGGTGCTTCTATTAGGTCAGTGCAATATTTCTTACAGGATGCGGAGAAACGAGGACTCATCCTGTATATCAAGAGAGGATACCCAAAAAGAGCCGACTATTTTGATGAGATTCCATCCACTTGGAAGCCTTTCAAAAAGCAACAGGCGCAGTCGGCTCTATCTGCCGGACCGCAATCACAAGGTGAAATGACACATGAGCAGCAATGAAGATCAAAAGAAAGTGATAGAGTTGCTTACAGCCATCGCCAAGTGGTCACGATTTAGCGGAATTCAAACGGCTCGTCAAGTGATAACAAGCACTCTTCAGAATGACGCGGAGAAGCTTGCCTATCATTACAGCGACGGACGAGCTTCAAGGGACGTCGCCAAGATGTCCGGACTGAGCGACTTTACTATCAGAAACTATTGGAAGAAATGGAACATTGCGGGTTTGGTATTCCCATCTAACAAATTCAAAGGCAGGTATGAGCGTGCATTCTCACTAGAAGACTTCGGCATCGAACTGCCAGCGACAAGGCAAGTAGCTGAAAGCAGCACTGAAACAGGAGAGACAACGCAAAGTGGGACTGAACAACAGGTAGGAGTTTGAGAAAATGGACGGAAATCTTAATCCTCAGTTAACGGAAATCTCCATGAAGTTAGATAAAGTAACGAAGCTACTTGCACTTAATCTTGTAAAGGATCTGAAAACACAGAGGGAGCAGATAGCACTCCTTTCGGATGCAGGTTTCCAGCCAAAGGAGATAGCCAGCATACTCTCCACTAGCAGTAATAATGTGAGAGTCGCTCTTCATTCTATACGAAAGGAAAGAGGACCATCGGTTACCGAAGAAACAGAACAGGGTGATAAGGAGAAAACCGAATCAAAGGAGAAGGTGACATGAGTACCCAGAATAATGAGCAGAGGAAAAGTGCTACCCTTGACGATGTAGTAGCCGCCCTTCAGAAGAATCGGGAGTTGCTAGATGAAATAGCGACCTGGCTGAAAGTTGGTGGATATGACAAAGTGAAAAAGTTATTGGAATTCACATTGGACGCGCCTGAGAAAAGAGTTGTTTATCATTTGAGTGACGGCAAGGGGAGCAAGGAAGTAGGTGTAGAGTAGCACAATTGACGTCCATCTTTGTTAGCAGAGATCGTGTCCATCTT
>CAZKXR010000005.1:0-89045 GCA_964556935.1 uncultured Nitrososphaera sp.
GTGCGACGGCCGGGATTTGAACCCGGGTTACCAGATTGGCAATCTGATGTCCTAGACCAAACTGGACGACCGTCGCAGGACAAATTTGTCGATACGGGAAGGTAATTTAAAGTTGTCACCTAAGAATTATCATGTATTATACGGTATAACGTACTATCGCGATGATGACAAATAAACCCATTATCCATATCCAATGATGTTAATGGGGTAGTAATACCGTGTATGATGGGCACCAGCTGCGTTTGTAGATTCGCAGGAAAATGCTGTAGTGGTTTTCAATAAAAAAGGGAGGAGGTGTCTGAATCGCCCTTATCAGTTATTTCTGTATTGGACACAGAAAGTCCTCTGCTGCGACGCGGACTATGGTAACATCTCCAGCATCTTCAGCTGCCTGAACAGCTGCCTCTGATGTCAGCAGGTAGGGTGTGACATTGAAAGTGACTTTGAAGACCTTCCAGTGACCTCCGTGGTAATTTGTGTCTCCAGGCGCAACCGCCGCTATTCCAAGCTGACCTTCTGCTCCGTTAGTTACCTTGTAAAAGTTGTCCACACCTTCGTTGGGAAAGCTGGCAGGAGGGACAACTGTGCATACTATTGTGTCGTTGTAGTAGAGGTTTCCAAATCCGGGTTTTGCGGCGAAGGCAGCTCCGACTGGGGCTGCAAGTATTGCGCTGAATGCAGCCAAGGCGACCAGTTTTGCAGTTAGTTGATTTTGCATCATCAGATATGCACTGTCGCTGCAAGATAGTTAACGGTTTTTCCAGATTTGTTCCAGATCGGGTCTGGATACTCTACCCTATGTTTGTTAAAAAGAAGGAAGATGTCCTTCCCGGCCTAGGTCAGCAGGATTAAGGTGGAGTAACCTCTGCTTTCTGTGACATAGTCTTTTTCCACCTCTTCAACTACCACGGTCAGCGAAATAACGTCGTACCTCTGGCAGCTCTTTGCATCGATGATGATGTAGTCGTCCAGCAGGTCCGCACCGCTCATGCTTTCCTTGCTCAGGGTGAAATTGACCGGTGAGCTGGAGTTGAGAAGCAAGAGCTGGTCTTTATGGTAGTTTCCTACCCTTGCAAGTCTGCCGGGTCTTGGCACTGCCTTTAGGTTCAACCTGACGTCGCCTAATTGGTGGGTCGTGTACCTGCTTGCCTGGTTAACAAAAACGTCAAACTTGAACGGGTAACCTGCAGTGTTCTCTGCCATCTTGTTGACGCCGTCATTCATTATTATGTCGATCTTTTTGATGGTGCTGCCAAACCTGTTTATCCAGTCATTTGTGGTCCTTACGATTTCGTTGATGGTGGTTTTCCGCCTGACGGTTTCCTGCTCGCCCAACTGGTAACGGTCGACCCAGTCCTTGTAATCGCTGCTTATATCGATTATGAACTCCCTGCAAGTGTTCTGGTAGTCCTCGATACTGGTGACCCGTTCAGAGCTACTGTCGGCGGCAAACATCAATCTTTCTGCGTTGGCCTGAAATAAAAACGTCGACCTATTCGTTCAAAAGCTCGGCCATCTTGGTTGCATGGTACGTGATCATCATGTCTGCACCGGCTCTTTTTATGGCGGTGAGAAACTCCGTCATGACTAAATTTTCATCAACCCATCCTTCCATGGCAGCGGCTTTTATCAGTGCGTACTCTCCTGAGACGCTGTAGGCGCATATCGGGAGGTTGGTCATCTTGCTGGCCTTGTATATCAGATCCAGGTATGGTATGGCTGGCTTGACCATAACAATGTCGGCACCCTCCTCAATGTCTGTCTCTATCTCCCGCATGGCTTCTCGAGAGTTGGCGAACGGCATCTGATAGGTGCGCCTGTCCCCAAACTCCGGCGTGGAATGTGCAGCATCCCTGAACGGAGCATAGAGCGGTGATGCCTGTTTGGCAGAATAGCCCATGATCGCGACATCGGTCAGCCTGTCTTCATCCAGCGCCTTTCTTATTGCCTGCACCTGGCCGTCCATCATCGCAGAGGGGGCAACAATGTCTGCGCCGGCCCTGGCATGGCTTACGGCCACCCTGGCAAGGGTATCGATGCTGCTGTCGTTATCTATCCTTCCGTTTGCTATGATCCCGCAATGGCCATGGGACGTGTACTGGCATAGGCATACGTCCGTGATGATTGCCATCTTGTCCCCAAATTGCTTGCGCAGCGTCTCAACGGACTTTTGGACTATTCCTTTCTCATCAAAGGCCGATGTGGCCTTGGGGTCCTTCTCTGAGGGGATGCCAAACAGTATGATGGCCCTGATTCCAAGATCGGAGATCTTCTCCACCTCGTCTACAAGCCCTGAAAGGGGGAAGCGTTTGATATCCGGCATGGAGCCAATCTCTTGCGGTTTTTTCAGACCTTCTTCAACAAATACCGGCGCTATCAGGTCCTTTACTGACAGGTGGGTTTCTTGCAACAAATCCCTTATTGCCTGGCTTTTTCTCAGGCGCCGCAGCCTGACTGCCGGAAAAGAGCTACTGTCGTTTTTTCTCGTCTTCATACTTGAACATCTTTGCAACCACTTTCATCAGCTCTTCGTTGCCCATATCGCCGGCCTCCATCTCCTTTCTAACGTAGTTCATGGGCGTGGAAAGTATTCCTTCCACTATAGCGTAGGAGAGCTGCTCTATTATCCTTGCTTCCTTTGCGTCTGCTTTTTTGCCAAGCATTGACAAGGCCTTCCTGAGTTCTCGCTCGCGGATGCTGTCGACACTCTTGAAAACAGAAACGATGACTGGCTCAGCCTTCATCCTCTTCATCATGCTCTCCACGGACCGCATCTCGGTCTGGATTATCTTTTCTGCCGAGTTGACCTCCTTTTTCCGCAACCGCATGTTTTTCTCTACCAGCTCGGCAATCTGGTCCATGTTTATCAGCTTGACTCCGTGAATGGTGGCAACCTTCTCGTCAACAGTTCTTGGATTTGACAGGTCAAATATCATCATCGGTTCCTCTCTATTCTTGATGGTGTTTTCCATCCTGTCGTAAGTCACAAGATAGTACGGTGCAGTGGTGGCAACAAAAATCAGGTCCATTTCATGAAACATTCCTAGCGCCGTGTCAAACGGCAACGGGCTTCCGGCTACCGTGTCCGCAAACGCCTTGGCGCGCTCAAAGGTCCTGCTGGTTACTATAAAATCAACACCGCGCTTTTTCAGAACCTTTGCTACCAAGCTTGCCGCCTCGCCGGAACCGATGAGCATGACTTTCTTGGTCTTGATGTCGTCAAAGTACTCGTCAGCAAGGTTCACAGCAATAGAAGCGACGGAAACGTTTCCCTTGTTTATGCCTGTGGCCGTCCTGACCTTGCCTCCGACCTTGAGGGCCCGGTCAAAAATCATAGAAAGGTTGGATCCTGCAAATTGGTTTGAGCGGGAATATTCAAAGGCGCGCCTGACCTGACCCAGAATCTGGTCTTCCCCCACCACAAGGGAGTCAAGGCCTGAAGCAAGCTTCATGAGGTGCAGCACGGCATCGGTCCCCATGCTAACCTCTACGCCTGACATGTCCTTTTCAGACAATCCGACAGCCGCCGCCCACTGGCGCAGCAGCTTTGTTTCATCTGCATTCTTGGCAGCAGCAAAGACCTCGACCCTGTTGCAGGTCTGTACAATGATGCATTCTTCCAGGCCTGTCTTTTCCAGAAAGGCCCTGTGGGCAGCATCGGCATCTTTGAACGTGAATTTCTCAAGAAGGTGTATGGGCGCGTTCTTGTAAGTAACGCGAGCATTGATCAGCTGCACCGGCAACGCAGAATGTGCAAATCCTTCTGTCTTGATGGACGCTGTCACTTGCTCTTTTTCACCCATTCCTGCAACAATTCAAGCGTTGCGCTTTTAGCTTCCTCGGCTTTGTCTTCCTTAATAAGGTTCTGAATGCGCTGGTCCTTCAGGATGGAGTAGAGAAACTCCTTTCTGCCTTCCACCGTCTTTATCTTGGGTCTAGCCGCCTGCCTTGCAAACTGCTGTAGCTTGGCATTTTCAATGTCCGTCTTTTTGATTACTCGCCTGATGACGCGTTCTGCCCTTATTCTTAACTGGCGCGCCACGATGGGGCTCTGTCCTGAAGTTGAGATGGCAACCTGGATGACCCCTTCTATGTTGATAACAGAAGCATAAGAAAAGTCGCTGTACGGGGGATCGTCAACAGAATATACAAACGCGCCCTTAGATCGCCCCTTCTGCACAAGCTGGCGGTTCAGCTCTTTGTCGTCGGTGGATGCCAGAACCAGAAACGGCCTTTCGTAGCTGTCCAGTATGCTGGCGTCCCTCAGCTTGGCCTTGACGAACTCTATCTTGCCTTCCTTCTGGAGCTCTGCAAGAAAGCGGTTTATTCTGTTGCTGATGACTGTGATCCTGCATCCTTGGCCGAGCAGCGCCTTGACCTTGCGCTCGCCTTCTGTTCCGCCGCCAATAACTACGACGTGCTTGTCCTTAAGGTTCAGATCGACAATCAACTGGGCAACACCAGAAAGTGGGACAGGAAAAAGTCCGCCGATTCTTTATTTAATCCTTCAGTCAATGACCGGCCTTCTTAAGGTAATTGGCGTCAACCGTTACGGGGATCTGATAGGGTGAATCAAGCAGCACTACCGTGGCTTCCTGCTTCTCGTAGTCAACGCGGGTTATCTTGGCGCTCATTCCCTTGAACGGGCCGGCAATGATCTCCACCGTGTCGTCAACATTGAGTTCTGTTACGGTCGGTTTGCTGACCAGGTACCCCTCTATGTCCTTGAAAGGCAGCTCTCCTCTTATCTGGCCCCTTACATGCCTGATGCCGGCAAGGGCTTCGTACGCTATGTTGGAGTCCTGCGCCTCAACTATGATGTAGCCTTTGAAGCTGTCCAGAACCAAGACCGAGCGGATTCCCAGCTTTTTGGCCGTGACTTTGGTATAAAGCATGTCTGCAACCACGCGCTCCTGCCCTCCTGTAGTTCTGATGGCAAAGAATTTAGAATCGCTGGCGGGTTTGTCACTTGCGGCCACCGGGGCTGCAGCAGGTTGTTTATCTTTGGGCTGCATGGATTCCGTAGTCTCCTCAACCTGTTTATCTTGATTATCTTCATCGAAATCGAATTCTTCAGCGCCCATTTCATCATCTTGGGCCTCTTTAATCGGCTCGCTCATTTTTTGCCAAGTAAGCGAAGATCCAATGCAATTTATAAACGATTTGTAGAGGTTCTAAAAATTCAATCGATAGAAGCTCCAATCAATACTATAATATCAGGTTGTTTGAGTTTTTTCATATCACAGAGCTAATATTTGAAAGATCGCATGGAATTTTGCCGAATTATCGGGAAAGATTTACTTCGGTGAACTGTGCTAAAACTAATCCAGACGTAGGTTCTCTCTCATTCCTAGGGCCTACACATTGTGAGATATAGCTGTATAATACTATAATGAAGATCTAGTCGGTTGAAATGAGAAACTTGTTGATGTGAAATAAACTGCCTTTACCTCCTGACTTTACAAGCAGAAACTAAAATGCCTTGTCTAGCAATCCCTGGAAATCGTACCTGAGTAGCCTATTTCTCTCCGCATCACTAAAATCAAACACTTCTACATTTCTAGTCTTGTTATTCCATAAATCTTCAAAATTCAGAATTTTTCTTTCAACCCTTGACTTTTCATTCCAGGACGTAAAGACGTCTATAGATTCAAAGTTGCCACTCCGAGAGAACGTTTGACTTGAAGTGCCTCTAAATACAACTACATCGCCCTCCAAATCTCTGAAAATACCAATATTTTCAACGAAGAATCCACCTGCATTATTTAATCTTGGAATGGCGATCTTGATCTCAAGTTTTTTGTTCTGAATTATCTTTTTTAAAATATCATAAACTTCATAGTTGGGAAAATCGTTGTTGAAAGTCTGTTTGTTCTTTTTTATGTCCCCCAAAATCTTGGTCAGGAGGTGCAGGTCCTCAGCCGCAAATCTGTGTCCAGTTATTATTCTTAATCTTGCCCCAGTATTCGCTATATTTCGGAATCCACTTAAAAGTGCAGTAACACTTTTGGCCGTTACAAATTCTACAGATCTATCGAATTGAATGCAATTACTTAAACAAGGAGCAAAGAATTCAGAAATTAGGTCATCTTGGTCTGATCTGTACTCTTGTTTCAAATCTATATCTCGAAGCGTCAACTGTATAGTTATCAATCCTTTATTATTTAACACGTACTTATGATTTCTTGACCGTGTAAGAGTCAACTACCTGATTTTGTGCGAGAAAAATACCATAACTATGTAAATTAACACTCGCAGAGAATCTAAGGAATATCGTGAAATTTACTTGAACAAGTCGATGATGTCTTAAAATTTCTCGAAGGTGCAGTCTTTTGCATACGACAAAAATACTCTTACTTGTTCTAATTGGAGAGCATGATGACTAACTCCTATGGGCAGAAAAAATCTCCGGAGTTGTCGTAGCTGACGGGTTTCGTGCTATAAGAGAGAGTCAGCTTTTTGTAAACATGTCCGTTAAGCGATCTTGTTTTTACAAAAGGCCGCTTCCTTTTTGAGATTGCTCAACACGGCCGCCAAGATGACTGTAGATGAATCTCTGAAGAATCTTGCCAGGACGTCTTCAAGAAGTTCTGGACGAGAAATTATAGTATTCTCGTCCAATTTGTATGTCGTCTTTAGAGTCTTTAGCACTAAATCCGATGTAGTGTTGCCTAGGACTTTGTTAAAGGCGCTGCTCAATACACTGCGTATCTTGTTTGATTCCCATTCAGAGTACTCGCAGTTATCGTGAATAGTGTACTCGTGAGCATTTAAAATTGCAATTAAGGTACTTACTGGCATGTCGTTTATCGAGTCGGTGTTGTAGCAACAAACGGCTTCTACAGGTGTTTGAAATTTCTTACCGATTGATTTTTCGTATTCAACGGATTCCTTGTGCTGTCCATTTTTTATGAAAGTATCTATGCTGCCTATGGCCACTACACCTTTGGCTTTGGTATTCTCCATCATCTTTGAAGTAAGGGACAGCCAAGATTCTAGTATTCTGTGTGGATCAAGGTTGCCATTGTCAGAGCCGTAGAATGATTCGTTGGACAGTATGCTTAACATACCGTTCTCAATATGGTGTTCGGCCTCGATACCGATTCTGGACATCTTTTGGATTACGCGCCTTGGATCGGGTTCAACGGCGTATATTACTCCATATCCTGCCGCAAGGTACTTGCCTATCATTTGATAGACGCTTGTGTGGTCCGAGGGGTTTTCAAGTAGACATAACGAATGCGTTTGACGTAACATTAGAACGTACGATACAGGAAAAACAAGGATCTATTATAAACGTTCACCTTTCATGGGAAACTTTCCCTGATAAGTTCAATATCGTGTTCCATGGTTAAGCCTTCGCCATCGACATCTGCCGTTGTACCATTGAGCGCCAACGACGAAAATGGGCTTTCTAATATGCCCGATTACAGCTGCGTGCGTTCTGTGTTCATGATGAAAATCTATGGCATACTGACAGAACCTTCTTCGCTGGACTATACTTATATACAACTGGATAGGATAAAACTGCACTATGTTAACGAACCGTACCGAGAATCCAGAAGTTCTAAAGCTCATTGAAACGGCACTGGATTTGGCCGGAAAAGAGTCAAAGCAGGTTATTCTTGAGTATTTAAAAATGCGATATGGCATGGATCAGGGTTCAGTTGTAAAGTATAGACATGAATTTGAAAATTATTTGCGTGAAACACTTGGGCACAGTGCAGAGATCGTTATTTCCAAGATAAACGAAGGCTTGAACAAAAAAATTAACAACGACGTTTTTCACGCCGAAAATGGGAGAAATACAACCCGATTTGCGGGGAAGGAAAGCAGCAGAATATCTGATAACGTCTCTTTTCTGATCTGCGATAATTGCTTCTGGTGCGCCTCAGTTCTGACTACTATCTACGAATCGAAATGCCAGTCTTGCGGCCGCCAAATACTTTCTTCTGTACCAATCATGAACAACGAAAGATTTATTGTTGAAGCTGATAGAAAACGCGGGGTCACACTATCCTTCAGATAGCTCTGCTGAATATTCCCTAGAATCTCACTCTGCCAGCTGTAGAAATGAAATTCCCTCGCCGGGTTTCAGAAGTATGTTCTGATAACGTGCGCTGTGCAGAGTGCCGCGTAATTTTCTGATTATTGCCCTTCTCTTGGCCTCAAGACCTTCAATATACGATTCGAATACTATGAGGCCGTCTGCAACAAACTCTTCAATTCCAAAACCGATCTCCGTCTTGCCGATACTTTGCTCAAGTATTGCAATCACGGTGCACCCTTGATCTTTTATTATTCTGTTTAGAACAATTTCAAGAAGTCTTCTTTGCTCTGCCGGAGCAGTCTCTCCAAAAAGCGCGTTCAAGGAATCTATTACAAGCCTTTTAGCGCCGCTCTCGATGATTGTCTTGACTATCTGATTCAAGGTATCTGAAACAGCTGTTGACGCAAGCGGTGTAAATTCTAGAAAATGAAGGGTGCCTTCATCTATTGGTTTTTTGAAATCAAAACCGTAGCTCTTAGACATGTTACGGATAAATGTCTCTTCGCGTTCAAGAAAAGAGGCATAGACGCCCTTCTCGCCGCCCATCGTAGCACCGTTCAATAAAAACTGGATTGCAAAGGTGGACTTGCCAGTTCCAGGATGCCCTGCAAGTATGATAAAGCTAGGTCTGGGAAATCCCCCACTCATTAATTGGTCAAAACCTTTGATCCAAGTCTTTACGAGTGACGAGCTGGACAATATTCTATGGTGAATCATTTTTGATGCTTTATATACTTGCTGATTTGCCCGGTGCGATAAAGGCACAACTTTTTAAGTGGTTTTGAAGGGAGCCTATTCTTGCATGCAGACAAGGGCAGTACTTGTGTTCTCTTTTATAATTATAACACTGGTTCCTGTCTCGCTTTTATCCGCTATCTCTTTTGTCTCGCTTTTGAAAATGCAAGAAAGTATATCCAACATTTATCAAGGGACTGTAACAATTATTGTTAATCTGTCCAATGGCAGTGAAGAATTATTAAAAATGAGGTTGAACATAGGACGACATATCATAGCTGACGATGAGCAAAAACAAGAACTTGCAGAGAACATACGTCAAAACGAAATCAAGTTCTTGCAGACACTTGTGAATTATAAAGAGATAGACGATTTTCCCATGCAAGTCCCCATCCTGAACAGCCGCGGCATGGGTAATCTGGTATCGTACGAAGATTCCCTTTTAAGCCAGGTAAACGAGGACTGGTCAGCATACCAACGTGAGCGAAACACAGTCCTTGCGCTGTCAAACGAAGGACGGCAAGAGGAAGCAACCTTATACGCCAACAGCGTTGCTGCAGAAAAATTTGAAAAGCTGATAACGACATATGGGCAGATAGTTGAATTAAACAACAACTTGGCAAGAATAATGTATGAAGAATCTCAATCCGTATCTACGCAGGCTTTCACGTATAGCATAATCTCGTCTATCTCGTCTGTTATCTTTGCATCTATGGCAGCGCTTTATCTTTCTGGCAGACTGGCGCCGTCGGTTGATAAAATACAACAAGATGCAAGGAAAAAGATGGAGCAGTTCATAGCAGAAAGCCGAGTGATGCAAAAAATTACTACCCAATCTGGCAAAGAATCAGGGGAAACAGAGCCAGAGGAAGTAGTTGAAGAAGCCGAACTGAAAGAAAAGGGGCCGATAATACTGCTTCACTCCACGGGGTATAAAGAAGCAAAGTCAAATGGTGATGACGAGCCAAAAACAATGGCAAATTCTTTTCTTGATTATTATTTCGCCAGAGCATCAGAAGCTCAGGGAACGAAAAGCAACTTGGTAGTAATCACGAAAAAATCAAGCAATTTGTATTCCAAAGCGCGCAGTTCTGGCGCAGCAATATATCTTCTGTCTTCATCGTCCCAAGAGCCGATCTCCACTTCTGAAGACGGCTTCCTTGTAGTCTCTATCAACCAAACATCGCTGATCTTGGAAGCGGTAAAGCGAACTTTACAAGAAAATCCAGAGTCTGTAATAATGCTGGATAACGCCACGGAATTGATTCACAAACTCGGCTTTGAAAAGGTATTCTCTTTATTGCAAAGCATATCTGATGCCGTCTCGTCCTACCCGCGTTCAAAGTTTCTAATTTTAATCAACCAGAGTGCTCATCCGCGAGATGAAGTTGAGGCAATAGCCACTATTTCAAATACGTTCGCTAGATGAACGGTGACCCTCTGCAAGGGATGGAATGGCAAATGCTGTAAGCAGATATTTTTCGATAAATCGGCAGAATAGATCAAATTTTTTATCTGTCAACAAGAACGTGCAAATCGCTGCCTTGGCAAAATGATCTGTTTGCAAAGTTATTTTTCAAAATACTTAAATAAGAAATCTCTTGCTTTGAAACTCAATTGTTCCAGAGCAAAGACCGGAAAGCGATAGAAATCATTGAAAATGCGCTTGATCTTGTGGGGTCTGAATCCAAGAATGTGATACTAAGTTACATTCAACAAAAGTACGATATGGATCTGAATGCTCTTGCTATATACAAGGATGAATTTACGAACTATCTTCGAGAAGTGCTTGGTGACAGTGCCGACCTCGTAATTTCAAAGATCAATACCGCCCTAAAAAATGATCATTGTTCTGGTAACGTCGATCAAAACAGCCCGTTCTGCTACATCTGCAACCGTTGGTACTCGGCTGACCGGATGTTTCAACACTTGATGCATGAACACACAAAAGAAGAGATCGCCTATCATCTTTCAGTGGTCTACGTTGACGATTGGCACGAAGACAGGGACCTTCAGGAAGAGAACAACGCAACTTTGCATCAATTATTACACAACTGAAAAGCCATAGTCGCTGAATTCCTGCAGACTACAGTAGTGTTGCGCTAATGTTGCCAATAGAAATGGGTTGGATTCCGTGAAATTGCAGTCATCAATGTCCTTTGCCTGAACATATTCTGGAAGCCTTTTTGACGCTGGAAAATCCGAACAGCATTTTCCGTGTCTTTTGTATACGTAAGTTTTAGCCAAGTTTTGTGAAACCCGCTCTGTGAATATCTTACGTATCAGTAACCTCTTCTTGCCGCATTATTTGGCCACTTTATTGTCGAGTCATCAAGTCCAGTGCTATCTTTAATTCTGTTATTTCTTTCTGCACTGTTCTCCTGTCGTCGTCTGTGCCGGTTTTCAAAAGTCTCTCGCACGCTTCTACTTGGGCTAAAATTATCTCTCTTTTGTCGAGGCACAGGTTGTGATAAACATCCACGAAAGCGTACGTTACTGCTCTTTTGTCCCTGCAGCCGCATGTTTTGGCTACCATCGTAAAAGGCGCTTCTTGAGTGGCGATGTTCATGTTAAGGCATCAACTCCTCTGGGGGAAACTTTGCCAAAATTCCCCGCAGTTTCGCGTCCATGATCCTGTCTTATTTCGTTTTCATCAAAAGTAACCGGCAGGAATTGAATTTTGTCGCCCTTGCATCCCGGACACCCGGCAAGAACTAATTTCTTGTTTACGAAATACGAAGCGCACCAAAAACACGATTCGCACAACAAAAAAACTACCCTGACTTTTTTCTCGCGCACGCTTGTCATTGTCTCAATGACGCTCAGATTTCTTCGCCTCCCAGAGGTGTGACGACTGTGCATTGTTGTACCGTGTAACGCTATTATTTTCAAGGGATTTTGTCACCCAAAACGGATGATTGAAATTAATTGTAGCAAACATTGAGACATATAGAATCATTAATCTTATTTAAATATTGAATCACGGATAAAGCTACATGGTTGTTGATTCGCACTCAAATTGTTACTTCTGATGTGTATTTTTAGAAATACTGGATTGGTATTGACTGTTTTCGTAAACGGGATAGAAAAGACGAATTTTATCCGAAAACACGATGCAGCAGGATCTACTTGGCAGCTATATGCTTGCCTTGTGACGCTGCAACGTCTCCGCGCTATAACAAATGGATTAAAGAATAATTAAAATTACAACTGCGCTCATCGACGCTAATTGCCACAGGACTACATTCTTGTTGCTTCAAGCCAGGATCTAGCAGGGATGACTATAACCAATTACCTCAAGAATAAGCAGCATTTTGCTCCTGACGGCTACCTGCACGATAAACATGGACAATCCTTCAGCTCCCCAAAGCACAGGAATGTCAGACTTTACGTTGCAAACAGCAGCCTTTTGACTCTGGAGAATTTAGACGGCATCTTTCCTGAGGCCGAATCCTTTGTCTTCCTTTCAAAACATCGATCGGATAGCGAGATTCCTGCCCTGACATGCCACTGTACAGGCAATTTCAACAGCGCCCCCTTTGGTGGTAACCCGCGGGAGATCGCCATTTCCTATCCTAGCCTGCAAAAGGCATACCTGCTGGCCGTAACTGAAGCAAGACAGCAGATTCCTGACTACGACGTGATAATAGAGGCAACCCACCACGGGCCAACTTCACTGAAAAAGCCGGTCTTGTTTGTAGAGCTGGGTTCATCAGAAAAACAGTGGGCGGATGAAAAAGCCGCCTCTGTCTTGTGCGATGCGATACTGGGAGTGCTGGACAAGAAAATACCGCCATGCAGCAAAGTTGGTGTGGCGATAGGCGGGACGCATTATCCAACCAAATTCAACAAGCTGCTTCTGGAATCCGAATTCGGGCTTGCAGCAGTTGCTTCAAAACACAACCTTGAGGCTATAGATGAAAGCATGCTTGACCAGATGGTACTAAAGAGTGTTGAAAGGGTTACCCACATAATCGTGGATTCAAAGGGTCTTGGCAGCCACAAGGACAGGATGCTGAAACTTGCCCAAAATACCGGCCTTGAAATCATGAAAGTTTGAAATACCAATCTGCAGTAAATAGGGCCGTGAAGAAAAAGGCGGTAGGCCTGAAGGCAGAGGACGTTTACAGCATTCTAGCGCGAATCCCTGAAGGCAAAGTCACCACGTACGGCGATATAGCCAGAACTCTTGGGCATCCCAAGTCATCCAGGGCCATAGGTCGGATATTGAATCGAAATCCCCACCCGATAGTCGTGCCATGCCACCGCGTTGTAATGTCTGACGGCCGGATCGGCGGCTATGCTGACGGTCAAGATAGGAAGATAGAACTGTTGGCAAAAGAAGGACTGGTGTTTAAAAGCGGCCGCGTCGAGGATTTCAAAAAACGAAGGGCGGTCCTAAAAAGGAAATAAGTTTAGCGGGCCTTGGCCTCTTTGGCAGTTTCCCTGAGGTGGGCCAGCGATCTTATCTGTCCGCCGTTTACCTTCTTGTACATCTGCCAGTAGACATCGTTGGTGATGTCCTTTCGTTCCTTCATGACTTTGAGGTGGTAGCGCATGGACCTTACACGCTTGACGTAGACCTCCTTCTTGCCGACTCTTGCGGTCTTGCGACCCTTCTTTGAGCCAGGTCCCTTGCCGTGAACCTTCCAGACAGACCTCTTTTCTTCTGCCCGGCCTCTTGACGTCCCCTTGGGACGGACTGTCCAGATTGCGCCGCTCTTGACCAAAGCCTTTATGTTGTCCCGGGTGATCGAGTCGGCAACATCTTCAAGCTTGTCGGGCTCAAAACGAACCCTGTTGACTCCTACGCCTAGGATCCTTGCCACAAGCTCTCGCTTTTTGCGTATGTTGACTACCATTACTTCTTGTCCTCCTTTATTGCCAGCTTGCCGGCGTTGAGCACCTTGATGCCAAGCTCTGCCGCCTTGGTGATTATCTCCTTGCGCTTTCTTGTCCCTACCGTGTGGGCCATCCTTATCGCATCCTTTTTCGGGTCAAGTCCAGCCAAGTCGTTTACGTTGAATACAATGTTGTCATTGTAGCCTGACGGATGAAGGCCCCTTGCCACCTTCGGGCCTCGGTAGCCTATCTTGACGATGGCCGGCACACCTGACTTTTGCTTCCTCATCTTGTTATCCTTGCCCTTGGGCTTGCGCCAGTTCTCTACAAGCCTGTCGTATCTCCAGCTTTCTTGCCTTATGAACCGGGGGCGCCGGCTGGAAACCTTCTTCCTCTCGGCAAGTAACTCTTCGTTAATAACCATAGCGATACGTAGCAAAGAAAATCCGTTTTCAATAAATACCTTTGCCCAAAAGCGCGGATGCCGTCTTGCACACCGAACAGACATCGCCAGTAGCATCCCTGCCGCAGACCCTGCAACTTCCCGTTCGTGTTTGGCCGGCAAGGGACGCACGCAACTTTTCAGACACCTTGGTCATAGACCTGTACGCGTTGTACTTGATTCCTGGATGCTCGTCCTCAAGCCCGTTGAAGAACTGCCGCAGGTCCGTTCTGATGCTTTCATCCATGTACGGGCATTCCTCTGACTGGAACGGAATTTCGCGTTGCAATGCGTAAAATGCTATCTCGCGCTCGTAGATCTCTACAAACGGCTTTACCTTTTTCAAACCGTTTCTGTATTCTATGGGCTGCGGGTACATCCAGCCTATCCGCTCGACGTCGCCGGCCAGCAGGTTTATCATGAACGTTTGTAACTGGTCGTCCATGTTGTGGGCCGTTGCTACAACATCGGCACCCGCACTTTCTGCTGCCAAGTCGATGGCCCGCCGCCGGAACGTGCCGCACATCGAGCACGAAGACATCTTTTCAGACGGCCGCAACACCATGGCATCGTCCATGTCCACGCCAAAAAGCGACTTGTACGACAGCACTTTGCTTTGCACTTGCAGATTTGAGCAAAACTCTTTTACTATCTCCAGAGATTCATCGCGGTATCCCTTGATGCCTTCGTCTATTGTCACTGCTACCAAATCGTCTGGATCTCTGCCGTGATCGTCAAAGTACTTTTTCATCACGTAAAGAAGCGACAGGCTGTCCTTTCCACCTGAAACGCCAATGGCCAGTTTCTCGCCGTACTTGAGCATAGAATACTTGGATATGGTCTTGGCAGCCTTTTCCTCTATAGAGTGTAGAAAGCACTTCTTGCATAGGTGCTCACCAGAATATGCCCTAAAATAGACGCTGGGTCCTTTGTTGCACTTGCTGCATGTCTGCAAGGATGACCTGTACTGTTTTTGCAGAGATATTAACCATCAAGCGCCAGATTTATCCATGCCGACTAGGGAGTGTGTAGAATCGTAACATGAACGGCTGCAAATACCTGGCTATGCGGTATTGAAGAAAGGCTGATTCCTGCCGCAATAGAGTTGTCTAACAACGAGAATGTCTGTCCGAGAAATGTTCTCTGGATTTTTTTATATTATCGCTGTATGGACTACGCTTCAAGCGTACCGTTTAGTGTTAATTTCCATCCGTCTAACGAATTCTTGTCCTCATCAAACATCAGTGCTATTGGTTCTCCTTCAGAAGTTGTTGGCAATTCGACTCCTATCCCTGCACTTCCACGCAACTTTAGGACAAACACGTCCCCGCTGTCCGCCGTGACAAGTGAGCTGGATCTTAAGACGTTGTGCTGTATGGAGTACAATGCATATCCCAGTTCAATATCATGAGTTTCATCTCCAATCTTGACCGTCCCTCCTACAACATCCAGTATGAGGACCGCGCCGTTTGATTTCCAGACTGAAATGTCCATAGTCAAGCTTACACTGCGACTTTCGCCTTGCATACTTGTAGCTGTTCCAGTTGCCTCAAGCGTATAGTTGAGGCCAGAGGAGTACTTGCCCGGACTTGCAGGTGCCGCTTCCATGTGTCTTTGGTGGATTTGCTCTCCACTCTCTTTTGCCACTATTTCCTGTCTTCTTTCCATGCGCCATTTTTCAACATCATTAGCGCCCTGTCCACCATCTTCAGGCAGAACGTATCTGACGAGCTTCAGGTCCTCGTCCTGTATCAATCCTATTCCCTCTGCATAGAACTTGTATTCTTTCACACCCGGCTCAAGTGGAGTTGTTTCCTCGACCTTTAGGGCATTCTCAAACTTACCAGCAGGGGTATCTACCACTTCATCCAGACTTGTGATTTCTGCCCTATCTTCAGCTACTCCCGGTGCAATCTCCTGGTAGTACTTCAAGCCAACCTCTGGCATTGCGGGAATGATTACTCCCGGTTTAGCATCATCTATGCCAGCAAGCCATGCTCCTTCGTGACTTGCTATTTCACCATCCTCGTACATGTCAACGTCTTCACCAAAGTAAAAGATGTCATCATCCGGGGCACATAGTGCAAAATAATTCCTGGATACTTCGATTAATTCATCGTCCTCAGATTCCCGTTCCTCCACCACTCTGGTCTCTATTCCGTTCACCACTTTTGTTTCATTTAGGACCGTGACTATCAGCTGAACGGCCTCGCCATCCTCTTCACCTTCTAGGGTAAGCTGGTATCCAGGCTGCAAAAAGAAATAGCTATTTTTTCCAGTGGAAGAGAATTCACACTTGTCCAGGTCAAACGAATCCACCCATCCCTCGCTGTTGACAGAACCGCTAAAAGCACTGATACTACCGACGGCTGATACCAGTGAAAGCAACAAAATCGTTAACGAGAGAACAAATAAGCTCACTCGCATAACTTTGCCATTACCTCTCTATTTAATAAGATTTTAGAATGAACTAGCGTTGTCGAAGCTTTCCTGCTATTGTCATAGACTAGTGAAAAAAGAGAAGGGAATAAGAAAAGAAGAACCAACTTCTTATCACCCATTAAATGAATCCGTACTCTTCAAGCTGCAGATCTTGGTCCTGAATCAGCCCCACCTCTGCAGCGTAGTACTTGAATTCAACAGCACCCGGCTCAAGTGGGGTGGTCTCCTTAACTTTCAACACGTCCTCGAATTCACCCGCGGGCGTCTCTAATTCTTCATTTACGCTTACGATAAGTGCCTGGTCCATCGCGATATCAGGTGCTATTTCTTGGAAGTATTTTGCACCCAGGAGCACAGTGCTGGGCATGAACATGCCAGCTTCATTGTCATCCTCTCCGGCTCGCCACTGTCCTTCATGGCTGACTATGTTACCATGTTCGTCGTAAAAGTCTACATCCTCGCCGAAGTAAATAACGCTGTTTGTCTGTTCACAAATCGCTAGGAAGTTCCTTGACACTTCGACCAGTATGCCGTCTTGGGATTCCCTTTCTTCCATGACCCTCGTCTCAATACCATCGACCACCTCGGTCTCATCCAGTATGGTTACGATGAGCTCGACCTCAGTACCGTCCTTCTCCTCACCACGAAATACCTGCTGGTAGTTGGGCTCTAGTACAAAGTACCGATTGGAGCCCGTCGTAGCAAAGGTACAATCACCAAGAAAGAATTCATCTGTGAATCCTATGTTGTGCGTTCCCTTCTGCGATCCGCCTCCTCCTGCCAATGCAAGTTGTCCGCTTGTAAGTGCTCCTGCAACTGCAGTTGTCAGGGCTGCCACGAGCAAGATTATCCTTTTTGCTCTTGCGTTCATACCCAATAAAGACGCAACAAAGCTAATAACAAATGTGATACAACAGGCTAATCTTGGACATCGTGTTGAATTGGATTACACTACATCGCTTAGACATTTGTACCACAACGCATTATATCGTACATCCTGGCATACCATTAGGATAGTGTCAAGATATACCGTCGATGCAGCTGTCTCTGCCAGCACTTGCAGCATCACCCCTAGCGAAAGGTCGGTCGATCTTGAAAGATGAAGACATTGAAGGAAATACAAAGCGGGTGCTTCAGTTCATTCAGGAGAACCCTGGCTGCCATCTGCGCCGAATCCGGCAGGAGCTGAAGGTCTCCATGGGAACAGCTCAATACCATCTGGGACTGCTGGAAAAAGCGGGGAGGATAGCATCAAACAGACGCGGGCTGTTCAAATACTATTTTCCTATAGGAATTTTCCAGGATAATGAAAAGAATCTTCTAGAAGTTCTAAGCCACGAAACTACAAGGGATGTTCTGATGTTTATTATTGAGCAAAAAAATCCCACACAGACAGACATTGCAAACAAGATCGGTGTGTCAGCCGCGTCCATAAGCTGGCACGTAAAGCGATTAACTGAACTTGGCATAATTACGGAAGTCAAAGAGGGAAAGTACAAGAGGTACCAGCTGCGCGGAGATCCAAAGCACTTGGTGGCATTGATGAAGAATTACTATCCGTCGCTTTGGGACAGATGGAGCAACAGACTGGCTGAGATGTTCCTGTCACTTTCTGGAGGGGAAGAAGAATCATGACAGAATCCTTGTTCCTGCCTGTCTGGCTTCTGTTGTCATGGTTGATTCGGCAAATAGAGAACGGAGTTGAAGAAGATGAGCAAGGTGCAGGGGTGGAAGAACCAATAGTAGGCGAAGCCGAGCCGTATCAACCGATAGAACAGATAATCAAAATAGGGATTGCAGCATTCTCCCTCCTTCTTCTGGGGCTTTCCATCTCCGCATACAGAAAAACTGCGCTAAAAGGCATAGTATACGCCGCTGTGGCGTTTGGCTTGTTTGCAGTGCAGCTGTTCTTTGAATACTTGGAAGATGCAGTTGAAGGCTTTGATGCACCGTACAATGACGTTATTTTCTTAGGGATGACTCTTGCTATCCTTGTCTTATTCTTCATGGCCATTGTTAGAAGGAAGAAGTAGGATCAAAACGTAGGAACTGGCGTCCCATACCTTTCATCCAGTTTAAGAATTCGATGGTCTCTAAAAAGTGATAGAGTTTTTTTAACCAAGATTCAAAGTCCTACGATACGCTCAATTTCCTGTATCATGCGCGGATTAAGCGATACCTGCAATCCATAACTGGTAGGCTTTGGCAGAATGAATCCAGACTTTATCAATTCATAGACCTCGTAATCCGGGTCTCAGACCGGGGCTTTGTTAGGTAAATTCACGCTCGCTGACAAGCGTCGAGATTAACAAGATGGGAGAACATGTGATAGCCGGCAAAACCAGCTAATTCTATGCTTCCTTGCATTTTGACGCGTAATCAGTTATTTCTGCTGCTTTTCCTTCTTTGAAGACTGCCACCAGTCAAGGTAGTCGTCGTGCATCTTGCGCCTTCTGTCTACCTTGGCTTCGTCGGCCTTGTCACGAAGCTCGTCTATCTTATCCCTTGAAGCAAACAGGCCGCAACTCTTGCAGATAAAGTTCTTGCTCGTAATGTCAAACTTTAGCTCGCCGCCACATTCAGGACAGTAACTTACCAACGATGTCTCATGTTCCTGACGCAAATAAAAGGGTTTCAAGTCGGTGCATGGACTTGAGTCGTCATTCCGCATCCAAGACGCGGTCGGTTCGCCCATCAGCTGCCATGCACCGAGCAATTATTGAAAGTGGTTTTCAGGATTAAACTGTTCCTATGGTTATCCTGCCCGAGTCCGCGTCCACGCTGACAGGCGAGCCCGGCTTTATCAGCAAAGGCAGCGGTTCTCTGGACATTTGCTCAGGCAGGTCCACTACCGGAATGTTGGCAATGGCCGCGCCAGAAGCCGTGGTGATGTCGGCCTTGGAGCATACTATGGCAGAAGGCGCGTTGCCGTACTCTTTTAGCGAGTAAAAGACGTACGCACCCACGCTGCTTCCAACAGCGTTTGGGAAAACCAGAACAGCACCTTTAAGCGGTTTGTTGAAAAGCTCGTGCTTTGGGTCTTTGATGACTCCGTTCTTAGCGTCCACCATTGCAAGAAAGTTGATGGGCTGCGAGCTGACCAGCGCTTTTCCGCTGCCCAAACCGCCGACTATTTTCCTGCAGCCAGAAATTATCATTGCGTGTACTCCTTTACTATGGTCTTCATGTCTTTGAGCGCCACCTTGACCTTGTTGGAGCTGTTCATGTAGTATGCTGCCTTGACGCTGCCAGTCACCACAGAATCATACTTGTCCTTGTCAACATAAGGTGTAAGACACGTGCAGGAATCGCACATGAACTCTGCGCCTGCCCGTTCAATCCTGCCAGTAAGGCCGATCTTGGCAGCCTGGTTGTGTATCGCCCTTGAGCAGAAAACCATGCAGCGCTTCTTGAATTTCTTGCCTTCAGTCATGTCTGCCAAAAGATTCAATTCTTCAAGCCCAAGCTGGGGGCTTCCAAGCGTGATAATGTCACCGTCCTCAGCCGTGCTCAGCTCGTCCATTATGGCCTTGGCCTCCTTTCTGCCAAAGGAGATCCTTTCATTTCCTGAATCTCCAAGACTGAACATGCCGCATGATCCGGAAGTGCCGATTCCTGCAGAAAGGGCCTTTGCCTGCATCCTTGACAGCGAGTCGCCGATTCCAGCCAGCGCAACGCTGCTGTCCTTGACTGCCTTGCCGGCAAAGTATCCAAGCAGCCCAAAGTCAAGCTCACTTCTAAAATCAAAATCTGCCTTTATCGATACCTTGGGGTTCCTTGTTTCATCAAGCCTGAGGTCTGATAGCGGCGCCAGGCCTGTCACAGAGCTGGCAAGGGCAGAAAGCGCGCTTTCCTTGTTGGTCTTCAGTCCAAGCAAAGAATTTGAAAACACTGCCGCGTTGCTCTCTGCAAAACTCACTGCAGTTCCCTTTGGTGGAATGTCAAACACCTCGTAGGGTGTGCATGTAAACGATGGCTCAACTCCCATTCTTTCGTACGACCTTACGATGCTTGCCTGCTTGTCTATGAAATTCTGCGAAAGGTCCTCCGGCTTGCTTCTGTCGTAGCCCATGGGGTTGACGGTGGTCTTGACTGCAACCTTGGCATCATGGCTGAACTTGTCCAAAAACTGCACGCCGGCGTCTCCGATCGTGTTGTAGTTCACGCCGGAAACATGGGCCCATTTTATTGGAACGAGCCTTTTTGCGCCCGTGGCCTCGCCGATAGAAACAAGTATTCTGTAGGCAGATGCAAGCGCTTCGCCGCGCTCGCCTTTGAGTGCCTTCTCCTCGGCCTTGGTAAGCTCCACGAAGTCGTTTTTCACAAAAGAGTATAAGAACCATCACTTTCAACAGGATTATATCGCAGAACTGAAAAACGCATCTTGCAATTGGCCCCGGATATGGCCGTCATACTCAAAAAAATGGAGGCCGCCCTTAATCGCGAAAAGCCTCCACGCCTTACTGCACTGAAAGGCCTGCAGACAGAAGAGCAAGGCGATCCCTTCAAGATACTGATTGGAACGATACTTTCTGCCCGGACGCGCGATGAAAATACCACGAAGGTGGTCAACCAGCTCTTTACCAGGTACCAAACGCCGGAAGAGCTTGCCAAGGCTGACGTTGACGACATTAAAAAAATGATCCGCAGCATCGGCTTTTACAACGTCAAGGCGGCAAGGATAAAGCAGGTCTCGCAGATAATCTTTGAGAGGTTTGAGGGTCAGGTGCCGGCAGACATGGAAAGGTTGCTTGAGCTTCCAGGCGTGGGGCGCAAGACCGCAAACTGCGTGCTCGTTTATGCCTTCAACAAGCCGGCCATCCCGGTGGATGTTCACGTTCACCGCATCTCAAACCGGCTTGGAATTGTGAACACCAAGACGCCGGAGCAAACCGAAATAGAGCTGGCCAAAACAGTTGACAGAAAGCTTTGGACAAAGGTAAACGACATGTTTGTGATGTACGGCCAAAACATCTGCCTGCCGGTCAGACCCAACTGCAAGGCCTGCGACCTGAAAAAAATCTGCAAATACTACCGGTCTATTTCTTCCTCTTCTTAGTCAGGAGCAGCACTGCCATCAGGCCACCGACGCCAGCCGCAAGGGCTCCCGGAAGCAGGTATGTGGGCGTGTTTTCCGGGCTTCCGTAGAAAACGCTAAACGCGATGTCCCCGCCGTAAGCATTGCTCAGGGCAGAAGCCTCGTCCTTTCCGTACACCTCTATCGAGCCTACGGTAAAGCCGTTGAGTTCGTACCTGTCTAGCACTATCCTCTTGCCGTTACTGGCCGAAAGGCCCTGGTTGTTGGCATGGCCAATGGCTATGGGGTTGTCGGTCCACCATCCCATCTCGCTGTTGTTGTGGATTATGGCATGCCCTGTTTCTGGCGTGTTGACAGCTATCTGGTACGTTCTGGATTCGCCGCCGTACATCGCTAACTGGATGTACTTTTCGCTTGGTGCCGGCTCACGTAAAATGATGATGACCTTTGAATCTTCCCTTGGAACGTAGGAAAGCTTGTTCTCGATGTTCATGATCCAGCTTGGCCCCTTGGGCTCATCAAACGTGTATACCAACGGGTCATCGCGGTCATGGTTTGCCGCCTGAAACGGGAGGGTAAAGCTCTCGCTCTGCTTGGCCTTGACGACGTTGTAGGGCTGCTCCTGCGCATAGATGGGCACAATGAGCGAAAAAGCCAGGATTATTACCAGTCCTGAAACTGCGAAGCGCAGCATTTGCGTGTATGTCGACATTTTAGTAATATATACGACTCGGCTCGCCGTCTTATCCACAACAGGCAGAATAGCAAAACAGTCCGTTTGCTTTCCTACACAAACGGCTCCTTGAACGAGATGATCAGTTTTGCTATTTCTGGCCGCATCAGATGCTCTGCCGGCATCTCGCCGGAACTCACCATCTTTCTCATCTTGGTGCCGCTTAGTTCCTCTCTCATCTCCGGTCCATGCGGGCAGTTACGTTCGTTGGCATAGCTGAGGCATTTCTTGCAGTAGTAAAAGGCCGGGAAAAACACCGGCTTGATGCCAAGGTCCGGATATTCCTTAAAGATCTCGTGGGCTGCAAACGGGTGGTAGTAGCTACCAACGCCGGCGTGGTCTCTTCCGATGATAAAGTGTGAGCAGCCAAAGTTCATCCTCATGATGGCGTGGTGTATCGCTTCCTTGGGGCCAGCGTACCTCATCTCGGTGTGCAGCGTCACAAACATCGCCTTGTTCTTTGGGTAGTAGTTCTCGATCAGCGCTTCGTAGGAAGCAAGAATCACCTCGTCTTTAAAGTCACCCTGCTTCTTTTTGCCGATAAGCGGATTAACAAACAGCCCATCAAACAGGTTCAGCGCTGCCTTTTGCAGCATTTCATGGGCCACGTGGGGCACGTTTCTTGTCTGGAAACCTACAACCGTGTTCCATCCGTTTCTGGCCATCTCGGCCCTGGTCTCGGCCGGCGTCTTTCTGTACTTTCTTAGCGGCGACGGCGGTATCCTCTTCGTTACCTCGATCCTGCCTCCTACAAGCCGGCTTTTCATGTTCACCATCTTCTCAACGCCGGGATGCTTGACGTCGTCTGTCTGGTAGATTGATCTGGCACAGGCAAGCCTGTCAAAACTGTACACCTCTTCAACCTGAAGCAGGGCAAATCTCTCCCCTGAATTGGTGAGGGCCACCTCGCCGGCTTCCTTCATCTTGGCGGCAGTCTGCTCGTCTGCGTCCAAGACGATTGGAACGGTCCACGCCAGGCCGTTTTTGAGCCTTCCATTGCTTACAATGCTTTCAAAATCTTCCTGGCCAACAAGGCCTTCAAGGGGGCTGAATACCCCGTCGGCGATGTTCTCGATGTCGTTACGCAGGTCATTGTTGACTTCTACGGTAAAGGCTCCGTCCAAGTCTTTGTTGGAAAACCTGTTTACCAGCTTGCCTCCGTGGGGTGGTGGTATCTCGCCCATTTTCAAAAACACTTTCCTACTTTTTCTTTTTCGTGGGGTCAAAATGCAGGCCGCACTCTTTGTATGCAGCGTCTTCCCACCACCACCGGCCTGCGCGAGGGTCTTCACCAGGCTTGATGGCGCGGGTGCACGGCTCGCAGCCTATGCTTGGATACCCCATGTCGTGGAGCTTGTTGTAGGGGATGTCGTTTTTGCGTATGTGGTCCCAGACCCGATCTGAAGTCCAGTCAGCTATGGGGTTGAGCTTTATTATTCCGCCGTGTGCTGCATCAATCTCGATCTTCTTTGTGTCGGCTCTGGTAGCGGCCTGATCCCTACGAAGGCCAGTTATCCAGCCGTCAAGTTCTTTGAGTGCCCTGTTGAGGGGGTGAACCTTCCTTATCTCGCAGCAGAGTTTTCTGTTCTGTACACTTTCATACATGAGGTTCATGCCCATGTTTCTGACCATCTCCTCGACCTCTGCCTGGTCGGGGAAGTACACGTCAATCTTGATCCCGTACCTTGCGCGGATATCGTCCATCACGTCGTAGGTCTCCTGGTTGAGCCGGCCGGTATCCAGCGTAAAGACTTTGGTCTTTTCTTTATCGATCTTGGCCATCAAGTCTATGACAACAACATCCTCGGCACCAAAACTGGATGCAAGGCCAATCTTTAGGCCAAAAGTATCAAGGGCCCATTTCAACACTTCCTGGGCGGATTTCTTTTCAAATTCCAAAGCCAACTGCTCGACCTGTGCAGCATCAAGCCTCATATGCGGTAGAGAAGGCCCAGAGCACTTTATATTATTTGTCACCAACCTACATCAAGTCTTTAGCCTGTCAAAATATGAGGCCGGGATTGAAAACTGCAACCGGCAAAGTCAACAGGATGTGTTTAATTACAAAAATCAATTGTTAAAACTCAAAATTTACAGCATTATCAAATAACCTTATATACTTTGGTTCCCGTACCTGAACAGGGTTAAAGAAAGCCATGGATAAAGTGTGCATTAGTGTACATTATGCTTGCGATCCATCACGCCTTTCTATTCCTCGTATAGCATTAACAACATAGAACACTGGGAGAGATTTGATTGGCTGATAATTTCTGGGAAAATGTAGATCAATACAGGAAGCTTGGTTTTGACCCTGTCCGCTGGATATCTGCATGTTCAAACGAGGTGGACCAGTATGTATTGCGCAATGCCCTGCAGGATGTAAAAAGAAGCTCGGTAAAGGTACAGCCTTCATGGTTCGATTTGTTTTATCACATGGAAGGAAAGGAGCCGGAGCTGATCCGGCGAGTGTACGACCTTGCAAATCCTGCTGTAGGTAGCGAAGTCGATATCAAGCGAGCAGTCGCCCTGTTCCGGATCCAATCAAATTTAGCCGAATCAGCCGGAACTCTGTCCGGCGTACTACAAAAATTTCTGGGAAGCTTTCACAATAAAGTATCCGTATCAAACGTCCAGGTTGCCCTGACGGAGCATCAGGACGCACAGTTTGGGCTGCTAGATTACATCAATCTTCATAGAGGCACCAAGGACGGCTACACACCTGCAGTTACGTCATGCACCCAGATCACCGATGTTGCAAAGGCGCCTGACGATGACGTCCATGTAAGGATAGCCATGACCGCAGCCATCGAAACGCTCAACCTTCTTGGCTGCGGGAATCCTTCACTGTTCAAGTTCTTTCCGATATACGACGCGCCGTCAGACGGGATGCTGGACAAGATAAGGATCAACCTTGACGCGTTCATGTCTCGCTACAACCTGGCCATGGAGGATTACAGCTCGCTCAAGCGCGGCCATCTTTTCTACGGGACTACGGCCTTTGCAACCACCAACAAGGAGGTTCCAACAAAGTACGAGCAGGTAGAGGAGGGCATGGACATACTGCTTACCAACAAGTTCGGCGGCCTTGCGGCAGCAAGCCTGCACGCCCTTGCTATGATGGACCCGGCCAACGCGTCCAGGTTCGAGCAGGCAGGAGTTTCCATGGAAAGCATCACGCGGGCGCGAGATGAAGCCATGAAGAGCCTGACCGAGCCACACTTTGCGCTTGGCAAGATAGTATCCAAGTACTGCCCTGATTTCGGATCATCTTTTGACAAGAACAGCCACATCGCTGCCGTGTATCCAGTAGGGCCAAAAGGCATACTGGCCATTGGGCTGCTGGCAGAGCTGACCAACTCGAGCCTTGTGATAAACGAGCTTCCAGTCCGGCATGAAGAGATGGCCCGCCTTGCAACAAGGGAATCGCTGGTAGAAAACGCGACAGCTTCGCAGCATGGATGCCACATAATACTGGCGTCAAAGGACGTGTCTGCCCTTGTCGCGGAGGAGCTGCGGCAACACCACTTTGCTCCGGAAAAAATAGGCTTTGTGGCAAAGAAAGGCGTGCCATCCGTCGTCATTCAAAAAGAAGTCAGCCAGTTCGTGGCCTCAAAGGCAAAACTTGCCAGGCTGATGTCCATCCCGGTTCCAAGCCAGCCCAAGCCGGCTGGTTAATATTCACCTGATCCAAATACTGTCCAATGCGAGATCCAGACTGCGTCTTTTGTAAGATTGTCGCCGGCAAGATACGCGCCCGGGTGGTAAAACAAAACGAAAGAGCTATGGCGTTTCTCGACGCGTTTCCGCTGGCTGCCGGACACACCCTTATCGTTCCAAAATCACACTATGCCAAGATACAGGAAATGGACAGCCTCGACGTGCAGGCAGTGTTTGACCTCATGCACAAGATAACAGACGCAGTAGAGTTTGCTTCAAAAACAAGTGCAAGCACTATAGCAATACACAACGGCCGGGAGGCCGGACAGGAAGTGCCGCACGTCCACATACACATTGTGCCAAGAAGACGCGGCGACGGCGCGGGGCCCATACACTCGATGTTCAGAAAGCCCCGTCTAACTGCGGAAGAGATGGACGCGATGCTTGGCATGATTACTTCCAGACTTGACTGACCTTGCCAAAACCCTGAACAGCAGCACCGGCGTCATCGATCTGGCGTTTCCCTCTATCATGTGACCGGAGACAAACATGGAAATGGCCAGCGTCCACAGCAAAACACCTTCCATCGGATCTGCTTGAAGGCCAATGAAAAACCCGGCTATCTTTGCCAGCCCTGCTACGTAGACGGGCAGACCGGCAAGATGCAGCGCCCTGTTTGCCGGGTGCCTGTGCGTGTTCTTCAAAATCCTTGCCACGACCCGGAGCATGGCAGTAGTATGAAGTCATTTGATAATAATTTTTTCCAGTAGGGGTGGAATCTCTGACAGCCGGCTGGCCGTGTACGTGGGCTGCTCGCACTTTGATATTGGTTGCTGCAGCGCAAAAAGCGAATCAGTGGTCCTGATGGTAGTCATACCAAGGTTGTTGGCCGGGCAGATATCGGTGTCAAGCCGGTCACCAACCATTATGCATTGGCCGGCATCGCGTTCTGCCTGCTTTAAGGCAAGCTGAAAGATGGCCGGATCCGGCTTTTTCAGCTTGACTATGCTAGAGATAACCATGACTTTGAAGTACTTTTCAAAGCCTGCGGACTTGATAAGGTCCACTATGTCTTCAGACTGGTTGGCTATGATGCCCATCTCGTGGTTATTCGACAGTCTTTGCAGGGTGGGCGCCGCGTCGTCAGCAAATCTGAACAGGCTCTTTCTTGCCGGCTTTATCTCCACGTCTATTCTGCGCAGCACCGGGCCGTCGTAGCCGGGCGGAAGCAAAGCCTTGCACAATTCGACAACCAGTTCCCTTACGCCACCATGCCCAATCTTGCGGTCGCGGATTATGCTGTCCCGTACAGCATGATAGTTTCTCTTGTCTATCCGCGCGCCAAAACCATTGAGCAGCTCAAGGAACTTGGCGTCAAAATGGTTGATAAAATCCCATTCATTGACCAGCGTCTGGCCAAGATCAAAGAATATGAACGGGCTTGATTTCATCCTGAGCTGCCTTTGCATGGTTCGCTATTTTGTCTTTTGCGCAATTGTGAGGATGTGCTACTCCTTTTCTGCACTTACATCTAGATTGCTTTTCTGCCTCTGTTGTGGCAGCATTATGTAAACGCATGCTGAGCCGCACATGGTACAGGGGACGTTGTTACCGGGGTGCTGGCCTTCCCTTGTGTGAATACGTTCTGCTTCTTCCGGGTTGATGGACAAAGCAATCTGCTTTTCCCAGTCAAGGGTGCGCCTTGCTTCCGTAATGGCCATGTCCCACTTGATTGCCTTTTCTCTGATCTTTACTAGATCGCCGGCGTGGGCAGCTATTCTGTATGCCATCAGGCCTTCTTTGACCTCTTCTGCAGTGGGCAATGCAAGATGTTCTGCCGGCGTCAGATAACAGAGCAGGTCAACCCCTTCTGCAGCAGATATGGCAGCACCGATGGCGCTGGCAATATGATCGTATCCTGCCGCTACATCGGTCACCAATGGGCCCAGAACATAGTATGGGATATCACCGATCAAGGACTTGGCTAGCCTTACGTTTGCGGCCACTTCATTTAGCGGAACGTGGCCGGGGCCTTCTATCATGACCTGCACGTCTTTTTCGTGCGCTTTCTTGGCCAGACGCGAGACATTTATCATTTCAGCCACCTGTAATTCGTCATGTGAATCCAGTATCGAGCCGGGTCTCAGCGCATCTCCCAGGCTGAACGTAACATCGTATTTCCTTGCGATCTCACACATATAGTCAAAGTGCGTATAGTAGGGATTTTCTTTTTCATACTTTAGCATCCATGCAGCTGTAATCGTGCCGCCCTTTGATACGATGCCGCCATGTCTTTTTACTTTCAGAACACGTTCGGCCAGCTCCCTTGTAATGCCTGAATGTATGGTGGTGTAATCAACGCCGTCCTTGGCATGTTTTTCAAACGCATTTAGAAAGTCATCTTCAGTAATATCTAGTGGATTCTTTTTTGCTACCCCGACTGCGTAGGCCTGGTAAACGGGAACCGTACCAAAAGTGATAGGCGCTGCTTCAAGCAGTTTTTCTCTAATGAGGTCAAGATCGCCTCCATCCGACAGATCCATGATCGTGTCGCCGCCATACTTGACGGCAACCTTGGCTTTTGATATTTCTTCATCCAGATTCTGGTAGAGCGTCGACGTGCCGATGTTGACGTTGACCTTGGTTCTCAGTCCCCTGCCGATCCCTGCCACCTTGATCTTTTGCTTTCTTGCGTTATTTCTTGGAATAATGATCGAACCCTTAGCAACATTCTGAATAAGAGAATCTAAACTGATGTCCTCATCCTTTGCAACTTGCTTCATCTCTTCGGTTGCAATGCCGCGTCTTGCGTTACTCATCTGTGTGGCCATTTTCCGTATCCGCAGGTATAATGAGGTGACATGATTTAAAGGATCTGGGTTTTGGAGGCTTGGCAGGATTCGGGAAGGACTCTGCTATCAACAAACAACCGACTTTTCAAGCAGAATATGCTTGACGAGGCCATACAACTCCAACACTTTAAATAGCGTTTTGAAGGCAATCGGCAATACTGGTAAATGTCCGTTCAGAGAGATTATGACATTATCGTAGCAGGCGGCGGCCTTGCGGGCATGATCGTCGCAACGTCGGCTGCATATTACTCAAAGCAGTCACTGAGGATCCTCGTAATTGACAGGAACACCTTTCCGACGCTTGGCAAAAAAACCATAAGCGGCTGGGTCTGTGGCGACGCGGTCGGCAAGAACACCGTTGATTACATGACTGAAAGGATCCAGATCAAGTGGGGCTACCCGGAGATCGAGCACCCCGTCAAGGGCGTGGTGGCTTTCTCCCCCGACCATGAAACAAAGGTTGCCTTCGACGGCGAGGGCTTTATACTCAACCGCAAGATGCTTCCGCAGAGGCAGCTCAAAGACGCGCAAAAGGCGGGCATTGAAATAAGGGAAAAAGTCGCGCTGCGGTCCGTCATCTTCGAAAACAACACCGTCGTTGGCGTGGAAGGCGAGGATTTGGAGAACAAAACCGTGTTCAAAAAAACAGCCAAGCTGGTAGTTGACTGCACCGGCGTGACTTCAGTCCTGCGCACCAACCTGCCAATCAAGTCCTTTGTCGAGCGCAGGATAGACAGGGACGATCTTGAGGCAACAGGCAGGTACATCTACAACTTTGAACAGGACGGTGAGGACAAGACGTACTTTGATTCTGATTACTGCATCATACATCTGGACCAAAAGCTGGCTCCTGGCGGCTACGGATGGGTCTTCCCCAAAGGCAAGAACAAGGTAAACATCGGCCTTGGGGTGCAGCAGAAGGCCTTTGAAGCCCGCAACAAGGAGATGGGCGTTCGTCCAGATCTCAAAACCTTGATTGACGAGTATGTGCAGGTAAACCCGGTCATAAAGAACCCCCGGCTTGCAGACGGCGAAATGGATGATGGAAACGCTTGGGGAACATGGCAGGTTTCAGTCCGGAGGCAGAACGATTGCCTTGTCGCAAACGGCTACATACTGGTGGGCGACTCGGCATGGATGCCCAAGCCGCTGGACGCCGGAGGCATCGGGCCTGCCATCATCGCGGCCACCATAGCCGGCAAGGACGCTGTCGCGGCCATCCAGGCCAATGACACGTCAGAGTGTGGACTGTGGATGTACAACAAGCATTTCATCAACGATTACGGCTACAAGACTGCGGGGCTTGAAGTGTTCCGCAGGATGCTGCAGGGCCTTACCAACGACCAGATAAACTACGGCATGAAGCACTTCCTCTCCAAGATGGACATCGACAAGATAACCAAGGGCGAGCATCCGGAATTCGGCACCGTAAGCAAGCTGGGCATGATGATAAGGGGGGCCATGAACAAGAAGCTGGCCGACGACCTGAGGTACTGCGCCAACATCAACAAGGTGCTGACAGAGCATTACTATAACTACCCGGAAACGCCGGACGGTTTCCCTGACTGGCACAAAAAGTTGCACGGCCACCTTGCTGAAGCATTTGCCAAGTACAAATGACTTCGCAATACGCCGGCTTTCCAGTGCATGAAACTATTGAACTAAAAGATGTAGCTGACATAAGGCTAGCCGTTGACAGGATGGTTGAGGCCTACGAGCGATTCAACCATGAGGGCAAATTCAGCTACCGCATCCTACTTCCGCGAGGCGAGAAACTGATCGGAAAGGCAAAAAAGCTTGGCCACACCTTTCAGGGCGAGTTTGTTCTTGGCTTGCGCAAGCACAACCTTGTGCCAGTGATCCGGGAATTAAAATACGTGCATGACGACAGCCATTACGGGTGGCTGCTGGCAAGCCCGCAGGTGTTTGACAAGTTTGAAGGCCGCGCCTAGGGCTGCAGGCCGCTTTGCGCCTTGTCTTCTTTGCCCTTAAACCGCGACAGCTGGAAAGGCTGCCATATCTTCATGGCATTGCTCAACGCCACAGAAACTATCACGCCAAGTAAAAAGCCGCCGACAAGGTCTGTTGGATAGTGCTGCTGGACATAGACACGGGTTATGCCTATTATTATTGGAAAGGCCCAGATGGCGTAGCCGGCAGCCTTGGACCTTCTGTACAGCGCATACCCGACTAGGAATGCCAGCGCGGTGGCCCTTGAGACGTGTCCGGAGGGGTAGGACAAGTCCTTGGCAAAGGGGGCAAGGCTATCGCTTTCAATTCCAAAGTTCTCTGGAAGCTCTAAAGCCGGCCTGAATTCGTAGGGCGGGATGGGCCTCCCAACAAAAGGTTTCATGTACATCACGATAATGGCAAGGATGACAATCGCTATGAGAAATATCATGCCTGTCTTTCTGGTGCGCCGGATTATCGTGAGAATGATGGCCAGGATGAGCAGGACGCTGACGTCGCCCATGGTGGTGATGGTTATCATCAGCGCGTCAAGGCCCGGATTTCCTTGAATCGACGCGGCAAATCTGTTCACCGCGTCGTCCGGGGCGTCGACCCCTACTGCGGCAATTGCTGCACTGAACGCTATGAATACTGCGACGAATGCCACAAACAACGGCGACCTTGTCCGGAAAATCCAGGGAGGACGCACTTCTGCGTACAATCGATAACAGGGCGGCACCGTTGCCGTTTAATTGTTTTCCCGACGGAGATCTTATTAAGATACTCTTCTATACAATATGCATGTCTACTGCCTTTTTAGTCCTTTACAAATACAGATCCATGAGCAAGGATGAGGCTCAGCAAGCCAACAATGAATGGAGGGAGCTGAAGAAGACTCTGCCGGAAGACGTGGAACTGATAGGGGAATACAACCATGCATGGGGGACGGAGTACAACGGCTTCCTGCTCTTCCAAGCGGAAAGCGCGGATTCGTTCCTTGACTGGTGGTCTGGCTTTAAGGACAAGATCCGGTGGTACGTTGAAAAGACTCATACCATAGTGGCAAGAAAACGGTAAGATCTGAACTTTGGCGCCATGTCAGTAAATGGCTTTACTACACAGTGGAATTATGCAATCCGCTTGCAATTTCATACGGGCATATTTCCCAATAACCACATTTCCAGAATAGAGATCCATGGGTGTTTCTAGGCTGTCTTGTAGCCCTTCAGGTCGCTGAAGGGTAGACTCAGAAACACCTCTGAGCCGTTAAAGCCCTCTACGTATGATTTCGGCACCTTGTACTGGCGACTGGCACCCTGCATTATGATTATGTCGCCTTCCGTTATCTGGATGACGTTGCCGACGTCCAGCATGTCTTTGGATCTCACATTCTTGTGGACTGTTCTATCCCAGTTCAAGACCGCTTCTGACATACGACTTCAATATTTAGATACCATAAACAATTACTTAAAAATGTCGATACTAAAAGAGTAAAATAATGCGGTTTTTATACTGATTATCTTGTGATATGTAAAAAATAATTTCATGTATCGAGCAGTTATTATACTCTGAAGAACAAGAAAAGCATGTTTGGAAACGGACCATACCTATGAGGAATCACTGAATATTGTGTTCTCTAGGATCTTGATGGCGTCTTCCAGCGTCAGGTCCGTAAGTCTGATAGCCCCGACTGGAAAGATTCGCCGGTTCGAAATGAGGGAAGACATCAACCTGCTGCTGAACCCGCTGCAAATGGGAGATCTGGTCAATGCAGCAAACGTGGCCGCTTCCTCGTTTTACAAATTCCTTCCAAAACTTGGGGTATTGCGGTACATGTACCTTGACTTTGAGAACCTGCATGCATTGGTTTTCCCGATGCCGGACCACAACGTGCTTCTTGTAACGATAGAAAAGATAGAAGCTTCTGTTCCGCGGATGATAGATTTTATCCAGCGCCTGCTCGAGAAGGAAGGGCTTGTCTACACGACTTCTTGAGTCCAGAATCTGCCTTATCTGCCGCATCGACCAAAACTGCAGGACATTCACGTGCATATCTTTCGCCGCGGATAAAGAATTCTGGCCATCACACCTGCCAAACACTGACTGTGATACAAGACAGTCATTCCTGCTTACTGTGAAATCTTCTACTAGATGTCCGGCTAGATTCCCAAAATCGGGATTGATGCCAAATGTCTCTTTTCTCCTTTGAGTCATGGTTAGGAATATTTGCAAACAGGCAATCAACAACCCAGAAAGTGTGCCCTTTTTTCAATTCATCTGCCATAACAAGAAACAAATAGTTGGCAGATGACAGAAAGGCAAAATTGTATACTCTGTTAATGGTTATTGGAGGGATTCTCTGGTCCCTTGCTTACATTCTCATCATAAGGCAAGGTTTCAAGGATAGAACGTATGCCATGCCAATGGCCGCCCTGTGTGCAAACATTTCTTGGGAGGCAATATTCTCCTTCCTTCATCCGCATTCTCCTCCGCAGCTTTACATAAACTATGTCTGGTTCTCATTGGATGCCTTGATCGTTTTTCAGTTCCTAAAGTTTGGAAGGCCCGAGTTCCCAAAATTATCGTCTAGGCAATTTTATTTCATGTTCTCCTTCGGGCTAGCCATGGCTTTCAGTGCGGTATTGTTCGTTACCTATGAATTTGAAGATTGGCAAGGCGCGTACGCGGCATTTGGACAGAACCTGATGATGTCTGTTTTGTTCATAGCCATGTTCTTGAACCGTGGTGGCCTGAGAGGGCAATCATTTAACATTGCTCTTCTCAAGATGCTTGGAACTGGAGTCAGTAGTCTTGCATTTTACCTTTACCAGCCCATCTCGCAGGGATCTTTTCTTATGCCTTTCCTCTACGTTTCCATATTTGCATGTGACGCCGTGTACACCGGCCTAGTGTACCAGAGGTACAAGGAGCAAAAGATACCAATCTTCAAGCGTTTGAGAAACTAATGTGTGTAAAATGTAGATCTGTAATTTTGTTCTCAGTGTTAATGACATATGGGGCTACAGGAATTTTCAGATTTAATCACAAGAATGCAATAAACAGATGCCATTCATACCGGTATGCAAAGCTCCAACGAATTCCAGACATGTTATTTTTCTAAAGAATGCCTGATAACTCGCATTTGCTCTCGCCTTGCTATGCTACGAAGCTATCCTTGTATGGTCGTTGCAGTATACGCCAAGTTATTATATTTCGATGTACTTTATAGTATATTGGCTAAGGCATTTCCCATTACCTATGATAGGGAACGAGCTAGAAAGGCCTTTGATATCCTGCTCATCACAAGAGAACAGGAGATGAAGCAGCTTGCTGTTGATATAGGCTATCCAGCTGCAGGCGATGGTTGGCAAGAAAAGATATTGCTTTTCTGTCTTGATATAGACAAATGCTTTCAGGAACTGTCTCAACCAGAGATGGCAGATCAAGAAATTTACAAATGCATGAACCTTTTGAGAATGATGGCAAAAGACAGACCCCTAGTAGAACTTCAAAAAATTCAAGATTTGGCGTACAACATAGCCAACGATTTCAAATCATTGTACGAGCAGCAGAAATGAACGGCTAGTTTTCGAAACGTAGAAAAAAGTATCTCTGGGATATTTCGTTTACAGTATGTTTGCGCGGCTGTCTGTGCGGGCGCTTAAGCATTAAAGGTGAATAACCTTCAAAGCGAGTCTGGGCTATTCTTTGCCGCCTTGTTCTTCAATGACTATCAGCGTATTGGTAGAAGTTATGTTGGGTATCCTTCTGATGGTAAGAGTAATAACACTATTCATAGTCTCCATGTCTTTTGATCTTACCTTGACGAAAATATCGTGTATGCCATACGTTCCTCTAACCTCCATGACATCCGGCACTTTAGCGATTTCGCTTATGATGTCGTTCTCCGTCCCGCTCCTACAATGCAGAAAAACATATGCCGTTGGCATTTAGAAACTCTTCAATAGTTATTTGCTCTAAACAGTATTTAGCCTTTCATGAATTGCAGCTACATTCAATCTCCCTTAGAAATTATTCTTAATTGCCAAACCATTCGCAGCTTCCTGCCATTGTTATGATGCCATTAACAACTATTATTCAGATGGTCCATCTTATTAGAAACTTCCACGATATTTTTCACATGACGGCGTATGAGGGGAGCTGTTACGGATGTGGGGCAGAATTCACTATTCCATCCGACGCACCGGTCCCGCTTTTCAACAGGAAAGGCGACATCCTTGACTGGCCGGTATATGTGTGTAGCAAGTGTGGCATGGTAAATCGATATGCCAAATTCAGCAGCAAAGGAAACATACTTTTTGCGCTTCCAGAATAAACGCCAACGTTATCATCTTGGCCTTTGCAGCATTTTTTATTACACAAAGGATCGTGCGAGACCCGGGGTTTTGTTGTTTAATACGAACTATTGGCCTTTTTTATAGCCGTACTTGGAACACGGGGTGACAGAACTACGTCACCAGTTAGGTGCATTTCTCCCACAAATAAAAGGTCAACGTGGATTGATTGACCGCTATTGAGATATGCCGCCTTTTCTAGAGATTTTTGATGATTAGCCGAGATTGGCGGATCTGCACTGCGGGCAGAGCTTGGGGTCCTCGGCATCTGCAAACCATGAGACTGCGCCGCAGTCCTTGCATGACCTGGTCACAAGGTCGGTCATTATCTTGTAGTAGCGTGTGTTAAAGTTCTGTGCTATAGGCCGAAGAAAGCCAGAACCTTCCATTTCAAGAAGAATGTCTTCAAAGTCCAGCACGTCCAGGTTCATTGGCCTGTACCGATCCATCTGGTTGAGGTAGCCGAGTATCTCGTCGTTTGAAAACCTGATATCCGTGTCGTTGAAATTCTCGGAAATTATCTTCCGAAGATCCTGCCTGTTAACCTTTGATGTGGACATGCCCTAAAGTGTTCTGGAATCTTCCTGCAGCTTTTTGGCGGAGGTTGGATCTCTGTCAGCATAGTACTTGACCATGCCCAGCTTGAGCACCTTTAACGACAGCAATGCACACTTGATCCTTGCCGGACCCAGGTTGGTCAGGCCGATGTTTTCCAGTATGTCGTCCTTGGTCAGGTCCTTTACAGACGTCAGCTGCTTGTTCATCACCATCTCTGTGAGCATGGACGCGCTTGCCTGGCTTATGGCGCAGCCTCTTCCCTCAAACTTGATGTCCCTGATCTTGTCGCCTTCGATCTTCATGTGAATGTCGATCTCGTCGCCGCATAGCGGGTTGCTATCGTGTATGCTGACATCCGCGTTTGCTATCTTGCCCTTGTTTCTGGGGTTCCTGTAGTGATCGAGGATTATCTCCCGGTAAATATCATCGCTCAAATCTTGAACAGTCTCCTTGCCTCATCCAGTGCACCAATCAATGCGTCGACCTCCTCTTTTGTGTTGTAAATATAAAAACTTGCCCTTGAAGTTGCGGCAACATCAAGGCGCTCCATCAGCACCTGGGCGCAGTGATGGCCGGACCTGATGGCGATGCCGTGATCGTTCATTATAGTCGCCAAGTCGTGGGGGTGTATATCACCGATGTTAAAGGACACCACGCCGCCCCTGTCCTTGGGGTTTGGAGGACCGTATATTGTTACCCCCTTTACGCCGCCTATTCTGTCCAGCGCATACCTTGTGATATCGATTTCATGATCGCGCACCCTGTCCATGCCGATGTTGTTCAGGTAATCTATTGCGGCCGCAAAACCTATGACGTCTGCAATGTTTGGAGTGCCACCCTCAAACTTGTACGGAAGATCGTTGTACCTTGTCTCATACTTGTGGACTTCTTTTATCATGTCGCCTCCTCCCATGAACGGCGGCATGTTTTCCAGTATCTCGCGTTTTACGTAAAGTATGCCCACGCCCGTTGGACCAAGCATCTTGTGGGCTGAAAAAGCCAGGAAATCGCAGTCCATCTTCTGGACATCTACTGGCATGTGCGGGACTGACTGCGCGCCATCGATAAGAACGGGTATGCCTCTTTCATGGGACATCTTGATTATGTCGTTGACCGGAGTGATGGTCCCAAGGACGTTTGACATCTGGCTTACAGAAACGAGTTTAACCTTCTTGCTGTCAAGGTGCTTCTGGTACTGATCCATCTTCAGGTAACCACTGTCGTCGACGCCGATGTACTCCAGCTTGGCGCCCTTCTCCTGGGTCAGGATCTGCCATGGCACGATGTTGCTGTGATGCTCTATCTCTGTGATGACTATCTTGTCGCCCTTGCTGATGTTCGCACGGCCCCAAGCGTATGCGATCAGGTTGATGGCTTCAGTTGTGTTGCGAGTGAATACGATCTCGTCGGTGGACGGCGCGTTGATGAACTTGGCAACCTTTTGCCGCGTGCTTTCGTACGCTGCCGTGGCCTCCTCTGCCAGTTGGTGAACCGCCCGGTGTATGTTAGAGTTGTAATTCATGTAATAATCGTGGATAGCGTTTATGACCGACAGAGGTTTCTGAGTCGTTGCCGCGTTGTCCAAGTAGATGAGCGGCTTGCCGCTATCCAGCTGCCGCTTGAGTATGGGGAAATCCTTCCTAATTTTTTTAACGTTGAGAAGACCCTTCTGCATCATAATTAATCTAACTTGATATAAATTCCGTTGTCCTGTATTTTAACCTTGTAAGTTTTAACCGGAACGGTGGCCGGCAGGTTTTGTGGAACGCCGTCTTCAAGCTTGAATATCGATAGATGTAGTGGGCAGGTGACAGTCCTTTCATCCTCATTTAGAAATCCAGTCGACAGGTCTGCATCTGCATGGGTGCATATCCTGTCGGTTGCAAAAACCTGGTTTCCTGCCTTGGCTATCAGTATCTTCTTGCCTTCATGATCAAAGTCCAGCATATCCCCACTTTTCAGGGATTTGGCGTCACATATCCTTACCCAGTTTTCCGGCATGGCAGACTACCTGTACTTGTAATGCTTCTCAAACAGGTCCTGCGTCTCGCGGTACCTGGATTTCTCTACTTCAAGTATCTGCTCCATCGCCTCATCGGTCTTGAGCATGAGCGGCCTGCCCTGCCATTTGTTCTCGATGAGGTAGTTTATCCACGCCCTGATGGTGGGGCCCATCTTCCTTGAAAGCGGTTCAAGGAAGCCGGAAACTATCTCGCGCTTGGCGCCCTCCCTGCTTAAGCCCCTAGTGGTGAGGTAAAAGATCTGGTTTTCGTCCATCTGGGCCACCGAGGCCGAATGTGTGGCCCTGACCTCGTTGGTCTCGATCTCAAGCCCTGGGATGGAGTCTGATTTGGCGCCTCTGTCCAAAAGTATGGCATGGCCCGCCAGGTAGGACTCGGTTCCCTTGCCGTCCTTACTTATCTTGATCATGCCTTTAAACAGAGACTTTGATGTGTCTTTGAGAACCGACTTGACCTGCACCTTGCCTCTTGAAAACTGGCCGTTGTGGATGAGGTTGGAAGTAATATCAAAGGACTGGTTGTCATCGCCAAAGACGATCTCCACGTCTTCACCGGTTGCTCCTTGTCCCTTCATTATGCTGTCTGTCTTGTACCGCGACAGCAATCCGCCGAACAGTCCGACGTACCATGACATCTTGGCGTCCCTTTCCACAAACGCCTTCCTGTTCGAAACGCAGACCGCGTTGCCGGCCATCGCCTGTAGCGTGACCGCCTCTAGATGCGCGTTGGGCCTGACCCATGTCTCAATAAGTTCAAAGTGCGCCTGCTGCACTTCTGGCCTGGCTGTGGCCGGGGAGTAAACCTCCTGGACTATGGTGGCCTTGGATCCTGTCTCTGCGACAAAGATGTTTCTTGATACTGCAGAAGACCCGTCGTCGGCAAGGGAGTTGATTATCCTTATAGGCTCTTCTACAACTACATTGCGCGGGATGTAGACAAAAACTCCTGACTGGAAGGCAGCGGACTCGAAAGCAAGGAACCTGTCGTCGTAATTGAGCCTGTTTGCTTCCATGTGGGACTTGATGATGTCGCCGTACTTTGAGACTGCGTCTTTGATGCCTGTTACGATTACACCCTGACTGGCATGGGTCTGCTGGAGAAACACCCTGCTTGCATCAGACCCTATCTGAAGCACGCCGGTCTCATTTTCCAGCTCGTCAAGCCTGTCAGACAGGTCCTTGCTAACCTGCTGACTGGTTGCTTCCAGTGAAAAATGGACGTTCTGCGGCTTGATCTTGTTGACGTCGGAATATTTCGAATAAAGTGGAGATGCCTCTGCCGGCAGCGCCATGAACTTGGAAAATGCCTGCCTTCGGGCGTCTGTCAGCCATGATGGTTCGTTAACAGCGATAGAGCCGACCTGGCTGTCGGTTATGGCTGCTAGTGTTGTTGTCGACATGCTTGGTTCACCAAAAAAGCCGGGTTTTGTCTAGCCGACAGAACCTTCCATCTCGAGCTTGACGAGCCTGTTAAGCTCGACGGCATATTCCATGGGAAGTTCTTTTGTGAATGGTTCTATGAATCCGCCGACTATCATAGACAGTGCGTCGGACTCGGAGTAGCCTCTTGACATGAGGTAAAAGATCTGGTCCTCACCTATCTTGCCGACCGTTGCCTCGTGGGTGATGGTGGCATCATCCTCGTTTACCTCGATGTACGGGTACGTGTCTGTTCTGGATATCTCGTCAAGCAAAAGCGCGTCGCATCTGACGTTGGACTTGACGCCTGTGGCGCCCTTGGCCACGTGCAGCAGGCCTCTGTATGTGGTCCTGCCGGATTCCTTGCTGACGGACTTGCTGGTGATTCTAGACGTGGTGTTTGGCGCCAGGTGTACTGCTTTGGCTCCGGCATCCTGATGCTGGTCCTTGCCGGCAAAGGCAACGGACACAACCTCGGCATGGGCTCCCTTGCCAAGCATGTATACGCCGGGGTACTTCATGGTCAGCCTGCTTCCTATGTTGCCATCGATCCACTCGACCTTGGCATTTTCGTAGGCGTACGCCCTCTTTGTGACAAGGTTGTATACGTCCTTGCTCCAGTTCTGGATGGTTGTATAACGGATCTTGGCTCCTTTCTTGGCGATGAGCTCTACGACTGCGGAATGAAGCGATTCCGTCGAGTACACCGGGGCAGTGCAGCCTTCGATGTAGTGAACTTCGGCGTTTTCATCAGCAATGATGAGCGTTCTTTCAAACTGGCCGATGTTCTCGGCATTGATCCTGAAATACGCCTGCAGCGGAAGATCCACCTTCACGTTGGGCGGGATATAGATAAATGAGCCGCCAGACCAGACGGCGCTGTTCAGTGCGGCAAACTTGTTGTCCTCCGGCGGGATGACCTTGCCGAAATGCTTCTTGACAATCTCCGGGTACTCCTTGACCGCGGTATCGGTATCGACAAAAATGACGCCCTTCTTTGCCAGGTCTTCCCTGAGGTTGTGGTACACCACCTCGGACTCGTACTGGGCGCCTACCCCTGCTAGGAACTTTCTTTCGGCCTCCGGGATGCCCAGCTTCTCAAATGTGTTTCTGACCGAGTCTGGGACATCGTCCCAGCTCTTGCTCTGCTTTTCAGCAGCCTTGGCATAGTAGTATATGTTCTGAAAATCGATCTTGGACAGATCGCCGCCCCATTCCGGCATGGGCTTGCTCATAAAGACCTCATAAGACCTGATCCTGAAGTCCCTCATCCAGTCTGGCTCGCCCTTCATTTTGCTGATCTCTTCGACCGTGCCCCTAGAGAGGCCCTTCTTGCTAAGGTAAACGTAAATCTCTGTAGGGTCCTTAAAGTCATACTTGCTATAATCCATATTCAGGTCTTCTGCAGTCATGATACAAGGTATAACGCTGTTATGTTTTATATATATTTTCCACCAACTTTGGGTGGATTTAAGAATTTGTACAACCTAATTCGTTATTCGTCCATCATTCTTGGACGAATTTTTCAGCTCCAGCGCACCCTTTCTCACCAGAGTCTGCACGTCTGCCGGCAGGTCATCCATCTTTAACTGGCCTATTTTCAGCATTTCAAGAACCTCCCTTACGGTGTTTGAATCACCCCTTTCGTGGTTAACGGAAACCCTGAAGTCAAGGATGTTCTGGGCCGTCTTTGCCCCAGACACCCACAGGAGCTCTTCAATTCTTGCCTTGTTTATGGCCAGCTTTTCAGAGTACTGCCTGAAAGCCTCGTCGTTGTGTTCCTGTATTGCCTTTGTCGCCATCCTGGCTAAAAGGCTGGACTGGCCCTCCAGCAGGTCTATCCTCAGCCTGATGTCTTTTTCAGCGCGCAAACATTGAAACACCACAGAATGGGGCTTTATTCATTTTGATGTCTGCGCTTTGTAGACCAGAATGTGCCGCCAGAACCTCTCCAGCGCCGGTAATCCTGCAGTATCTGGTAATGGTCAAAGGCAAGTTCGTTTTTTATTTTTTCAATGTCGTCGATATCGACCCATTCTATGCTTACTGCGTCGTCTGCCGCCCTGGCATCGTGACTGATGATGATTCCAATGAACACGACTGTCATCACATGCTTTCGTGGATCCCGTTTTGGATCGGAATAAACACCAAGTATGTCAATTGGCTCAATTTCAAGCGATGTTTCTTCCATTACCTCCCTTTTGGCGGCATCTTCTACCGTCTCGCCTTCGTCGACAAAGCCTCCCGGCAGGGCAAGACGGTTGGCAAAGGGTTCTCTCTTCCTTCTTATCATCAGGACCTTGGGGCCGTTCTGCAGTATGACGTCGACGGTGGGTGCAGGGTTGCGGTAGCTCATATACAGATTTCTGATAAAAGTTGGGTATTAACGGTTGCAGCTTATGATACGTAACTTAGAAGGGATGTCTGTCCAAGGCAGGATTTGTCTATGTTCTTTGGGCATATGTGTTTTGGAAAATCAAAACTCATCCCCCTTTCTAGGATCATGGACTTTAGCCTGCCAAGTATCCTGTCTTGATAGCTGCTGTCTGCAGAGACGTAGTTTGCGTTCAGCGGTTCTTCAAACCTAAAGATCTGCTTGTACTGTTCAATAGCGTCTTCAAGTCCAAGAATTCTAAATGTCATCTTCATCCTCTCCCAGATGTCGGTTCTCAGCCGGAGGGCGGCACCAAATACGTTGCCCACGCCTGCCTCCTTGCAGCAATCCACCACGCTCTGAAGTTCACTGTCGCTGTCAGTTACAAGTGGGATTATGGGGTCCACATTAACGCCGCAGCACACTCCGGCATCGGAAAATTTCCTGATGACATCAAAGATCCTGCTGGCCGGCGGCGTTCCCGGCTCTACTACTCGTCTTATTTTTTCGCTGCACGTTGTTATGGACCAAACGATAAAGCAGTTGTGCCTGTATCTGGCATGGAGTTTCAGGTCACGCTCGATTATGGCAGACTTGGTAAACACATAGTACGGCGCATTGTATTTCTGCAGCACCTGCACACACTTTCTTGTCAGGCCGTACTTGATCTCCGCCGGCTGGTAGGGGTCCGTGGCCGAAGATATCATGACGGGGTCTATTTCGCCATGCTTCCAGGATGCCATCTCTTTTTCAAGGACTTGTGCAGCATTGATCTTGGCATATATCTTGTCGTAGAATTCCGGCGACCACTCGTAGGTCGCGTAGCAGTATGCGCAGCGATGCTGGCATCCCTGGTACGGGTTGATTGTCAGGCCGGTGTGCCCCTTTACCATAAACCGGTGAATTATGGACTTGCTGCTCTTTGGTTCGTACGCTGGGGCGGCGCTGTACCATAACTCCGGCATGCCAAACCGCATGTTGTGTAACGTAATAAGGGATGGCGCACTTGTCTGGGAGGGGGTGTCTAACAAAAAACAGTTCGGCAAACTTTAAGTAATTTGTACTTCTAGTCGAGACATGGTCAGCACGTACACCGTCGAGGGTCTTATCCGAGACGAGAAACGTCAACCTCTGGCAAACCTTTTCGTCGAAGCTTTTGACAGCGATTTCGGATCTTCAGACGACTACCTAGGCAATGCCTTCACCAACAAGCAGGGTCTCTTCAAGATAAGATTCAAGGAAAAGGCCTTTAAAGGCAAGTATGAAATTCTGGAAAAAAACCCGGACGTTTATCTGGTCATCAGCGACGAATACGGCGTGGTTAAAAAGACCGAGATAAAAAGCCGCCCAAGAAGCGGGGTTTTTAAATTTGATATTGTGATGAAGGACGAAAAGCCGTTTTACGACCCTTACGCAAACTCTACGCAGAGGATGCTTACTCTGTTTACCGCGGCAAGTGATACCGCGGATCTCTCGCAGATCAACCCCAACTGGACCGGCGCGCTGCTACTGCGGTCAATCACAAGCTGGCTGCATTATTCCGATCCCCGCACTGGCAAGATTTACGGATATCCCGGGCCGCAGGTGATTGCAAGGCCAAAAGAATTTCCCAAACATGACCATACAATTCCATGGAGGAGGACTGCCAAGAAATGATATTCGGGCTGGAAAAGATTCGCGACAGGCGCGAAGCCTACAACGTGGTAAACCACGACATTGTTGAAAATGCCGATGTCTGCGTCATAGGCTCGGGGGCGGCAGGCGCCATAATCGCAAGCAAGCTTGCCCTTGAAGGCAAGTCCGTTGTCCTGCTGGAAAAGGGCGGCTACTACGATGCCGAGGATATGAACCAGCGGGAGATAGAGATGATCCCACTTCTCTGGAAGAACGGTGGCGCGACATTTACAGACAACCTGCGCATGCTCGTGGTGCAGGGTCAATGCCTTGGCGGCTCGACGGTGATAAACGATGCCGTCTGTTTCAAGACGCCGCAGATAACCAGAGAGCAGTGGCGGCAGATGGGCGCCAACATATCCGACGAGGTGTGGGACGAGGCCCTCGACGAGGTCTGGACCAACATACACGTAAGCAAGGTCAAAGATTACGAGCTGAACGAAAACAACAGGATGCTAAAACGTGCCTGCGAGCAGAAGGGGTACATCTCTAGCAGCAACGACAGAAACTGCAAGGACTGCATGCAGTGTGGCTTCTGCCACCTTGGCTGCCACTACGAGACAAAGCAGGACATGCTTGTCACGTACATCCGACAGGCTGTGAGAAATTCAGATGCCAATATCCGCATTTACTGCAACTGCTCTGCAGAGAGATTAACCTACAACGAAGGCGTGGTTGACGGTGTCGAAGGCGACTTTGTGGACCGGGCCACCGGCAACGTGAAATTCAAGATCCGGGTAAACGCAAAGGTGGTCGTTGTGTCAGCCGGCGCCATCGCGTCCTCTCAGATCCTGCTCAAAAACGCCATTGCCCTGGACCGGGCTGGCAAGGGTCTGACCTTCCACCCGGCTTCGTTTCTCCTTGGCAGGTTTGACAAGCAGATAAACGCCTACGACGGCATACCGATGGGGTTCACCTGCCACCAGTTTGGAGTCACCAACGGCGTCAGGGACGGCGGCTTTTTGATAGAGAGCATATTCCTCCCAATACTGCAGTTCTCCCTTGGGATCCCGTCCTTCTTTGAGAACCACCAGCTCTTGATGAAGGATTACATCTACTACACCATGGCCGGCGTGATGATCCGCGACGACCCGACCGGCACGGTGACGCTGACTGCCACCGGCAACCCCAAGGTTCACTACGATCCCTCAGACCGGGTGATGAAGGATTTTGCAAGGGGTTTGCGGACCCTTGCAGAGATGTGGTTTGATGTTGGTGCAAGGGAAGTTATCGGCGGGCACCGCGACATTCTCAAGCTTGAAAGCAAGGCGGATATCGATAGGCTGGTAAATGCAGTCGAGGCCAATCCAGACGGGCTGACCATTGCTTCGGCCCACCCGCAGGGCGGCAACAGGATGGGTGACGATCCGGCGACATGCGTTGTAGATTCAAACTGCCAAGTGCACGGCTTTTCAAACCTGTTTGTCTGCGATGCCAGCGTGTTTCCCAACGCCGTTGGCGTGAACCCGCAGGTGACGGTGATGGCCCTTGCCACGATGACTGCCAACTATATCAACAAGAACTGGAAGAATTTCGCAAAGGTGGCCCTGGTATCAAGGGAGGGCGAGGCCTGTTCACTAAAGCAGCCCATGTACTGCCTGTCGTCAAGGCTTGAAACCATGTTCAACAGGGAAGAGAACAGGATGCCCATTGAGACCATGATAAACGCGGCTGAAGCAAGCCCGGATGCCTGGTCGTTTGACAAAAAAGAGATGATGATATACAACAACAACCACTGGAAGGGCTTCTTTGCCGTCGACCAGGACCTTGCAACAATGGCCGTCAGGTACTTCGGCGGCTTTTGGAAGCGCTTCTTTATCAAGGATGGCAAACTTGCAGGCATAACCCATCCGTACGATGCTCCGGTTTACGCCGACAACGCGCCGGAGATGATGGACCATCCCAGGTATGGGAAAGTTGTGTACCTGAAATACACGAGCCCGGAATTTGCCATGTTCTACGATCTGCTCAAGATAGTAGACAAAGACACGATCCTTGGCAAGGCCTTCTTTGGCGTGCCGCCAAATGGCAACCAGATTCTGGTCTTTAGCATGTCCCGCAAATACAACGTCGACTTTATGACCGAAACGGACCACGAAAAGATATACTCTGAACACGGCAGAGCACCGGAACTCGATAAAGTTCTTGGCCGGTGGACCGGCAGGCTTGTGTCAGACAGCGCCCAGACGCCCCATGTGCAGACTTTTACATACACCAAGGACAATTTCGGCAAACTGCAAATGCAGTATGTCTTTGGCGGGTTGCTAAGCGGCATATCACGGGTGGCGCTGACCTCTGAGCAGATGTACATGTACGACTTTACCAACTGGCACGACGAGGTAAGGGCGGTAACCGACGACTTTATGGTGGGCAAGTGGTGTTCTCCTCCCACCAAGATACCGCTGGACTTTGGCCCAAGCTTCCTAAGCGTGGAGGACGTGCCAGAAGGAAAGCGGTTCTGCCTGCGCTTTACGCTCAAGCGCAGGATGTGAGCGCCAGACATCAAAACTGTGCAATACGCCAGATCCTATCTAGTGTACTACGGACAGACCAAATACTCATAAAAAAATGTGGAGTTATGAAGTATCAACTACTTCGATAACACCATTCATTGTTGTTGGATGGTACTCGCAATAGTACTCTAACATTCCTGTTGACGTTGGCTTGAACATCACCTGACCAGATTCGCCAGCCTCAATGTCGCCGCTTGATGCAAGTTCCTCGCCGTCTTCTGATTCGATGATGAATTCGTGTTCTTCATCGGTTGGGTTCTGGATCGTAATCGTATTGTCAGAATTGGCCATAAGCTTCAATGTGGGATTGACTTCGTTGTCGATCGTCCATCTGTAGGCTTCGTCTATTTCTTGTGCAGACATCTGAACAGTGGTTGGAGTTGTGCTGGGAGTTGTACTGACTGGAGGCTCTTCGCTAGGGATCTGAGGGTGAAATACTGTGCCGTAGACTGGGGAGCTTCCAAAATGATTGTCAACCATTTCCGGACCTATCGTGATGGTTATTACTTCGTCGTTCATCACTTTGATGTCAACAGGGACGTTGTCAACATCTCCTTCCCTCATTGAGACCGTGGCCGTTCCAGTAATGCTATGAACATTGTTTTCAAACGAGTGCTCCGTTGCAGACAGATTAGACATGGTATGCTTGTGCGCGGCTGTCCCGTCGGGCATAACCATGTTCATCTTGACTATGAGGGAAACATTGTCTTCAGAATTTATGCGTAGTACCCAGTAGCCTGACTGGATCCAAGCCGGCTGGCCGTCTTCAAGCTGGATGCTCGCTATTTGGCCTATTAGCATCATGGGCGTGCTGTTCTGAGCTGATGCGCTATTCACTACGGTTGTCGGTGAAATAAAAACCAGTGCAGATACCAAGAATGCCGCAGTGCCAGCTATACATGAAATGCGCCATTTACGGTTAGCGACTTTCATTGTACAGTACAAAGTGACAATATTTAAAAGAGTTTCATGAACTCTGGAAAACCTGTTAAAATGCTAAACTTTGGCAAATTTGATTTCTTGCCGTGTTGGCAGAAGATCTCCTGTAGCAGATGATTGATTCAAATGTAACATCATTTCTGAGCTTTCAAAAAATTTAGAGTTGCCTCACTCCGTACACTGGTGAGACTACCACCAAAGAGCTTCCATTTCCCGCAGCTTCTTCTACGGCACTGATCAGATCTTCAACTCTGTTGGCGTCAACGATAGACACAATTGCCCTTCGCTCAGAATTCCTTATCTCTGCAGTCCCCGTACCCTTGTTGATGTCTATCTTGAACTTGTGTTTGCATCCGCATCCCTTCGCTTCGTAGATGGTGGCCTCCGCATTCATCTTTTCTATGGCATGCGTTGCGTACTCGCACATTTCTGCCGGTACCAAAAACTCTAGCCTCATCTTGGCGGACTGTTTTTTTGCAACCAGCTCTTCGGTTGTTTTTTCAAGTTCGAAATCCATTCGAGCCATTGATGGTGCTTTTGCTTTGGTTGCTAATAATACCCCTACACGCAACTACACAGCGTTACACAGGCGATCTTAGAAACATCTTTAGTTCCATCGTACCATCACTGATACGGCGCTCAGGAACCATGTTGAAATACGAATCTAGGGCATAGGAAAAGGCCTCTGCAAGCATCCTTGACCACTTGGCACCGTATTTGTGCTTGAACACCAGCCGAAGGTATCCGTTGCCGTCCTCTTCGTGTTTGAACGAAGAATACATGCCGGCCCTCAGAGCTATGTTGCCAAACACGAACTTGACAAACTCTCTGATATCGTGGGCGACGTTGTATTCCAAGAGCATCGAATTCCAGATCTCTTTGACCGTTGTCGTCAGCCAGCTAATTCCATCCCTTTCATCTATCTTTTCCAGCATCAGCGAGTAGATTTTGGATGGAATGACCATGCATTCCTGCTCCTCGGCACACTTGTAAAACGTGACATACTTTGACAATACCTCGCAAACCTTGGCGTTAAGGCTCAGGCCGTCCTTCTCTGCCTCGTACTTTAGTTCCTTTAACATCCGGCTATCTATGGCAAGGGTGATGTTGTCCCTTCTAGTCCTGCTATTAGGAGCCATAGTCGAGATCATACGATCTTGTACCGTGTTGGAACGATATAAGCAGATTTTTCATCATGGTATTAGAAATTCGCAATTAATATGACAGGTATACTGCAGTTGTTATAATTATCAAACAAACGGATCGGCTTTACTGAAAATATTTCTGCCGCTGGTAGGAATCCAAAATTCCTTAGGCAATGGGAGAGAAGTTTTGCAATCCTTGGAAAACATTTGCAAATTCTTACAGTCGTCTTTCAAAGCCATGGAGGTTGCAAAGTATAATCTTTTATCTCTGCATAACAGGAGGAAGGACATGAAAATCGGGCTAATAGGCCTTGGTCTCATGGGCTCCGCTATGGCAAGGCGGCTGATAAGCCAAGCCCATGAACTCACAGTTTACAACCGCGACAGTTCCAAGACCAAGCAGTTTTCAGACAAGGCCTTTGTTGCCTCCAGCCCCAAAGAGGTTGCCTCAAGGTCCGATTTCGTGATAACCGTTGTTACCGATTTTTCTGCCGCAAGCCAGGTGATGCTTGGAGATGACGGCATAATCCAATCCAGAAGCAAGCCGGTGGTGGCAGATGCAAGCACCATCGCACCGTCGCAGTCAGAATACCTTGCCCTGAACCTGAGGAAGAATGGAATAGAAATGCTTGGCATGCCCGTGATGGGCGGACCTGCCGCGGCCGAAACCGGGGAGTTGATTCCAATGGTGGCTGGAAGCCGGCAGGCCTTTGAGCAAGTGCAAAGCGTGATTCAAGATCTGGGAAAGCAGGTCTTTTACATTGGAGAAAAGGATGGAACTGCCAACGCCATCAAACTTGCCCTGAATCTGAACATCGCGCTTATAGCCACCGCCGTGTCGGAGGGTATAACCCTTGTCAAGGGATGCGGCATAGATCCATCAATATTTGTCCGGATACTCAACTCCACGTATTTCAAGACCGGGCTGTCTGAGAAAAAGGGACCAAAGATGGTTCAGGATGATTTTGCACCGTCGTTTCACCTGAAGAACATGCTCAAGGATCTTGAGCTGGTCACAAGCACGGCTCAGGCTGCCGGGATCTCGCTTCCAAGCACTGCAATAGCGCAACAGATCTTTAGGGCCGCAAACAATAGCGGATATTCCGAGATGGACTACACATCCATCTGCGCGTTTCTTGCACAAATAAACGGGCTGAAAAAATGAAGATAAACATACTGAAGGATATAAAGACAAAAGAATTCACGGTGTTTGCATCGCTTCCCGATATGGGCCGGGTAGGCGGGCTTGTGTCTTCCTTTCTGTCTCAGAACCTCAAGACGGAGCTTGTTGCAGAGATAGTATCCGGCGACAAACCTTGGGTGTCGTACGCCGACGGAGTGGTAAAGAGTGTAAGCGACGTCTACAAAGTCTATTATGACAAAAAGCACGAACTGCTGATATTCACCGGCGAGTCGCAGCCGCAGGACCCAGGTCAGCTCTACACGCTATGCAACATGCTTTTGGATCATGCACAGTCTGTCGGAGAGATCAGGCGACTGTACGGGGCCGGCGGCTACCTTAGAGAACAGCTGACCGAAGCCCCGCGAGTCTGCGGCGTTGCAAACAAGCCGGAATTAAAGAAGCTACTGGCCAAGGCCGGAATCGACTTTGTGGGCTCCGAGATCACCACCATCACGTGGTTCAACGGGCTGATACTGGGCCTTGCCGGAGAGCGGGGCATTGATGGCATCGGCCTGTTTGGAGAGATCGCCGAGACCATGGTGCCGCAGCCGCTGGCAGCAAAGAGCATCCTGACGGCGTTTTCGAGACTTGAAAAAATACCCCTTGACACAAAGGCCCTTGACCGGCAGTACGACTCGATACTTGAAGAGATACAGAAAAAGAAAGAGCCGTCCAAGTACGGCCCGGGCATAGGCTAGTGAATGGGGGCTCCTGTCGGGGCATCCTCTGTGATTGTCAGAAAGACGGGCCTTCCTTCTGGGCCGTCTGCTGCCAAAAGCATGCCGTTTGATGTCATGCTGCCTATGGTTCGCGGCTTGAGGTTTGTGCACATGACTACAGTCCTTCCAACAAACTCTTCGGGCTTGATCCACAGGGCTGCACCGACAGCGACTTCGCGTTTTTCACTTCCAATGTCAACGACTGCCTTGAACACCTTTTTCATGCCCGGCATGCTTTCGGCGCTTAACACCTTACCAATTTTCAGCTGGACTTTGGAAAATTCTTCAAACGTGATAAATTCAGGACCGGATTCGCTCATACCGCTCTCAAACTGCCGGGGGTATTAATTTGATTGTCTGTGGATCCTCTTGGCGATCTCTGCAAAAAACATCCTGTCTGGAATAAAGGGGCGGAGTCTTGCGCCTGCCTTTTCCCTTCCGGAGCCGATGATGTACCTGGGCTTTGGGTCGGCAGAGCCTATTGCCTCAAGGATGCAGTCTGCAACGGCGGAGGCCGGCAACCCCTTTGGAACATCATGAATGTACTTTCTGTATGCATCTGCAAACCTTGAATTGCTGATCATCGAGACTTTGGATTCTGTCACTGAGTGTATGTTGGTGTCAACCACTCCGGGATTGATGTTGACCACTCTGATGTTTGTGTTCCAAAGCTCCATTCTCAGCGCGTCAGAGATTGCCTCAAGGGCATGCTTGGATGCACAGTACGCCCCCACAAGCGGAAGGGAGATCAGACCCGCAATCGAGCTGACGTTTACTATCCTGCCCTGATTCTGTTTAAGCATGTAGGGCAGAACCTCTTTGGTAAACCCCACAAGTCCAAAAAAGTTGGTCTCAAACTGGATCGGATCCTGATGCTTTCCATGGATATGTCCTCAACTGCCCCCGGCTCGACGTAGCCAGCGTTGTTGACCAGGCCGTATATGCCATCAGAAGAAGCAAGTATTGACTCTACGACAGCGTCAAACCTTTCAGGTTTTGTAATGTCAAATTCAACAGGCGTGTAATTTTCTGCATTTATGGATTTCAGCGCATCGTAATTGCGGGCAAGACCAAAAACCTTGTAGCCTGAGCCTGCCAGCCTGATGACTGTGACCTTGCCTATGCCGCTAGATGCGCCGGTAACAATGACGGTTTTCAATTGGAAAATCCAACAGTAGAGTACTATATGATTAGATTGGTCGCTGCAAAAGATGACCAATTTGTGAAGCGGTCGATTGAACACTTTATCTCAGATTTTGTACGAATGAAATAACATGAAAACTACGACTTTTTCACAGTAAAATCATGTTAGTCTGGTCGTCAAGACAAGGTCAAGGTCATCCTAACTTTTTTAAATTCTGAAGAACTAATACAAATGCACAATACCCTAGCCAGGCAAGGCCCTGTCCTTGGCATGGAAGACACCCCCTTTGGGCAGGGCCTTTTTCCATAACTCTTTTAATTCATAATCGCCTAATATTTTCACGTCAAAACCAGAAAACCGGAGGTACAGACACCCTGTACTGAAGGATAAGGAAGTAGACGGGCTGATGCGTTACTTTAATCTCAACAGCTACCTTGAACTATTGTTCTTTTTGAAGATAATACACCATGAGGGTTAGACTGTCATTGAGTTTCTGTCTGAGTTCGGTAACAAAGCTCCTCCATGTTTTAATAACTATAACACTATTCTATAGTTAGAAGCCAACCATATCCCAAAAAACGGTCCTGTTCTCTGGTCCCTCCACCATTGCCAAAGAACAGGACCTTTGGCAATTCTGGAACGCTCTTTGGCCGCTATCAGAGCACTAGTCAGCATGTTTAGAATGTCATCTTTTTCCAAACTCTGCTTATCCGTAACTATTTGATTATCACGTCGAACTTTTTCATGGCCTGCGGCAGGTCATTTACAAGATCTTCGGCAGTCATGTGCAGGCCCACGCGCTTGAATGTCAGGTTCCCTGCCAGGCCGTTAAAGTATACTGCAAGCAGCGACGCCTCAAATGGCTCCATCTTGGGCAAAAGTCCTGCAGTCAGGCCCGACAGCACATCACCGGTGCCTCCAACTGTCATCGCACAGTTGTGGGTCCTGTTTATCCCAACCTGCTTTCCGTCTGAAACGACGTCGGTTGGCCCCTTCAGGAGGATGGTTATCCCGTATTCTCTGGCCATGGCCTGCACGTTTGATATCTTATCTTTTTCCGTCGTTCCCGGATCCTGGCCGAAAAGGCGGCGGTACTCTCCAGCATGCGGCGTTACCACTGTGTTTGTGTTTTTTATCTCACCAAGCACTTCAGGTATCAGGGCCGACGCATCCAGCAAAAGCTTGGTTTTCAGATCCTTTAGTTTTCTGATAAACGTGATCATCGCTTCCGGGTTTGCAAGGCTCATGCCCATTCCTATGGCAGCGGCGTCCGGCTTTTTAGGAAGCATGGCGGCAAGCCTGTTGGCCGCGCCGACGGTGAACCTGTCGTCAGGAAGCGGGAGGGCTATGACGGCCGGCGAAAAAGATCGCACCTCGACAATTATGGAGCGCGGCACCGCCGTGTAGACAAGGTCTGTTCCGGATCGAAGCGCAGCCATGGATGCAAGCAGCGGCGCGCCGTGGTAGAACCGACTTCCTCCCACCACCAGGATTGTGCCGTTGTCGCCCTTCTTTGAAGTTGATCTGCGAGGCGGCGTCAATTTCCTAGCTAGCGGCAGGTTGATGGTGAGAACGTTCACGGCAGTAGGACAGTAAAAGCCAAAATATAAAGAGCTTCAGCCCGGCTCGGCGTGTATGGTAACGATGGAACCCGGATACTTGGCACGGATCTGCTTTTCTATCTCTGTGACCAGCTCGTGAACCTGCTCTATAGTCTTGGGGCGATCCGACGAAAATACACAGTCTATGTCTATCTTTAGCATGTCGTCATCCGTTCTAAAAGTGGCAATCCTGCCCACGCGCTGGATCTCGTTCTGCCCAAGCACTATGCTCTTTATGGAATTCTGGATCTCTATGTCTGATACCGGCTCGATTCCAGCAACATGCGGCATCAACGGCTCAAGATGCACTGTTATGTTGTCCACGTCCTTTATCTGGGTCTTTATCGAGTCTTCAACGGCGTTGGCAATCAGATGCGCCTCGCTGAGGGTTGCAGACCTGTTAACCTGTATGTGAAGGGAGATCTCCAGCTTGCCGTTGTTCTCGATCCTCGATACGATGATGTTGTGCACACCCTTTACGCCGCTGACACGTGCGGCTGCCCTTTCTATGATGGACTCTAGGGGGATGTCCGGGCTGTAGGAGGGCTCGAAGTGGACTGTTATGTTATGCAGCATCTCCGAACCGTCCGTGCCCGCTGAAGAAAGACTTGTGGCTATGTTTTGCTCCACCTGCGCGCTGATCTCGTGCGCTTTCTCAAAGCTGATGTCTGCCTTCATGCCTATGGTGACTTCGACAAAGGTCTCCCGTCCCACCTTGCGCATCTTGACGTCCCTGCAGTCAAGGACGCCTTCGGTGCTGGCAGCAGCCTGCCGCACCCTTGCAACAAGGCGCGGGGAGATCCTGTCTGTCAGGTCCACCGCGTTCTGGTAGGCGAACCTGCTGCTCAGGTAGCCTAAAAACGCGCCCAGTATGACTGCTGCCACAGAATCGCCAAGGTGGATTCCGGCAGTGACAAGCCAGAGGCCTGTCAGAGCTACTGTTGTCGAGGCAAAATCCGCAAAGGCGTGGTACAGGTCTGCCTTTAAAGTCGAACTGCCGGCGCCGATTTTTTTGTAAGCCCTCCTCAGAATGGATATCCTAAAGACATCGACGGCCAGGGTGTAAATGACTGCGGCAAATCCGACGGTGCCTGGATTTACAAGCAGTGCAGGAGTGGAGGACGATATGCGCAGAGAAGCCTCGTAAATGAAGAAAACGGCAACAAAAAACAACGCAACGCCGCCGATAAAGCCGCCCACAGTCTCTATCTTGCCATGGCCGTAGGTGTGATCAACATCCCTTGGCTTTGAGGCAAGGTTGGACGCGATTATCAGAACTGCGGTGACCACTGCATCAAGCAGGGCATGGTTGCTGTCGGTAAGCAGCGCAAGGCTGTTGGTGGCAATGCCAGAAGCAAATTCAAAAACAAAAACCGACGCTATGGCCAGTAGCGATAGGTACAGCGTATTCTTACGGAGCCTGATACTGGCTGCAGCTGACCCTGCCACGACTTCAAAAACTCGATATGCAGTTTTCTATATAGGTATTGCCGCCGAAAAAGGTGGATTGGAACCTAGTTCATCAGGAGATCCTGACGACTCTTTAGGTTCTTGTATCTGTTCCTGACGGTTACTTCGGTTACGCCTGCTGCTTCTGCTATGTCTGTCTGAGTCTTGTTTTCTCCGGTTTCAAGACAGGCCAAGTAAAGCACTGATGCTGCAAGTCCCATGGGGTCCTTGCCTGCCGACATGCCATTCTTTATTACTTCCTGCATTATGTTTACAGCAAGTCTCTTGGTCTTTTCACTCAGGTTGACCTTGCTTGCCACCCTGGTGATGCATTTCATTGGATCTATTTGCGGTATCTTGAGGTCAAGCTCAAGCACAACCAGCCTGTACATTCTTGCCAAGTCCTTGCGTTTGACGTTGCTGATTTCAGCGATGTCCTTGAGTGTTCTTGAAGCACCTGTTTCTCTGCATGCAATGTACACGGCCGCGCCTAGGGTGGCAGAAATTGTCCTTCCCCTTACCAGGCCGCGTTCTTGAGCCTTTCTGTAAATGTATGCGGTCTTTTCTACGGCTGCTTCGGAAAGCATGAGCTTGTCTTTTAACCTGTCCAGCTCACTGAATGCCTGTCTCAGGTTCCTGTCCGTCGGCGTATGAGCCTGGGTTCTAAAATCCCATGTCCTCAGTCTGTCCATGGTCGTCCTCATGGTGCCTTCAATCAGCCGACCACTGGCGTCCTTGTCTGTCTTGCCGATTATCGTTGACAGGCCCATGTCGTGGCGTGCAAGGGAGCTTGGAATTCCGGTCCTTGCCCTGTCGTCCACTTCCTGGAACGTGAACGCGCGCCATTCCGGCCGCGTCTCCTGGATCTTGTCTGAAATCACCAGGCCGCAGTTCTGGCAAATAATTTCCCCAGACTCCGGGTCTGTGACCGTCAGATCATGCCTACACGAGGTAATTAACGACGTCTTCATACTTTCTAAAATTCATTATTATTATCGTGTTCCAACCTAATAAAGAGTATGATAATCAACTATATAGAACAAATCGACTATAGGTTGTTTGAATGATATATGATTCAGACAATTTTGCAAATAATTATAACAAATTAGTTTTTCTGTTAATAATTGCTATTGTACATAATTACACGTAAAACCTGTTAATACCGTCTAACAACTACCGCAGGGTGTACAGCGAAACCGGGATTCTGCCATTGACGTGGGAGTCTTCAACAGCCCGCAAAAACTCTGAAACGCTGGAAGGCCTTGATTTTATCTTGCCCACGACGTTGACCGGCGAATAGGGCAGTATTCTGTCATTGCTTATGGGTGTTCTGCCATAAAAGAAGCAGAGCGCGCTGCCTTCCGGCCAAAAGGCCACGTCAAACAGATCGACTATCGAGACTGCGTTTTCCTCCTCCATCTTTATCTCAGTCGGTTCTGAATAGAGTTCGTCGCCCCATCTGTTCATGATGATCTCGAGCGGCAGACTTTTGATTATTGCATCAACAGTACGCGAGGATCGTGAGCCGTCCAGTTCTATGACCGTTTTTTCCTTCAGCCTAGAGAATTCCAAAACAACAGACCGCTTCACTCCTTGGGTCCTCCGTTATGAAACGGCATGGGGATGTCCGGCAAGTTTATCTCTATAGCCTTGCTGCCGTTTATGGCAAAAGTCCTTCCTTCGTAGGTGCACTTGACCACCGGAAGTGGCTTCATGCCTTCCAGCATGTCGGCGTTTTTGTAGTATTCAACCAGCCGGCGCTGCTCATAAACAGTCTTGTTCTTGCGCCTGAATCTCTTTTTGCTCATGAACTTGAATGCAAAAACAACGTGGCGGTTGGGGTAAACGCCGAACATGTTCCGTACGACTAGGCATCGCTCTATCTGGTCCTGCGGGACGTACAGGATGTCTCCTGTGCCTGACTTGGCTTCTATGGTGAGAAGTATGCCCATCTCATTATTGACGGCCACGATGTCTGGCAGTCCAGTGCTTGAACCGCCAAGCCTCCTTGCATGCCATTTGCTATCGTTGAACCGCTGGACCAGAGTATACTCGTAATTGTAGCCTCTACTGCGACGGATGTTGCCCAATTATCCGGCATTTATCCATCCAAGCTATAAAGTTTGTCGGAAGTCTTTTATTGAAACTTGGAGACCGGAATCCCATGCCAGCAGTTGACATACAGAGTTCCCTTGCAGCCGTAGACGCCGGTCTCAAGGACATACAGGAAAGACGGGAAAAACTGATCAAACGGGCCCGTGACGCGGTGATACTATGCAGCAAATCCATCATAGCTCTGCATCAGGGCAGCATGGATGAGGCAGTGAGCAACATGGACCAGGCGCGCATCATTATTGAAGAGCTGCGGTCCTTTGCAAAAGATCTCTACAAGTACGTGGCAGTGGCAGAGCAGGAGCTGGTTGAAGCCTACGCGCTCAGGGCGGTGATTAACGGCCTGCCCATACCTGCGATGTCTGAATTGAATGTCTCCGGACAGTCCTACCTCACCGGATTGCTTGACTGCATCGGTGAAATAAAGCGCCTTGTGTACGACAGGATGCGTTCTGGCAATGAGAAAGACGCTGAAGCGCTGTTTGCCATCATGCAAGAGATCTACGGCGCGCTGTACCCGTTTGCCGTCTACGACAACATAGTCGGCGGCCTTAGAAAGAAGCTGGATGTCGCCAGAATCATGATAGAAGACATTCGGGCTGTTGTCACCGAGGAGAAGCGGCGCAGAGCCATGATCGACGCGTTCGACGAATTTGAGAGGCGATTTGCAAAATCCTGAAAGGCACGTCAAGTTTTAAATCCGGGTCGTGGGCTAGACAACACGATCCCCTGGATGCTTACGCTTGATGTGATGATGAACAACATCGCCGGCTCGGAATGGATCATCATCGTGCTCCTTGCCCTGATCCTGATATTTGGGACCAAAAAGCTTCCGCAGTTTTCAAGAACAATTGGCAGGGCCGTTGGCGAATACGAAAAGGCAAGGGAGACCTTTAGAAACGAGATGCAGGAAGCTTCAGAACATGCAAAAAGAGAAGCAGGGATCAGCAAGACGGTGCATGTCACTGCCCCTGTTGCAACAGAAAGGGAAAAGCTGGAGGTAATAGCCGCCTCGCTTGGAATAGATCACCTTGGCAAGACAGACGAGGAATTGCGTTCCATGATCTCGCAAAGGATGAACACCTGAACTTTTCTAACACTTAAATACGCTATTCCTGTAGCAAAAGGCCATGTCCGAGTCGCAAAACTCATCCATCAATCCGTTTGAGACCGCACTCAAACAGCTTGATGAAGCAGCTAAATTGATAAATCTTGACAAAGGATTACACGAGGTTCTAGCACACCCAAAGAGGGTACTCACCGTTTCATTGCCTGTCAAAATGGATAATGGCGAGCTCAGGGTCTTTACCGGGTATAGATCCCAGCACAGCGATGCCCGCGGCCCGTACAAGGGCGGCATCCGTTACCATCCACAGGTCACCATTGACGAGGTCAAGGCCCTGTCGATGTGGATGACCTGGAAGTGTGCCATTGCTGATATTCCCTACGGTGGCGGCAAGGGTGGCATCATCTGCAATCCCAAAGAAATGTCTGTCGGAGAACTGGAAAGGCTGACAAGAAGGTACGCTTACGCCATTGCCGACATCATTGGCCCACTTACAGATATCCCGGCCCCGGACGTTTACACTGGCGGCAGGGAGATGGCCTGGATAATGGATACTTATTCTGCATTGAAGGGAAACTACGTCCAGCCTGAAATCATTACCGGCAAGCCAATACCCATCGGAGGCTCACTGGGAAGAAACGAGGCTACCGGAAGAGGCCTTTCATTTACCGTCAGAGAGGCTGCAAAGAAGCTAGGAGTCGACATGAAGAGCTCGACGGCTGCCGTTCAGGGATTTGGAAATGCTGGCCAGTTTGCCTCGCAATTGGTCGAAGAGCTGGGGGCAACCGTTATTGCGGCTTCCGACTCGCAGGGCGGCGTCTACAACAAGGATGGAATAAACGTAGCATCACTGAGGAAGCACAAGGAAAAGACCGGCTCAGTTGTAGGATTTGACGGCGCCACATCTATAACCAACGCAGATCTGCTCGAACTGGACTGCACTATCCTGATTCCAGCTGCACTTGAGAACCAGATCACTGGCAAGAACGCTGGCAATATCAAGGCCAAGATCGTTGCCGAGGCGGCCAACGGTCCAACGACGCCAGAAGCAGACGACGTGCTTTACAAGAACAATATACTGGTGATCCCCGATGTCCTGGCCAACGGTGGCGGAGTTACCGTCTCGTACTTTGAATGGCTGCAGAATCTGAGAAGGGACTACTGGACAGAAGACGAGGTCAACCAGCGGCTCGACAAGAACGTCACCAAGGCCTTCTTGGACGTCTACAACACACACGAAGAATACGGCGTGAACATGCGCAAGGCCAGCACTGTTCTGGCTGTCAATCGTGTGGTAGAGGCCATAAAAATAAGAGGCTTGTGGCCTTAAAAACTCCTCTTTTTGGTTTTTAAAAAGTAAAAAAGTTTTGTTGGACTACTCTGTGCTGAACGAGTGTCCACAAGAGCAGCTCTTTGTCACGTTGGGGTTGTTGATCTTAAAGCCGGAACCCATCAGGCTTTCGATGTAGTCGATGTTGGCGCCCTTCAGGTACCTTTGGCTGTAACTGTCGATCAACAGCTTGACACCGTTCTGCTCAAGAATGCTGTCGTCCTCATCGGGCTTTTCTTCAAATCCCATGCCGTATGACAGGCCGGAGCAGCCACCGCCTGTGACGTATACTCGAAGGTAAAGGCTGGTATTGCCTTCCTGCTTCATGAATTCAGCAACCTTCTCGGCTGCCTTTGGGGTTATTGTTACTGATTGTGCTTGTTGAGCGCTTTCCATTCTGATTGAAATTGACTTTTTAAATATAATAAGTTTTTCCCACGTCAACAACTGAAAAAAAGTGAAAAAGTATTGTAAAATATGAAGGCAGGACTTTCCTGGTTTGCAGACTAGGCTGCTTCTTTCTTTTCTTCGACCGGTTTTTCCTCTTTCTTTTCTGGCTGCGGAGCAGCATAGTTCTCTACGAACTTGAGGTTCTTGACGGCCGGCACGAACTTGAAGATGTCGTTGGCCACGGCTCGCTTGATTATCTGAAGGCCCTCTGCCAGGTATGCTTCTTCTGGAAGCATGATCTCAAGGTCTGCGCCTGACAGGTTGAACTTGAGCTTGTTGTCCTCGATACCCATCCTTCTCTTGATAAGGGCGGTTACCTTGTCGTTATCGGTCTCTAGTTTCTTGACAACATTCACGTCATAAAGCAGTACCCTGCCGGCCAGCCTGTGGTTGAAGTCGATTTGAACCCTTCCTGACCCGACATACCTGACAACTCCTGTCCTGTCTTCCAGCTCGACAATGTCTCCAACGCTTACTTCGTCGGCCTTCTCGCCCAGCTTGCGCTGCGGGATCATCCTTACCTTGTTGGGGTCTCTTTCACCAAAACCCTTGTCTGGGGTGACCTCAACGTTGAGTTTGTCGCCCACGTTGGCGTTGGCCAGGGCTTCGTCAAGGCCCTTTAGGACCCAGGCCTCGCCGACGGAAACAAGCCTCGGTTCGTATTTGCGGGTTGAATCGTAATGATCGGTCTTTTTCGCGTCTTCTTCGCGCGTGGTTTCAAAGACCTCGTTAGTGTCTTTAACTCTAGCAGTATAATCTACCAGTATGAGAGAACCCTTTTCCAAAGTCATGAAAACCGACACTGTTTTTACCTTATATTAAGCTTAACAGGATTGAAAAAAGTGGTAAAAAGGCACTCTAGTTGAGTGCTTTGAGTCTGTCCAGCGCCACGGACGTGGCTTCTGGGTTGGCCTTCACACCCGTCATGTTCATGGCAGCCGCTATCGATGACAGCGTCCTCATGACATGGTACCTGTTGACCTCGCCCATGCTGCCCACCCTGAAGACTTTGCCCTTCAGGTCGCCAAAGCCGCCGGCCACCAGAACCTTGAACTCCGAAGACAGCAGTCCGCGGAACTGCTTGTCGTCCATTCCCGGCAGGTAGTTAACAGCGATGACCACGTTGCTTCTTGCATCGGGGCTGGCAAAGGGGGTCAGTCCCATGGCGTTGAGGCCTGCATAGAACGCGTCGGCGCAGACCCTGTGGCGTCTTATCCTGGCGTCCATACCTTCTTCCAGTATGATGTTGAGTGCCTCTCTGAAGGCGTAGTACAGTGGTAGCGCTGGCGTGAACGGTGTCTCGTTGTGTTCCTCGTAGTACTTGAAGTAGCGCTTCAGGTTGAGGTACTGGGTCGGCGGCGGGTTTTCCTGCATGTACTTTTTGGCCCGCGGACCGATGGATATGGGCGAGACTCCCGGCGGCGCGGCAAGGGCCTTCTGCGATGCAGTCACACAGATGTCGATGTTCCACTTGTCGACTGGAAGCTCGTCTCCGCCAAGCACAGAGACAGCATCAGCGATAAAGAATGCGCCCTTGCTGCTGGCCAGCTGGCCAAGTTTATCCATGTATCTGATGGTCGTGCCAGTGGAAGTTTCGTTGTAAACGGCATACACGGCCTTGATGTCTTTGTGCTGATCGAAGGCCTTTTCATACTCCTCAAACGGCGGGTTCTGTCCAAACGGCGACTTGATCCTTATTGCCTGGCCGCCCCAGCTGTCGATGAGGTCTGCAAGCCTGGTGCTGAACTCTCCGTTGACCGGGATCAAAGCCTTGTCTCCCTTCTTGATCAGGTTGACTACAGAGGCTTCAACCGCGCCAGTGCCTGACGTGGTCAGCAGAACTATGTCGCTGGTAGTCTGGAAGACCTTCTGAGTCTTTTCATAAATCTCCTTGTACAATACACGAAAATCCTCACTCCTGTGGTTTATCACAGGCGCAAGCATCGCGTTCATTACCCTGTTGGGCACGTTGGTTGGACCCGGAAGCATAACGAGGTATTCCATAATCGGGGAAACGAGTCCCTGATCCGATATTTAAATCAACAAGAAAAATGGTGGCAACGTTTTATAGAACTGAAATGCCGTATCCCAGTCATGAAAGATCGGCGGTCCAGAATTCTTCGTCATGCAGCCGACCTGGGCTGTAATGCAGTGGCAGCCTTTGAGCCTGAAAATGTGTTCTACCTAACCGGTTTTTGGGGGGAGGCCATCGCCGTCTGCACCGAAAGCGGCACAAAACTGATCGCACCAAAACTGGAATATTCAAGGGCCAAACAATCATCCATTGATTGTGAAGTAATCCCCACTGAAAGGGGAAGCGAGCTCATATCGTCTTTTGCTGCGCATACAAGAGCAAGCAAGGTCTGCACTGACTGCAGCGACTATTCCACGGTAGAGGAGATAAGAAAGCAGAACGGCAACATAGTGACCGACACCGAACCGTTCTTTCAGACGCGCAGGATAAAAGACAAAGATGAGATCCGCGTTATAACCCGCGCTTCGCACATACTTGACAGGCTTTACGAGATATGCACCGAGGAGATAAAGCCCGGCGTCTCTGAACGGGGGCTGCAAGCCAAGCTGATATACGAGGCTATGAAGATGGGAGCCAACCCGCCGTCGTACAAGTCAACCCTCAACCCGCTTATAATAGCCGGCGGACCAAACGGCGCGCTTCCTCACGCCGAGGTCACCGACAGAAAATTCCGAAAAAAAGACATGATAGTTGTCGACCTGACGCTTAGGCACGCCGGTTACATAGCCGATGCCACAAGAACCTTTGCACTGGGGACACCAAGCCAGGAGGCAATGCATGTCTATGAAATCGTCAAAGAATCGCAGAAAGCTGGCCTTCAGGCCGCCAGACCGGGGGCTACCTGCGGGGATGTTGACGCCGCCTGCAGAGACCTGATAGACGAGCGAGGATTCGGCAAATACTTCATCCACTCTACCGGCCATGGAATCGGACTTGACGTCCATGAGCCGCCATGGCTTCGCACAAAAAACACTGAGGTGTTGCAGACAGGGATGGCAGTCACCGTTGAACCTGGCATATACTTGGAAAGCAAGTTTGGCGTGAGAATCGAGGACAGCATCATCATAACGGACAGCAAGCCGAAGATCTTGAACAGGTTTACAAAAGACCTAGTCGTGCTCTGAATGCATAAGAAGTGGCAAGACCAATAACTACCAGATGAAAAGGGCAGCAATTGCAATAACAATAGCTGCACTTGCGGGTTTCTCTCCTGCATTTGGGCAAACCTTCCAAGAAGGACTTTATTTTTACCCGGAGGTTCCAACGCAAGCCAGCAACGTTGTTGCGCACATTTCCTTGACTGCTCCCACACCATGCCATGAAGTAACGCTGCAAGACTTCAAGCTGTCAGACGACGAAATCTCAATAAACGTTGAAGTGAATCCGCCTCCGCCAGAAACGGTATGCATCCAGGTGCTCAAGCAACATTCGTTAACGCAGGAAATTGGCCGGCTTGATGCCGGTGTATACACCGCGCGGCTTTACGTTAACGGCCAAGAAAAAGCCTCCACCAAGCTGTATGTGACAGAGTACGACGTGGCAGTGCTGGCAACTGGCAAGTTTACCGACGAGCAGGGCGGCTTGAACATGGTTGGCGAAGTGCAAAACACCGCGAATACGTCTATCCGTCTAACTAGAATCGATGTCTCATTTTTTGAAGGAAACCAATTGCTAAGAGAAGAACAGGCGTACACCACGATGGCCACCATCGTCTCCAACATGACTTCGGGATTTAGCATCCCGCTGAATCCGGACCTGCAGGACAAGGAATACGCGGTTCGAGTTACGTCTTACGATGTTGCAGAGGAACCAGAAAGGGCGCTGCGGCTTGTAGTCGAGCCGGCAACCAAGGATGGTTACGGCATGGTATCCGGTCAAGTCCATAACGGATCGGACAGGGATGCAAAACAAGTCAAGATAGTCTGTGCCATTTACAAAGAAGGGCGTGTGATCGACTCGATTTTTGGGTACACAAATCCGCCGGATATGCCTGCCGGTCAGAGCGCGGGTTTTGAAGTATTAACGCATTACAGGACTGCCGAATTTTTGCCAAGCTGCAATGCGGAGGCGCAAGGGTTGGCTGCGTCAGAAGTGCAGGTCGTGCCGGAATTTCACATCGCTATCCCGTCGCTGGCCGCATCACTTGGCATCGTTGTCTATCTGCTCAGAAACAGACTTTGACATTTACAGTACGCCGCCCCTCTCTGCTCCATGCGGCAGTCTGGGCCTTCCAAAGGATTCGGCAATCCGCCTGTACCAGTCAAGTTCCTGGGCGGACATGGGCTTTACCTTCTTCATCGCCTCTTCTATGTGCCTCATGTGTACGTACAGTTCATTTGCATGTTTTTCCGCTTCCTCTGGATCGGGGTATTTTGCGATGTGTTCTTTGATGGCCAGCATCACGGCCGCAGATATGAAAGAGGCAATGTCTGCTCCTGTGTGCCCTTCTGTCTTGTCGACGATTGTATCAATATTGACGTCGTCAGCAAGCGGGACTTTTTTTGTATGAATCTGCAGGATCTGTCTTCTTGAATCGCGGTCTGGAGGCGGGATGTAAAGAAGCCTGTCAAACCTGCCTGGCCGTATGAGAGCCGGGTCTACAATGTCTGGCCTGTTTGTGGCGGCTATCACTACCACGTCTTCTAAAACTTCCAGTCCGTCGATCTCTGTCAGCAGCTGGCTGATGACCCTTTCAGTTACATGGGAATCGCCAAAATCTCCGCCCCTGACCGGCGCTATTGCATCAATTTCGTCAAAGAATACGATACATGGTGACGCCTGCCGAGCTTTTCTAAATACTTCCCTGACCCCTTTTTCTGACTCGCCGACCCATTTGGAGAGCAGTTCTGGCCCTTTGATGCTGATGAAATTGGCTTCGCTTTCATTTGCAACTGCTTTGGCCATCAACGTCTTTCCTGTTCCCGGGGGGCCGTACAGAAAGATCCCCTTTGGAGGCTTTGCACTGGTGCGGGCAAACAAGCCACGGTATTTCAGCGGCCATTCGACTGCTTCCATTAATTCCTGCTTGACGTCTACCAGCCCACCGATGTCTTCCCATTTGACGTTTGGAACCTCTACAAATACTTCCCTCATTGCAGACGGTTCCATTTCTTTTAGGACATCGGTAAAGTCGGACATGGTTACCTCTATCTTGTTCAGGATCTTGCTGGGAACACTCTCTGCACCCAGGTCAATTTCCGGAAGCACACGACGCAGGGACCGCATGGCCGCCTCTTTGGCCAAAGCCTGTATGTCAGAGCCCACAAAGCCATGGGTGACATCGGCCAGCCTTTCGAGGTCGACGTCCTTGGCCAGCGGCATCCCGCGGGTATGGATTTGCAGAATTTCCAGCCGGCCGTCTCTGTCGGGAACTCCAAGCTCTATCTCTCTGTCAAACCTTCCAGTTCTTCTTAAGGCCGGGTCTATCGCGTTGACTCTGTTTGTGGCACCGATAACCACTACCTTGCCCCGGGAAGAAAGTCCGTCCATCAACGACAGCAACTGCGCTACCACCCTTCTTTCCACTTCACCACTAACTTCATCCCTTTTGGGGGCGATGGAATCCAGCTCGTCAAGAAATATTATCGAAGGCGCGTTCTGCTCGGCCTGCTGGAATATCTCCCTCAGACGCGCTTCTGACTCTCCGTAGAACTTGCTCATTATCTCTGGACCGCTTATAGAGTAAAAATTGGCGTTGGTCTCATTGGCTATGGCCTTGGCCAGCAGAGTCTTTCCTGTTCCCGGCGCGCCGTGAAGCAGCACCCCTTTTGGAGCTTCTACGCCAAGCCTTTTGAATAACTCTGGATGTCTGAGGGGGAGGTCTATCATCTCTCTGACCTTGGCGACCTCGTCTCCAAGCCCGCCGATATCTTCGTAGGTTACTGCCGGGATGCCAGTTTTTGAGACGGACACCTGTTCAGAGACTGTTATGACGGTGGATGGCGTAACCACCACCGCGCCGGCGGGAGCGGTTGATACGACTTCAAGGTCGATCCTCTGTCCCATTATGACTATGGGAAATACATCCCCTTTGGTTACCAGCTGACCTTCAAGCACGGTGACCAGGTATTCTCCGGCACCGGATATCATCAAAGGCTCGGTGGGGGCAAGGTTGATCCTCTGGGCTTCTTTGACCTCTACTTTTTTGATCGCGACTCTGTCATTGATGCCAACTTCTAGCCTATTTCTTGTGTAGCCATCTATTCTGATGAGCCCCTTGCCGTAATCTTGGCTGTGGGCCGGCCAGTTCAGGACGGTGGTTTTCATGTTGCCAGAAGACACTTCTATGGCGTCCCCGGTCTCAAGGCCGAGCTCCTCGGCGACTTTGGGGTCTATTCTTGCTATCTTTCTTCCAACATCTTTGGAGCTTACTTCTGCAACGATGAGGGTTGCTTTCTCATTCCCGCCCTGCCCGCGTTTCTCTCTTTTCAATTCATCGAATTTCAACTAAAACATAATAAAAAAACTTTGTACGCAGTGCAATGCAAAGAATTCTTTGCCGGGTTGAAGAACGTATGTGGCAAGACCATGATTCTGACTTTACATCTCGATGTAATGATTAATTTTTGTAGAGGACTTTTATTTTACAACATGCAGCAGATCTTTGGGGCCGCGCATTATCTTGTCTGAGGGTTTTTCATTGGGGTATCCTATGGGAAGCATGGCTACAGGCCTGTGCTCCTTTGGCAGGCCCAGTATCTCTGAAACCCTTTTTTCGTCAAAGGCACCTACCCAGACGGCAGTCAAACCCAGCGCGTAAACCGTCAGCTGAGCATACGCCGCAGCTATGGTGGCGTCCTGCACAGAAAACAGATCGGATCTTTTGCCGTACTTGAATGAAGAACGGGAGGCGTTGGCACAGAATACCAACAGGAGGGGCGCCTCCGCTATGAACTCCTGGTCATGGGCGGCGGCAACTAGTCCCTTTTTCGTCTTTTCATTGATTATCTGGTAGATCTCAAATGTCTGCAGACCACCGGAGGAAGGAGCCATATCGCATACTTCAAGGATCCTGTCAAGGATTTCTCTGTCAACCTTGTTGCTTTTGAATGAACGGATCGACCTTCGTCTGCTTGCCAGCTGCAGAAATGATTCTGACACGGGTTTTCCATATCAGCATTTTACTTAAACCCCAAGAGTGCATTGCAATGCAAAGCAATCCTCCGGAATTAATTAGTGACTGCAGTCAATGTTCATTGCATGATGATCTCAGTCTGCCTGCTTGGAAGGGGTGGGCAGGGCATCAAGTCGGCAGCCCACATTGTGGGGACTGCCGCTTTTCTTGGCGGCCGCTACGTTCAGGATCAGCCGATGTACGGCGCCGAAAGGAGGGGAGGTCCTGTGACGGCGTTCATGCGGCTTTCAGACAAGCCGATACTGGACAGAGGGCCCGTGACAGATCCACTGCTGATGGTTGTGGTCGATGACTCGCTTCTTGAAGATCCACTTATCAAAGACTTCAATGTGTCAGAAGACACGGTTTTGTTTGTCAATACTTCAAAAAATGCTGATCACATCCGCTCAAGGTATGGCATTTCAAACCAGCTGGTGCTATCAGACCTCTCCCTGATGGCCGAAGAGGTCTTGGAAAGGCCTGTGGTCAGCGCCGCCGTGGCCGGGGCGACGTCCCGGCTTTTGAATCAGGATTTTGGGGATCTCAAACAAGCTATTACACTGGAGCTGAGAAACATCGGACTGGACAAGAAAGAAGCAGAAAAGAACCTGGTCCTTGCAAAGAAGGCGTACGATTCTGTCATGCCTGTTAAACTGTCAGAGGCCAAAAAGGCTGCCAGGGAGCCTGCCTTTGTCGAACTGATATACCACGGACCTGAAGCGTCAACATGCAGCATCACCGCGCCGGGAAATTCGCAGACTCGGCGCGTCGGCGGCTGGGCGCGTCTAAAGCCAGTGATAGATTATGACGAATGCACAAAGTGCAGGATTTGCTTCGTCTACTGTCCGGACAGCGCCATAACGATAGGTGCTGACGACTATCCGCACGTGAACTATGACGCGTGCAAGGGCTGCGACATATGCTATACCGAGTGCCCGGTTAAGGCTATCTCGCTGGTGAGGAGGGACGACCGGGTTTGAAACAGTTGTTGACCGGCAATGCATCGGTTGCAGCTGCAGTCAGACTCTGCGGTGTAGACTACATACCGGCGTATCCGATAACGCCGCAAACAGAGATAATCGAGCTTTTGTCACGGTGGATAAGCAATGGCAATATGGCCGCAAGGCTGGTGATGATGGAGTCGGAGCATTCCATGATAACTGCCGCCGGAGCCGCGTCTCTGGCCGGCGCAAGGACGTTTACCGCCACCTCAAGCCAGGGGCTTCTCTACGGCTTTGAAATGCTGTACAACCTTGCCGGCTGGCGCGTCCCGGTTGTCATGGCAAACGTTTCAAGGGGCGTCGCCTCGCCAATCACCCTTGAGCCGGATCACAACGACGTGCTATCGGCCCGTGACAGCGGGTTTCTGCAGATCCACGCCGAGACCTGCCAGGAGGCCCTTGATTCGGTGATCATGGCCTACATGATGGCAGAGGACAGCCGGGTAAAGCTGCCGGCAATAGTGAACCTTGACGGCTTTTACCTTTCGTACACCCGCGAGCCGGTTCAAGTCCCGCAAAAAGAGCAGGTAACGGACTTGCTGCCAGAATACCGGCCGACAGCCGGCTACATGAATGCACAGAACCCGATGTCTGTGGCCGTCGCCGTGCTGGACGGAAGGGCATATTCTTATTTCAAGTACCAGATGCACCTTGCGTCTTTGAATGCCCTTGACGTGCATGAAAAGGCGTCAAGGGATTTTGAGCGAGTCTTTGGAAGAAAGTACGAAGCAGTGGAGGGCTTTATGCTTGAAGATGCCGATTACGTCATAGTCATGACCAACTCGCTTACCACCACTGCCAGGGCCGCGGTAAATGAGATGCGCAAGCAAGGAAGCAAGGTCGGTCTTGTCAGAATAAGGCTGCTTCGGCCGTTTCCCCGCAAGGAGTTGGCCCAAATGCTTGCCGGCAAAAAGGGCGTCGCAGTTCTGGACCAAAACATATCGGTTGGAAGCGGTGGTATACTTTACCCTGAAGTCACAAGCGCACTGTACCATAGAAGCGACAGGCCCAGCAAGGTTATCTCCTTCATTGGCGGCCTTGGAGGCAAGCACCTTGGGGTGGCAGAGTTCTGGCACATGGTAAAGGTTACAGAAGAGTCTGTAAGAGAAGACCGCCAGCCGCTGCAAAGCATACTACTTTTCACCGATTCTGACTGGGGCAAGGTCAAGGAGATGCTCAAGACAGCCGGAAAACGGGAGGTGCCAGAACAGTGACCAAGACGATAAGGGATCTGCCGGTTGAGGAAAGCCTGACTTCCGGAACCATGCTGTGTGCCGGCTGCGGCGGAGCGTTGCTTGTCAGGATATTTGAAAAAGTGCTTGGACAGAACGTGGTGACGGTCAACGCTGCCGGCTGCATGAGCATGCTGTCTGTCTTTCCCCTGACGCCGTTCAAGTCTTCGTGGTTCTACGTGGCCATGGCATCGGCTCCGGCCGCAGCGCAGGGGATAAGGGATGCCCTGGACATGCTGATAAAGAAGGGCAAGATAAAGCCGGAAAACGACCTTAAAGTGGTCGTGGTGACCGGCGACGGCGCGGCCTCAGACATCGGGCTTCAGGCAACCTCCGGAGCGATACACCGGAAGCTGGACTTTTACTACCTGGTCTACGACAATGAGGGCTACTCAAATACGGGTTTTCAAGCGTCCGGCTCGTCGCCGTACGGATCTTCGACAAAGACCACGCATCCTTCCGCGATGACTCCGGAGGGTACCATTCTGGACAAAAAGGACCTCTTTGAGATATGGAGGGCGCACAAACCTCCGTACATTGCAACCATCTCGCCGGCGTACATTGCAGACATGATGCGCAAAATAGACAAAGCTTCTCAATTCGCCGGACCCAAACTCTTTATCGCGCATTCGCCTTGCCCTCCTGGGTGGGACATCAATTCTGATGCCGTGATAAGGCTGTCCAAGATGGCAGTCGAAACCGGGGTCTGGCCGCTGAAGGAGGCAGTAAACGGCGAGGTTGCGCATTCTTTTGTGCAAAAGAAACGCCGGCCCGTCGAGGAGTATCTAAAGATGCAGGGCCGCTTTGAGCACCTGTTCAAGCCGGCAAGGCAGGATCAAGTCCTGCAGACCATACAGGGCAAGGTCGACGAGTACTGGGCCAAAGTGGTCAAGTGATATTGTAGTGCATTGCAGTGTATTCTGCCTACTTAAATAAAAAAATCTGGTAAGTGCAGTTGTGTCAATCGAGTCCAAGCTAATCGGCCTGAGGGTGGGCAACTACATGAGCAAGCCGGTTTTCACAGCCAGTCCGGATACCAGTTTCGCCGATGCCATATCTACAATGGCTGCCAAAAACATCGGCAACCTTGTTGTGGTGGAAAATGAAAACCCTGTGGGCATTCTTACAGAAAGGGAGATACTCCAGTACCTGTACATGAGCAAGACAGTTCCAAACAAGCCTATAAGGTATGTCCTTACAGCCAAGTTTGCAAGGCTGACGCCGGACACAAGCGTACTGGATGCAGCAAAAACCATGATCGCAAAAAAGTCGCGTCTTTTGGTATTTGACAAAGCAGAAAAGCTGACAGGCATAATCACGGCTTCTGATATGGTGAGGGCCTTTCTGGTAACTGGCAGAAACCCTTCGCTGAAGGGGTTTGTGACCGGCAAGGTTTACTCGCTGCATACAAACAACACCATCCTTAATGCCGTCAAGGTCATGTTTAAAAAAAGGATAGGAAGCGTGCTAGTAACAGCAGACGGCGGCCCTTATGGTATCTTTACTGAAAGGGACCTGCTGAACAAAGTCCTGACCAAAAATGTCGATGTTGAAGAGAGGGTGGGGGATTACTGCGTTCATCCTGTCATAACAGGAAAGCTGAGTATGGGCGCAAAGGGCGCAAGCGAGTTGATGATGACTCACAAAATAAAGAGGCTCCCGTTGACATCAAGGGGCAAAATAGTGGCAATCGTGACGGCAAGGGATCTCGTCGAGGCGTTCCAAAAAGGGTTCCGGTGATCAGACTATCTGTTTTTGATATCGACGCTGTTCATGACGTGGACTCGGCCTGTTTGAGGAAAATATGACCCTTTTCAGTGGTGATCAAAACGCGCCGCTTTTCGTCGTAGTGCAGAAGACGCCTGTCCACAAGTGCAGAAGTGTGCCTCCTTAACTGGGCATACGATATGGACAACGCATCCGCGACCTGTCTTTTCGTTGCGCCTTCTTTTGCCAGTGAAAGTATCTTGATGTACAGCTTCGTTTCGCCGGAATCGTCCATGCCTGCATCATCCATGTGCGGCAAGGGCCCTTACAACATCGGTCTTTGTCACAATGCCGGCAAGTTTCTTGTTTCTGTTTACCACTGGCAGACCGCTTATCCTGTTTCTTAGCATGATATAGCCTGCATCCGCCAGATCAGAATCCTGAAGGATTGTGATCGGGTCTCTTGTCATCACATCGGTGGCGACAAACACCGCCTTTACACCAGTAGGTATGTACCACTGCTGCTTCTTTTTTGCAACCATGTCCTCTCTTGTGGTCCAGTAACTTCCAACCGTGCCTGTGCCAAAAATCGCGCTGACCGGAAGCAAGTCACGCGTTGTCACAATGCCGACTGGCCTGCCATCCTTTGCCACGATTATTCTGGAAACCTTGTGGTTGTTCATGAGGAGCATGGCCATGTGTATGGGCTCGCCGGGAGCCATGGTGAGAATCTTTTTCGTCATGAATTCCTTGACTAGGTGCTCACCGGCAAAGTGCCTGACGTAAGCATCCATCAGATCCGTCTTTGTGACTACTCCCTTCACACTGCCGCCTTTGTCAACCACAACCAGAGAGCTTATGCCTTTGTCCAGCATCAGCTTGGCGCAGCGTCTCAGGTCGACATCCTCGTCGATTGTGACTGGGTTTTTGCTCATCACTTCGTCTACCGTGATTTCATCGATGCGCCTGGAAGGCACTTCCCGGTACAGAAAGCGCGCAATGTCTTTTTCTGTCAACAGCCCAACTGGTTTATCCTGCTTTGTGACTACCACCCTGCTGATGTTGTACTTGAGCATGATGTTTCTAGCATCAAGAATAGTCCTGCTGGGTTCCACGGTAATGGCCTTCCACATCGCGTGCTTTGCGTCAAGGTTCACATACATGCGGCGCCAAAAGCTCCCTATGCTTGTTCAATGAGTGCAAATCTTGACATAGCTGCAAGGGTCGGATCTTTTTTGTTCTTTTCATACACGCGTCTTGCCAAGTCTGTTGACGTGACTATTCCAAGCAACGTGTTGTCCCTGACTATGGGGAGCCTTCTGATGCGGTATTTTGTCATTATCAAGGCCGCATCGTAAACGTACGCTTCAGGTCCCACGCTTATGAGGGGCTTGGACATTATCTCCGACGCCGTAATTTTTTTAGGGTCCTTGTCAAGCGCCACAACCTTTCTCACGACATCCCTTTCGGTAACGATGCCGACTGGCCTGTTATTTTGGTCAACCACTATCACCGAGCCCTTTCCGCTTTCGTTCATCTGCTTGGACACCTCGCTGACTGACTTGGACTCGTTTGCGGTCTGCAACGGAAGCCGCGTCATTATCAGTTCGACCATCGTTGTTTTGTCGTCGCCGCCCATCTCAAAATCGCCCTCCTGACACGGTTATGCTGTACCTAGACTCCGACCTCTGTCCTAACAAAAGCCTGCGTATCGTGATATGCGAGCTTTCGGAACTCATAAGACAGTAAAGACCTACTTTGTATTTAACTATGCGTACGCCGCCTAGTGCACAAGTTTACGTGACGCAAGACTTTACGTCGTAAGCATTTTTTCATCGTTTGAGGCCGTGAGAACCTGCCGTCGTCGTAAGCGAACTAACATGCCGGGTTTGTAGTGCGTCTTCCAAAGATCCGTATCGTATGTACGCAGATTCTTGCACTGCATACCTATCTTTTTATCAATCAGTGCAGAATACCATAATGCATTGAGCGAAAAAGAATTCTCCAAGATACTAGTGCCGATAGACGGATCTGAGATGTCGATGCAGGCGGCCAGCCTGGCCTTGCGGGTTGCAAAAAGGTACGATGCAGAGGTAATCGTCCTGCATGTGGTGAATATCGACCAGTACTTGCAGTCCATTGGTGTGTACCGGCTGTCCTACCCGGAGCCCATAAAGAAGAAAGTCGAGGAAGCCAAAAATGAAGCAGCAACGTGGTTTAATGAAATACAAAGAAATGCTGAGCAGAACAAGGTCAGAACGAGGTTTGAAGTCATTGATACGCCGCTGTCTGTGGTGGGTGCAATAGTGAACTTTGCGGAGCAGCAAAAGGCCGACCTTATCATCATTGGCACCCGGGGCAGGTCGGGGTTTACAAAACTGCTTCTTGGAAGCGTCGCTTCCGGCGTGGTCACCTATGCGCCTTGTCCTGTGCTGGTTGCAAAGTGACTTTACATGAAGCAGGTTGTGCTTTCAAAGCAGCAGCTTTCTATCCTCGTAGACGAGTGCGTTGCCGATGTACAGAACGGCAGGGGCATGAAGATACAGTCCCTTGGCAGCCTGTTCCGGTCCGTGGGCATGATAAATAAGGACAATGCCCTGATCGCTCTGTCCTCTCCGCTGACCTCTGCTGGAATGGTGGTATCGTGGTTTGGTACCTCCGGCGTTATGTCGATGCTCACGCCAGACGTCCGGCAAAAGTACGAGCGCCTGTTGGACCAGTCTGGAAAGGAGCTTGTAGACCTGCTCAAGTCCCTAAAGAACGAGTTGTGCGTGCGCAGAAAGGAGCGGGCCGCAGAGATAATAAACATCATAGCAAGGCTTGATGCCCTCTGGATAAGACTGGACGAGGAGATAAACCTTCTAAAGGTCTCCCAGCCAGAACTCGAGGCTTAGATATGCGCAGTGAACCAGTCTTCAATGTACACAATTCAGTGGTTCTGATCTGCTCATCAATAAGAGGGTGTTGCATTACACTGTAATGCAGGGCAGTCCAGCAGCATATAACGAAACATGAACACATCTTTATCGTGTCAGCTGAGCGAAACATAAAAGATGTGCCTGTCCGTGATATAATGAGCAGCAAGCTTGTCGTAATTGATTGTGATAACAGTGTTTTTGAAATAGCAAAGACCATGGTAGACAAGCGGGTCAGCTCCGTAATTCTGGTGGACAGCGGCAAGCCGGTCGGCATCCTGACTGAGCGCGATCTTGCGCACCTTGTCTGTGCCAAAGACCTTGTTGCAAGCAAGACTCCCGGCACGGCGATAATGTCGGCACCGGTGATAACGGTGAACGAGGGCACCACACTTGAAGTAGCCGCCGCAGAGATGGTCAAAAATAGGCTAAGGCATCTTGCAGTAGAAGACGAACAACACAAAGTGATCGGGTTTATCACAGTCACCGACATTGCCATGTTTCTTGGAAGAGAGATCCTTGGCAAAGAGCTGACCGTTCTTGAAGCGATCTACAAGTTCGAAGAGCCGCGTGAAGAAATCCAATCTTGAATATAGGCTGGAAAACCCGGCAGAATTGCAAAGTAGCAGAGACTCAACGTGTGTGCTTACGCCGCCAAACCTGACATTGTGCTGTAAAGTTTCTGTGGTTAAAGCTATGAGAATCTGTCTGAAATTACGCGAACCTAAAGTTGAACAACGGCTCTTTTAATTGGCCTGTGATTGGAATCTGGTAACTGCATTTGTTGCAACGATTGTTCTTGTCAAGCTCCCATTTGGTAATAAATGGACCGAACCTTCCAACAACCATACTGTTGCATCCAGGACAGTAGGTATGGGACCATTTGTGTCCTGGTACGTTTCCCACGTAAACGTACCGTAATCCCGCACTTTTTGCAACCTCGTAATGTTTTTCTAACATCTCTGTCGATGTCGGCGCATAATCCATCATTTTATAATCAGGATGAAATCTCAGGAATTGAATGGGCATATCCGGACCAAGCTCGTCGTAAACAAATTTCACTAATTTCTTGGCCTCTTCAAGGTTATCGCCTACCTCCGGTACGACTAGGTCGGTAAGTTCGATGTGGATCTTGGTTTTGTCCCTTATCTCCCTGATAGTGTCAAATATGGGCTGGGGATCGGGTATCCCGATATATCTTCTAACGAACTTTAGTTCCGCGTTTCCTTTGAAATCCACAGTTATGCAGTCCAGAAATTCTTTCATCATGCCAACGCTTTCCGGGGTGCCGTAGCCATTTGACACAAAAACATTGAACAGGCCTTTCTTTCTGGCAAGCACACCACAATCTTTCGCAAATTCCAAAAAGATAGACGGTTCGTTGTAGGTGTACGCTATTCCTTGGCAACTAGTTCTTTGGGCATTTTCGACAACTTCACGGGGATTCATATCAACCCCCTCGACTTTCCGTCTCTGACTTATGTCAAAATTCTGGCAAAACTGGCACATGAAGTTACAACCCGTTGTAGCGATGGAGTACACCCAGCTGCCGGGAGCATAATGCATTACGGGCTTTTTGCCGATAGGATCAACGTTAGCAGCAATAACTTTGCCATAAACAAACAGGAACAGTTTACCGTCTACATTTCCTCTTATGCCGCAAAAGCCGATCTTTCCTCGCGGTATTTTGCAATACCTTGGGCAGGCAGTACACTTTACCCTGTCTCCTTCCTTTACGTACAATACTGCTTCTTGTCCGGCTGCCTGTGACATTGGAAGATAGATCGTTTATTTATTATAAGTCCTGTATGGTTGCAGTCGGGTGCATTGTATGCAATACACAAATATAATCATGGAATTATCCTGCTGTCCGATAACCTTATTTCATTTAAGGAAAGATGGACTTTGTGGACAGTAGAATCGTTGTTGAACCGTTGAACGTTATGCCTGTTTTTAGCAGGCGGTTTGAAATTGTGGAAAGAAAGGGCATCGGTCATCCAGACACCATGTGCGACTTGTTGATGGATGAAATTTCAGCAGAGCTATCCCGGCTCTATCTGAAGGAGTCTGGAAGGGTTCTGCATCACAATCTGGACAAAGCCATGCTGGCTGCAGGACAGAGTGAAAACCGTTTTGGGGGCGGCAAAATCACACGTCCTATGAAGCTTATACTTGGCGACAGAGCCACTTACAAGGATGGTGAGCATACTTTTCACATAGAAGAGGTTGGAGCAAAGACGGCCATTTCGTGGTTTGAAAGGAATCTGAGATTTGTCAAGAAAGAACATATCGAGTTTGAGTTTGTAATAGGCAGCGCATCACCGGAGCTCCAGTCTACGCTTAAACCGCGTAATGGCGCAGCTATGGCAAACGATACCTCTGCCCTTGTAGGATATGCTCCGCTAACCAAAACCGAAACAGCGGTACTGGAAACCGAACGGTACATAAATTCCGGAAAGTTCAAGTCAGAATTTCCCGAATCCGGAGAGGACGTAAAAGTAATGGGGTTCAGGGATGGCAACACCTTGGAAATTACTGTAGCCATGGCCTTCGTTGATGCATGTGTAAATTCAGAGGCCAGCTATTTTCAAAGGAAAAAAGAGATGCATCAGGCGATAAGGGAATTTCATGACAAAAAAGGCTACTTTGAAGATACAAAAATTGTCATCAACAATCTGGATAAATCTGGCATTGGCGCGGATGGCCTTTACCTGACTGTTTTAGGAACTTCTGCTGACAGTTCAGATTCTGGACAGGTGGGAAGAGGAAACAGGGTCAACCAAGTGATTTCATTGATGAGGCCGTCGGGTTCTGAAGCGGCGGCCGGTAAGAACGCGGTTAGTCATATCGGCAAGATATACAATGTGATGTGCTTTTCCATGGCAGACGAGATCTATCGGAAGGTAAACGGAATTGAAGAAGTCTCTGTATGGATGTACAACACCATTGGAAGCAAAGTGAATGAACCAAGAGCAGTAATTGTACAGCCAGTAGGTATCAATGAAAATGACCGCGAAAGGATCACAAAAGAGATAGCAATGGTGGTACAAGACAATCTTGCAAATATGGGCCGCTTTTGCGAAAATCTTGTAACAGGCAAGTTTATGGTAGCATAATAATTCAATTGTTAAGTTCTAGAGAAGACATGGATATGCATCTGCTTTGCATAGCAAAGACAGGATTGCACGTGTCTTTGTGCCAAGATGTATCTACTTTTGCAAACCGTTGGTAGGAGTTTATAATAGCAGTCTGACAATTACTGTCTGCCAAATTTGCTTGCAAGGATAATCATCGGCGGAATCATCCAGGGGGTTGGCTTCCGGCCTTTTGTTTACCGGCTGGCCGCAGCTAACAAACTGGTTGGATTTGTCAGAAATCGCGGAGATGCAGCCGGCGAGATCGTGGTGCAGGGCAAAGAGCAAGACATAGACACGTTCCTTTCAGAAGTCAAAGAAAAAAAGCCCGTTCTGGCACGTTACGACGGCTTTACCGTAGAAAAGACAAACAGGGAAGAAAGATTCAACGACTTTTCCATACTTGCCAGCAATGAAAGCCACGAATTTTCTGGCTCTGTCATTCCACCTGACATTTCTATCTGCGATCAGTGCATCGAAGAATTGCAAGGGCCGCAGAATCGCAGGAATAATTACCCTTTTAACACGTGCACTGAATGCGGCCCGCGCTTTACGATAATCGAGGCGCTGCCCTACGACAGGGTGAACACGACAATGACTGAGTTCGGCCTGTGCAGGGACTGCAGCGCCGAATACTGGAACCCGCTGGACAGAAGATTCCATGCGGAAACCATATCATGCAGGTCCTGCGGACCGCAACTATCTCTTACAGACAATAAGGGAGTGGCAATTGACAGCACGGACCCGCTGGGCCTTGCAGCAAAGTTGTTGGAGGAAGGCTCGATAATCGCCGTCAAAGGCATTGGCGGCTTTCACGTCGCGGCGTCCGCGCTCAACTCTAGAGCCATCTTCCGGCTCCGGGAGAAGAAAAACCGGAAAAACAAACCGTTTGCAGTCATGGCAAAAAACATCGAGTCAGCAAGAACATTTGCAATCGTTGACAGCATTGAAGAAAAACTGCTCCTGTCGTCCGCAAGGCCCATCGTGCTTCTGAAAAAACGTGATGATTGCTTTCTTTCGCCGCTGATCTCGCCTCAGCTTCACAACATTGGGGTAATGCTGCCCTACACTGCCATGCACATCTTGCTCCTCGATAAGCTGTCCAGTCCTGCGCTGGTGATGACAAGCGCAAACCCAAGCAGCATACCGATGGTCAAAGACAACGATGAAGCCTTTAGGCAGATGGATTTCGCGGACTATTTTCTTGTACACAACCGGCGGGTTGCAGTGCGATGCGATGATTCAGTCGTGCGGGTTAGTTGCGGAAAAGCAAGCATGGTCAGGCGTTCGCGTGGCTACGTTCCAGCTCCAATCTACCTGAAAAGCCAGTCTTCCTGCATTCTTGCCCTTGGAGCGGAGCTGAACAACACGTTCTCTATATTGGTGGGCAACAAGGCTTTCATGTCGCAGCACATCGGCGACGTTGAAAGCGTCGAGACGTACCAGTTTCTCAAAGACGCTGTTATGCACATGGAAGGCATGGTCAATGCAAGGCCGGACACAATAGCATGCGACTTGCATCCATCGATGCATACAACAAGACTGGCCCATGCCATGGCCGGCTCTGATCTCCGCCTTGTCCAGGTGCAGCACCACCATGCGCATGCTGCATCTCTGATGGCAGAGCATGGTATTGATGAGATGATAGGAATTGTCTGTGACGGGGCCGGCTATGGTCTGGATGGAAAAGTCTGGGGCGGAGAGGTACTTTGCTGCAACAAGCAGGATTTCAAACGGGTTGGGCATCTGACTGAGCAGCCGATGGTTGGCGGAGACCTTGCCACATACCATCCACTGAGGATGGTTGCCGGCACACTCTTTGGCAAAGTCGATGGGATAGATGAATACCTCAATTCAAAATCAGAACATTTTCCTGGCGGCAGCAGTGAAGTGAAATTCGTACTGCAAAATTTGGGCAAGGCAGCCGTGATGACTACAAGCACCGGCAGAATACTTGACGCCGCGTCCGCCCTCCTTGGGGTTTGCTATGAAAGGACATACGAAGGTGAGCCGGCAATGAAGCTAGAGTCCGTGGCTATGGGCGGAAACGATCTCAGAATCAAGCCAAGGATTGACAAAGGCATACTGGACACGACTTTTCTTTTGCAGTACGTATACGAAAACAGAGACAGACATTTGCCAAGAGATCTTGCCTATTCGGTGCACTCTTACATAGCCAGGGGGCTTGCAGAGATTGCATGCAGCCAGTCGCACAGCACGGGAATCAAAGTCATCGGCTTTTCAGGCGGCGTTGCCTACAATGAGCTTGTTACCAAGTTGCTGAAACAACAAGTCGAGTCGTCTGGCCTGCGGTTCCTTCAGCATGAAAGCGTGCCTGCCGGTGATGCCGGTGTTTCGCTTGGCCAAGTTTACGTTGCCGCCAACTCTGCACAATGACTTGCCGTCTGATGAAGACTTATAGGCATGGATGCGGTTTCATTTCCCAAAAATGTGTTTGGCTTTTCCCGGAAGAGTTGTCGAGGTAAAAGGGGATTTTGCAAAGATCGACTTTGGCGGGGGCACCACCAAGGACCAGATCAATATATCTCATGTTCCGGCAAAAGAGGGAGATTATGTCCTTATCCACGCTGGGTATGCCATACAGGTGCTGGATCTGGAAGAAGCTGAAAACATGTTGAGGTACTGGCAGACCAACGTCAGCTGGAAATGCGAAAGGTGCGAAATAGTCGATGAATGCTCTATGGGCGCGATAGTCAAAGACATCAATTTCAAGAACAAGGCAAGCTTCAAGGTGAAATAATCGTGGTGCTTGAAGGCTTTCGCGATCCGCAGCTGGCCAAGAAGATAAGCGACAAGATCCACGAGTACGCAAAAGAGATAGACGAAGACCTGCTTTTCATGCATGTCTGCGGCTCCCATGAATGGACCATCTCCCACCATGGCGTACGCTCGCTGCTGCCTGAAAACGTGGAGATAAGGTCCGGCCCCGGATGCCCGGTATGCATCACGCCGGCAGACGACATCGACACGGCCGTGCAGCTGGCGCTGGAAGGTAAGTCGGTCCTTGCCTACGGTGACATGTCCAGATCAAAAGGATCCAAAGGCCTGAGCGTTCTGGACACAAGGCCGTCAGGCGGCGATGTGCGAATAGTTTACAGCATACACGATGCCGTCATCACCGCAAGAAAAGAGCCAGAAAAAGAGTTTGTATTTTTTGCCGTGGGCTTTGACACCACCGCACCGCCCACGGCGTATGAAATCCTGCAGGGGCTGCCGCCCAACTTGTCTCTGATACTGTCATACAGGTACATGCCGCCCCTGGTTGGATCCGTGCTAAAATCTTCCGTCCTGGGAATTGACGGCATAATCAACCCGGGCCACTCCTCGACAGTGACCGGCATGAAGCCATATTACCCTGACTTCTTGGAGACAAGAAAGCCCGAGGTCTTTTGCGGCTTTGAGCCCATAGACGTCTTGCTTGGAGTACTGATGCTGATGCGGCAACTAAAGGAGGGCAAGCCAAAGCTTGAAAACGAGTACACAAGGTCCGTAACCTGGGAGGGCAACGTTGCAGCCCAGAGCTCCCTTGACCGGGTCTTTGACCTTGCCGAGGGCTACGTCCGGGGCGTGGCGCTTATCCCACAGTCCGGCTTTGCGCTAAAAGAGCAATACAAAAACCTTGATGCATACGAAAAGTACGGGCTCAAAAAGAAAGGCACCAACGAACAGTTTGTTCCCGGCGCAAGGTGCGGTGAGGTAATACTGGGACTGTGCGAACCGACGGAATGTCCGCTGTACATGAAAGAATGCACACCACAGACACCCAAGGGGCCGACGATGATATCCCTTGAAGGGACCTGCAAGATTTGGGCAGAGCATCGCGTTATAACGTCCATAAAAAGCAGCAAGAAAGGGCATCAGACTTAATGAGGCGTTCTGGACATGGCGTTTTTTATCGGCAACAGCTTTTGCAGGCTCTGCCAGACCAGCGAAGGGCAGCTGGTCGACGAACTTGTGGTATGCTTAAAAGGCCTTCTGGCCAAGGGCCTATCCTTTCCTGCAGATGCCCTCCAAAGTGCAAGGCTGCCTGGCTCAAATACGATTTGGATGCTGCGCGCAAATGCTGAACAAGGACCGGCCTTCAAGATAGACATCGGCAATCTTGGTCTGATTTCTGGGCATGACAAAAACGAGATCTTGCTGCACGCCAGGATATATGATCTAAGGCCAGATGTGAACGCGATATGCCACACCAGAAATCCGTACACTGTCTATGCAACGCTTGATGGACCACTTGAAAAGGTTCACGGCGAAGCAGCCCTGATACTTGGCGACATACCTATCATCGAAAATGATTCGTCCGGCAAGGACGATCACAAACTGATTGAATTGGTGGCAAAGGCAAGCGTCGGCGAGCCCCTGCGACCGATAAGGACCATAATTGTGAGGAGAAAAAGCACCCTGGGGCTGGGCGCATGCATCCATGAGGCCCGCGCCTTTGTGGAGATACTTGAGGAATGGGCTATGTTCAAGATGTTCGCCAAGATGCATGGGTCGTCCCTGAACGTTCTGACGCTTGAGCAACTGAGAAGTCTGGGCGCCCGCTATGCCCGGTCCATAAAGTTTGGAGGCAGACAGTCTCCTGTACAATGACCGAAAGGAAAAATTACGCAAGCTGTATCTCTGGATTGTTTGGCATCCATCAAAACGATTCTTGTTTTTGGCAACCCCCTGGTCAAAAAAGACAGACTTCCCCTGATACTGATGCCGGAATTAAGAAAAGCATTTCCAAATATAGAATTCAAGGAATTTGATGCAGTAGAAGACCTGCACAGGGAAGGCAAGATCCTCTACATCCTAGATTCAGTTGAGGGGATAGACCAGGTCGAGGTGATAACAGACATAGACATGCTGCTGGTCAACAAGATCTATTCAGTCCATGATTTTGACCTTGCTTATACATTGAAGCTTATGAAAAAGATGGACATGGTAGAAAAAGTCGTGATATTTGGAGTTCCAATGAAGATCAGAAAGGATCAGGCCATCAGACAGCTCAAACAAAAGATCGGTTCCATTTTATCCTAAGAAAGTGGCTGGCGCAGCTCATGCAGGGATCGTATGCCCTTACTACCTTCTCAAGCTCGTGGTGTATGTCATGCTTGGGCATGTCAAGTATCTGCGGTATCACCAGAGCGATGTCCTTTTCCATCTTTATCTGGTTCTGCGCGGTGGGTATCACGAAATTGGCGTACTTTACCTTGCCGTCGTTGTCCAGCTCAAGCATGTGATAAAGGGTGCCCCTTGGAGCCTCGATAACTCCGATGCCCCTGCCTTTCCTTGGCCTGACGGCAGGCGGTGATTCTTCTTTGAATTCATTTTCCTCAAGCACCTGGATTGAATGGTCTATGCAATGGAGAATCTCTATGGCCTGGGCAAGGTTGTTATGGTAAATGTTGTACGACGGAAACACGCTTAGATACTTTGGTATGTCCCTTCTGGCGTTCCTGTGCAGGGAATCCTTGTTCAGGTTCATCCTTGCCAGGGCGCCGACCATGAACTCGTCGCCTTTGAACTTGAAGCCTGTTGCCTGCGAATAGGGGATCACGACGCGGCTGAGACGATCCCAGTAATCTTCCTCCTTTATCGTGGTTCCGTCAGAGCTTCGTATCTCGCCTTCAAGAAAGCTATAGTCCTTCGTTACAAGGGCCACAAAGGTCGTCTTTCTGTTAAAGGCAAAGTCGCAATCATAAAAGATCTGGATGAGGTCAAGAACATAATCTCTGGCGCTTTTCAACTCCTGAACCAGCGCCTTGCAATCCTCCTTGGACGGTATGTGGGAAAACGAGCCGATCCGCTCGTACGTGGCGTGGATTGCCCTGCCGGCCACCACCTTGGAGAGGTTGTTGCCGGCGCCCTTGACTGCAAATGCCTGTTTTACCAGCTGGTCCTTGGACTTGTCAAATTCAAAGACCGAATCGACTTTGAAGATGTCCGGCAGGCAAAAGAAATACAGGTGCATTGCATGGTCTCTTATCATCATGCCATAGACTGCCAGATTCCTCAGCAGTTCCGTCTGGTGTGACGGCGTTATTCCAAGACACTTTTCCACGGCCTCCGTGCTGCATGTCAGGTGCGCTATGCTGCACGTACCGCAGATCCTGGAGACGAACTGGGGCACGCTAACAAAATGCCTGTTCCTTATCGCCTGCGTGTAGAACCGCTTGTTCTCACTTATCTTGAGCTTGACGTCCTGGACTTTGCCTGCCCTCACCTTTACTTCAAGATCTGCATGGCCCTCTGTCTTGCTTATCTGATCGACATTGATGTCAAGGCTGTCATGCATGGACCAAGCCAAACTCCTTCAGATACTGATTCAGTTTTGACAGAAAGAACTTCTCGTCCATGGGGCAGCCAGAAATGAAATCATCTACCTTGACGACATCGGAGAGCTGCGACACCTTTTCTCTGTGGTCAAACCTGTCTAGTATGAACTGGATCTCCTCCCTAGTTGATTGGTCAAAGAAGTTCCGCTGATTGGCCGGTGCGCCGGTGCACGCGCAGCTGCCTATTGCAACCAGCTTTTTGCAATTCTGTCTTATCTTCTTGACGGTTTCTTCTTCCTTTTTGTTTGAGATCGCTCCCTCAACAAAGGCAATGTCAAGGTCCGTCATGTCGTTTCTGCCCTTCAGGGTCCTAAAGTATCTGAAATCAAGAAGGTCCCTCCACTCAAAGAACTTCTCGTTCATCAATTCTATGAAAACCATGGTGCTGTCCTCGCAGCAGGTAAAGGAGAACCAGCCGACCCTTAGCTTCCTTGACATTCGATAGGTTTCATCGCTTTCCTGTATTTAAGATTCATGCGAGCAGTCATCTGGGCCAAAAAATAATGCAAGGATGAATCCGAAATAATCCTCAAAAACATGATATAATCATCAGCCGCTTTTCTGTCACATGCAAAACTCGGTGACCCTTGCCCACGGTGCCGGCGGAGTCGTGATGCAGCGCCTGATAAAAAATAGCATGCTGAAACATTTTTCCAACCAAAATTTCGAGGTTCCTCTAGAAGCGCTGGACGATGCCGGAGTCGTCGATGGCATAGTCTTTACCACCGACTCGTACACCGTCAAACCGATATTCTTTCCGGGCGGCGACATTGGAAGGCTGTCAATAGCCGGAACAGTCAACGACATTGCTGTCATGGGGGGTGAGCCCCTTGCCCTGTCCAGCGGGTTTGTAATAGAGGAGGGCTTTTCAATGGACGATCTAGAGAGGATCCTGCAGAGCATGACAGACACCTGCGAGGAGGCCGGCGTGGGCGTCCTGACCGGCGATACAAAGGTCGTGGAAAGGGGCGCGCTGGACAAGATAATCATAAACACTTCTGGAATCGGAAAAAGGAGCGACGCGCTGGACAGGAATCTTGAGGTTGTCAGAAAATACCGGGCAGACTTTCATTCATCTTGGCTTTTGGACTCTAACGTAAGAAGTGGAGACCGGATAATAATTTCAGGCACGCTTGGAGACCACGGCACGGCGATAATGTCTGCAAGGGGCACCTACGGCTTTGAAACAGACGTCAAATCCGACGTTGCCCCGCTTAACAAGATGATACTAAAAGCCCTTGACGTTGGCGGAATAGTGAGCGTCAAAGATCCCACCCGGGGCGGGCTTGCAAACCTGCTCTACGAATGGGCAGAAAAATCCCGTGTGGGAATCTTGGTCCGGGAAGACCAAATCCCGGTAAAGGAGAATGTCAAGTCAGCCCTGGGATTTCTTGGGATGGATGCACTTGAAATCGGTAACGAAGGCAAGGTCTGCATGGCCGTCATTGCCGAAAAAGCTGACGAGGTCCTGCAGGCGCTGAAGGAGACGGACAACGGCAGGGATGCAAGAATAATAGGAGACGCAACAGACGAATTCGATGTTGTCGCACTTGAAACTGCCATTGGTGGCAAAAGGATTGTCCCCCAGCCTGCCGGCGATCCGATACCAAGAATATGCTGAGGGACAGGTATGTTCAGAGACGTTCCTTCAGAAAATATCCGATGTCGGCTTGTGTGCAAAGTTTGCAAGTTTGTAAGCGAAGACATACCGGCACACCATGGCAGGCCCATGGTATGGAGCCTAGCTGGCTCGTTTAGAAAGGTAGAATACCTCAAATGCCAGGTCTGCGGCCACGCCATAGAGATGCCGCAGCACTGCAACACCCCCATGTTTTATTCAGAAGCAGCATACGGGGATCTGCCGGACCTGACAAAATCCGAGCGCTTGGATGAGGAAGAGTAGAGTTGCCGCCCTTTGAATGGCATGCAAGGTTTGCGCTGCAGATGTTAGAAATTGCAGCCGTGCAAAAGAATGCATGGGTTGCATGCCATGCCGTCTTGCGGGCGTACGAAGAGGTAATAGATGCATACTGTGCGCAAGACGGACTGCACTTCCATGACGACTACCCAGTACAGGCATGGAAGAAAAGAACGGAATGGCTGCACAGTTCAAGGCCAGACCTGCTGGAAGAATGGGATCGCCTTTTAAGCCTGTGCGCGCAGGTTGCTGCAGGTCAGCCTGATGCAGTTTTGCAGATGCTTGCCGTTGCAAGAGACAGGCTTGACAAGATAAAAGATCTACGGCAGTCCCTTTAGGACAGCAAGGCACCTTGCCCATTCCTCAAGTAGGTCCACCTGGAATCTGGCTTCATGGATGCACCTGCCGATTCCAATGGCGCCGTGATTGAGGAGTATAATCACACCGGCCGGCGTCAACGGTTCAAGGCGACAGGCCATACCCACAGCCCTGCCAAGGGCCTTTGATCCAAGCTGCTTGTATTCAATTGCAACTGGACTGCCCAGAACCTTGGGAAATTCTATTGGTGGTTTGTCTGCCAGTGTGTACGTGCCGTCGATATTGGTTGGAACCAGTTTTGAGGCCAAAAAGAACCCCTGCGTATAGGGGTTGTGGATGTGGCAGACAGCGTTAATGTCTGGCCTGACCCTGTAAACCTCAGTGTGAAAAGGCACCTCTATCGTGGGCCTGAGGTTGCCTTGTACGACGTTTCCATCAAGGTCTATCAGCAGCAGGTCGTCAGGTACAAGATGCGATCTTGGATATCCAGACGGAGTTATCCAAATCCTATCTGGGTGGTTGGACCTGAAACTATGGTTCCCTCCACCGACGGAGACCATGCCTTTTGAAAAGAATGTTCTGACGCAGCTTACCAGCTCTTGCTTGAAAAAATTCTCGTTGTATACGCTGCAGACTTTGCAAGACAACTGGACGGTTCATTCTGCAGCGTCTAATTTAAGGACTCTTCAAATGTTCAGAAACGATCTCGAGGAGCTTTCTGGCCACCGCGGTTTTGCTGTCAAGGGGGATGTGAGCGATCTTCTTGTCTCTATCTACTACCAACACCTCGTTTCTGTCAGAACCGGCCTCAGAACCCTTTCTCCCAAGATCGTTGGCCACCACCAAGTCGGCCTCGGACTCTTTGAGTTTTTTGTAGGCCTTTTCTGCAAGTTCCGAATCTGCAACATTGTAATCAGCCTTGAACGCCACAAGGAATGTGTTTTTGGAGATCTTTTTTACCTCGTCGATGATCTTTTTTGTCGAGACAAGCGAGAGATCCAGTCTGCCGGCCCTTGTGTCGACCTTTTTTGGTGACTTTGTTGCAGGTGTGTAATCCGCAACTGCGGCGGCCATTATCGCGACGTCATAGTTCTTGCCAAGTTCTGAAACAACAGCATCGTGCATTTCCTGGCTGGTTGTAACCCTGATGGTTCTGACGCCGTCGGCGTCTGCAGTGCCATGGCCATAGACGACGGTGACATCTGCACCCATGGCCTGAGCCTGCCTTGCAATTGCAAAACCCATCTTGCCGGAGCTAAGGTTGGTTATAACACGGATCGGGTCAATGTACTCTACAGTACTTCCGGCGGTAATCAGGATCTTCTTGCCTGCAAAGATTCCGGGGCCGTTGACCGCGTTGATTGCTGCATCCAGAACCAGCTCCGGCTCGGCTACCTTTGCCTTTCCCTCTTTTATGCTTGGTTCTACAAATCTTACGCCGTACTCCTTCAGCTTTCTTACGTTTTGCTCAATGAACTGGTTTTCGTACATCGCTTCGTGCATGGCCGGAGCAACTACGATGGGGATCTTTGATCCAAGGGCCACACTCAGAACCGAGGTAACCGGCGTGTCGTCTATGCCGTTTGCTGCCTTGCTGATGGTGTTTGCAGTGCACGGATACACGATTATGAGGTCTGACATGCCATAGTTTGCAAGCCTGATGTGTTCCAGATCTCCGGTCAGCCTGATAACGACGTCGTTGCCTGTGGCCCACTTCATCATGTCAGGATGCAACAGCATCGATGCTGTGGATTCGGTCATGACTGGATAAACGTCCGCGCCATGCCGCATCAAAAGCCGGGCCAAGTCTATTGCGCGGTACGCTGCCACGCTTCCGGTGATGCAAAGCACGATCTTTTTTCCCTTCAGCTCGCTTCCTTCAGAGCCGGTTATCTCCTTGGATGGGTGCTCGTCTGACCTGCTCATTTGCGCCCCATCTTCCTTAGTCTGTCAAGCTCTTCTGGGCTCATGTGAAATGTGTTCTGCTCCTCTGGAAATCTGGATGCCTTGACATCCTGCGTGTACGCCGAGATGGCATCAAAGATTGACTTGGAAAGCTCGGAGTAACGCTTTACAAACCTAGGCCTGATGTTTTCGTATATTCCAAGCATGTCGTGCAGAACAAGGACCTGGCCGTCGCAGCCTACTCCAGATCCGATCCCTATGGTGGGAACAGAGACGTTTTTCGTGATGATCTCGGCTACCTCGCTGGCCACCATCTCAAGAACGATGCTAAACACACCGGCCTTTTCCAGGGCCTTTGCGTCCTCAATAAGCCGTGTTGCAGATTCGGCAGTCCTGCCCTGCAGTTTGTAGCCCTCCCAAAGCGATGCCGTCTGCGGCTTTAGGCCGATGTGGCCCATCACCGGGATACCTGCGTCTACTATTGAGCGGATCTTGTCGGCAATCTCCATGCCGCCTTCCAGCTTGACGCAGTCGCAGCCAGACTTGATGAACCTGCCGGCGTTTTCAATGGCCATGCTGGTGCTAGGCTGGTACGAGCCAAAGGGCATGTCGCCTACTATCATGGGACGCTTTGCACCCCTGGCAACGGCGCCGCAGAAAACAAGCATCTCCTCCATTCCGATGTAAAGCGTGCTTGGGTATCCAAGGACGACCATGGCCGCACTGTCTCCAACTAGGAGCACATCAGCGCCGGCCCTGTCGGCGATGAGCCCGGAGCAATAATCGTAGGCAGTAAGGACTGCTATCTTTTCCCTTCCTTTCATGGCGACAAGGTCGTTTACCGAGATCTTTTTCCGCTCTTGCAACTAGGCCCTGCTCCTTATGATCCTAAGCGACTGTGCAAGATTCTTCCTGTTGTTAAAGCCCTTCACAATTCTTGCCAGCGATTTTCTGTCACGGCCCCTTAGCATGCGGGCCTGTTCCACAAGTGCCGGCATGGTCCTGACCAGGTTGTCGACGATGGTGATATGAGCTGCCTCGGCAGTTCTAGATCGCGGGTTTAGGTCCACGGTTATGACCTTCTTGCCCATCTTTACCAGGGCTTCGGTCCTGTCACCGTCTTCAAGCGGCACCAACACGGCATCGGCTCTGAATATGCCTTCGGGGTCCACTCTTCTGCGCTCGCTCTGCAGTTCCGGGATCCTGGCTGATGCTCTGGGTCCTACGCCAAGCACCTTCTTTGCGCCATGCTTTTCAAGCTCGGCCTTGATAGCGTTTTCCCGCTCTTCGGTCCTGTAAAACAGGTTCACCTCAAGGCCTGCACCCGTTACCTCGGACAGTTGGACTGCTTCCTTTGGGCATAATGCTGCAGCGTTGCCGTTTATTGACAGCACGGGATGCTCTGACAGCAAGAGCAATGCGGCCGCGGCCTTGATGGCCTTTCTAGCATGGATTGTTGTCTTTTCGCCTAAAAGATAATCAAAGGCCTCACCCCTTCCATGGGCAATCAGACCTTCGGGGACTACAAGCCCTTTCTTAAAGCCGTCGACCAGCTTTTCTCTAGTATGCAGCGACTTGGCGCGGGGATGATCTGCTGGGATGGCGATTTTTTGGCTCAGAGCAACCTTGCCCCTCTGTCGTCTATGTTGCAAACAAGAAGCGTGCCACCAAATCCGTTCAGGGCCTCTGCGGCCTCGTCTGCACGGTCTTTTGGCACAAGGGTAAACACCGTCTCGCCAAAAAGCGCAACGCTTGCTTCAAAGCCCTTGGCCCTAAGAGCCCTGACGGGGCTTCTGCATTTCCCATCGGTAAGGCCAAGCATGTCTGCAAACTCGTACGACATATTCATAAAATCATTAACGCTCCTTGACTCGGACAGTTTGTTGAGCATGCGGCCGCCAAGACCATCTATTGATGCTAGGCGCCTGGCAAGAAAGGACTTGGTAGAGATGGGCGCAAGGCAGAGGACAACCGCCTTGTAGCCGTCCAGCACGATCTTTTTAACGACGCCAATACCCGGCGCGCCAAGACCGGTGCGCATCTCAAAGCCACCAGCAAATTCTGCAATAACGGTGCCAAGGCCCGTTCTGCAGACAATCTCTGCCTTGTGGGCCAGCTGTGCAGCCTCGACGGTGCTCAACTTTGAACCAAGGGCCTCGTTTAGAGCATAAGAGAGGCTCAGGGCAGCCGCGCCGCTAGAGCCGAGGCCAAAACCAACTGGCATGTCGATATCGTGTTCTACCCTGACAAAATACGGCCTGTCGGCATTGCTGAGGTAATGGTCAATAACCCATTGAGAGACTTCGGCCTTTTGCGGTTTTACAACCCTGCCGTTTATCAGTATCTCCGAACCGGATTTGCCCTCATAAACATAAACAGAAGTTGATATGCCCCTGTCTATGGAAAAGCCGGCGCCCCTTGACCCCATGTAAAGCGGGTTGTGCTCTTCTTTGCAGGCAGTTTCAAAGAATCCCGTTATGTGGCCTGGACTGAAAGCTCTGGCTACAGCTAACGGGACCGTTATCACCGCTGATGCCATTCATCTGTTTATAACCGGCAGTCAATATAAAAATAATGTTTAATTAGTTTAAATGGATTTATACAATTTATGGTCAGATACGTAAGGCGCCT